>JAQVNR010000069.1 GCA_028703035.1 Bacilli bacterium | reverse complement strand
TATTCAGGTACTGTTGCTGCGGCAATAGAAGCAATGTGTTTTGGTTATAAAGCGATAGCAATATCAAATACAAGTTTTGAAAATCAAAAATATGAAGTAGCTGCAGAAATTATGTGTAATTTAGTTAAACATAATATAAGTCAATTTATAGGACATCGAGAAATACTTAATATAAATGTACCAAATGTAGATAAAAATGAAATTAAATCAACCAGAATAACTCAAGTTGGATTCAGAAGATACCAAAATATATTACATAAAGATAAAGATCACAGAAATAGAGATATTTTTTGGATTGGAGGAGACAATCCTATATATGAAAAATCAGATTTTTGTTTAGATTATGAAGCTATAAAAAACAATGAAGTTTCAATTTCTCCGGTTAAAGTAGATTTTTCAAACAAAGACAAAATAGATTCACTTAAAAACTGGCTATCAAACATAGGGGAGATGGATGAGATTTGATGATCAAAGAATAAGAATGGTAGAAACACACTTAATTGCTAGAAACATAAGTAATAAAAAAGTCATTGATGCATTTAAAAAAGTGCCTCGTGAGTTATTTGTTTCTGATGAATGGCGAGAATTTGCATATAAAGACCATCCCTTATCTATTGGTTTTCAACAAACCATTTCACAACCTTATATTGTCGCTTTAATGATGTCTTTACTTGATATAAAAGATACAGATCGTGTTTTAGAAATTGGTACCGGTTCCGGCTATCAGACCGCTTTATTAGCAGAAATTTCTTCAGAAGTCTTTACTGTTGAAAGAATCGAAGATTTATTAATGAATGCAAAGAAAATATTAAAAAAATTAGAATATAAAAATATCTATTATAAAATAGGTGATGGAAGTCTAGGGTGGGAAAATGCCTTACCTATAGTTTCAGAGTTTAATAAAATAATTGTTTCAGCAGCAAGTCCAAAGGTCCCGGAAAAACTTTTAAATCAATTGAGTGTAGGAGGTAAGTTAATTTTACCTTTAGGTTCAATCAATAATCAAGATTTAGTAGTGTACGAAAAACAAGTTGATTCAAATGGAAATGATTGTATTTCATCAAATAATTGTGGACAATGTGTTTTTGTTCCGTTAATAGGAAAAGATGCCTGGGCAGACTTATAGGAGTGTCTATGTCAAATAATTTTTTTAAGAAGATTTTAAAAAAAACGAGTAAAAAATTAGATGATTTCACTTTTTTAAATAAGGTTGAAATATTTAAAAATTTAAGTAAATCTGAGCTTAGTTTATTTGCAAAATTATTTTTAATTAGGAAATTTGAACAAGGTGAAATTATTTTCAGAGAAACTTACCCTCATGTTGTACTTTATATCATAAAAAGTGGAGAAGTAGAGATTTTTTTAGAAAATACTGAAAATAACATCGTTATATCTCAGCTTTCAGAAGCCTCTCATTTTGGAGAAATTGGTTTATTTGCCGAGGTTAATCGAATAGCTTCTGCAAAAGCAACAAAAGAAACAACCTTGTATGCAGTCACAAAAAATGATTTTAGACGATTTGTTAGAAAAAACCCTGCTACCGGTATAAAATTACTTTATAATTTAGGAGAACATATGGCTTTAGGCTTAATAAATTCAAATCAAAGATTAAAGAAATATGAAATCAGGTAAATTAATTAAGCTAATTTTTAATATAGTCATTGTATTAATGATTATATTTGCTTTTTTTGTGTATAAATCCATATTAAGTTATATGCTTCTTTCATTGTTATTCGTGTATCTAGTTAATCCTATAATAATTCAAATAGAAAATATCGGAATCAATAAAACTCTTTCGATATTCATATTTTATGGAATCTTCTTTTTAACTCTTATTTTTGTCGGTACTATACTTTTCCCTCTTTTAATCAAACAAATTAGCAGTTTTGCTATAACTTACAGCAATTTCATATCTCAACAAAATTTAGATTTAGAGCAATTGCCGTATATAGCAAACCTTCAATTATGGTTTGATAAACTTAAAGATTTACTACCATTTATTGATTTAGTAGCTTTAAAAGATTTACTTATAGTCAGATTAAAAGATTTTTTTGATAAACTTCCGAATATAATCTTAAGCTATTCATCAAACTTAATTAAAATATTTTCTTACTTACTGTCATTACCAATAATTAGTTTTTTCTTACTTAAAGATCAAAATAAGTTAAAAAAGAGTTTTTATTTGTTAATTCCAAATAGATATTTTGAATTAGTCATATTGATTATAGAAAAGATAGATAATACTATTGGTATTTATTTGAGAGCACTTTTTATGCAATCTTTTATAATTGCAGTTTTAAGTACTTCTGTATTAACCATTTTAGGCATTAAATTTGGTGTATTAATAGGAGTGTTAGCCGGAATATTAAATATTATACCATATTTAGGACCATTAGCAGGTATAATTTTAGCGGGATCTACAGTTATATTAACAGGTGAACCTATATCATTATTTATGTGGACTGTACTTGGTATGTGGGGAGTGCAATTAATTGATAATGCTATTGTTTACCCTTTAATAATGGGGAAAAATACAGATCTGCATCCTATTGTGATAATTCTTACAGTCTTAGCAGGCGGACTTACATTTGGAGTTTTAGGAATGTTATTTGGTGTTCCGGTTGTTTATCTAACTACCGGGTTACTTTCAGTAATTTATAAAAATTTAAAACAATTTGAAATAATTTAAGAGGTATAAAAATGGGAATTTTTGACAAATGTTATTCGTTTGAAGAAGCAAAAAAGCTCGAACAAGCAGGGTACTACCCTTATTTTCGTGTTATTTCTACCGAACAAGATACTGAAGTGCTTGTTAACGGTCAAAAGATGTTAATGATGGGTTCAAACAGTTATTTGGGTTTAACTAATCATCCAAAGGTTAAAGAAGCAAGTATTAATGCAATTAAAAAATATGGCTCCGGATGTGCAGGATCAAGATTTTTAAATGGTACACTTGATATTCACATTGAATTAGAAGAGAAATTAGCTGAATTAACAGGTAAAGATGCTTCTTTAGTTTTTGCAACAGGTTATCAAGCAAATGTTGGTTCTATTGCTACAATTGTATTAAAAGGAGATTATGTTATTACAGATAAGTTAGACCATGCTTCAATCATAGATGGTTGCCGTCTATCTTATGGTGAAATGTTAAGATTTAATCATAACGATATGAATAGTCTAGAAAAAGTATTGCAAAAGATTAATAATTCATCATCCTCAAGTTCCAAAAATGCTTTAATTGTTGTTGATGGTATTTTTAGTATGGAAGGTGATATAGCTGATATACCAAATATTGTAAAACTTTGTGAAAAATATAATGCCTCACTTATGGTTGATGAAGCACACTCTCTTGGCGTATTACACAAGACTGGTGCCGGAGCAGCAATGCATTTTGGATTAAGCGATAAGACAGATTTAATTATGGGTACTTTTAGTAAATCATTAGCTTCTGTTGGTGGTTTCATAGCTGCTGATAAAGATATCATACATTATCTTAAACATTTTTCTAGAGCACTAATTTTTAGTGCTTCATTACCGCCGGCATCTGCTGCATCAGTCTTGGAAGCTTTAAAAATTATGCAAAACGAACCGGAAAGAATTGAGAAATTATGGGAAAATACTCATTATATGGCAGATGCTTTTAAAAATATGGGATTCAATACCGGAACTTCTAATACACCTGTTATCCCATTACACATAGGAGATATGATGGATACATTCAAAATGTGGAAATTTTTAGCTGAAGAAGGTGTATTTATTAATCCTGTGATTCCTCCTGCTGTACCACCCTCAGCATCAATGATAAGATGTAGCTTTATGGCAACACACAGTAAAGATCAATTAGATTTCGCTTTAGATAAATTCCAAAAAGCAGGGAAAATGCTGAATATTATAAAGTAAAGGATATTCTTAAATATCCTTTACTTTAGTAATAATGATATTATAGCATTTTCTACTTGGTATATAAGTGAATATTTTTCCTTATACCACTCAAGTGTGTAGCTATTACTTGTAGCTTCTGATGCGGTTTTACCATACCCTTCAATCCCCTTAAACAATAAAACTGCAGATTTAGCTTTAGATTTAATTATTTCTATTGATAAATCTGTTAAAGCATAATATGTATTAATATTGATTTTATTCACTCCCGTTTTAGCACTTATAATTAATTTAATATCTGCGTTTGTTTTTTCTAAAAACCCGTTTTCCCTAAATAAATTAGAAAATTCATTTTTTATAATTTCATCGTTGGATTCAAAACAAATTGTATAGTTTGTTTTGATATAAGGACTAAAACTATTATTAACATACAAGATTTTTTTGGGTATGTCATCATTATTAATATCAGATGTATAAATAATGAATTCTTTCTGATAATCAGGAGAAATTTTTATAATTCCATTATTATCTGAAAATATAATTTCATTATCATATACAAAGGGGAAATTAGATAATTTTTGGTCATTAAGTTTTACTTGTAATTTGAAATCATTAGAAAATTTATCTTTTTTAAACACACTTTCAATAGTTATGTTTTCAATTGATTTTTTATAAAAATTATTATAATTAGCATAAATATCTTCAACAGATAATCTTAATGTCAAACTAAGATACTCTTTTTCTTGTAAATATTCCGGGTATAGCTTATTGATGATTGTTATATTTTGGATAAATTTATTATCAAATAATAACAGGTTCTTAAATGAATAATTCTCAATAAAATTATTCCATTTAACATAATAATAGTTTAAAAAATTATCTTTTGAAAAATAAAGCTGAACCCACGCCATATAAAATACTTCTGTATTTGAAATGTATTTTTCAATATAATAACTTTGAATTTCTGAAGAAATTTTGTGAGAACTTGAAATAGATATTTTTTGTTCCGTTTTATGAGAAAGTTCTATTTGCTGATTAGATTCTATCGTAAGATTATAGTCAGTGTAAATATAATCAATTGCTATTCCAAGATTTTGATTAATTAATTTATGTGCATTATCAATAGCATCATTAACTGCTTCTTGAAGATTATCACTTCTATTAGATATCCCTATATAGTGATTATCTTGAGTTAAATTTAAATATTTTAATGACTTATCACCGTATGATTCTATAACTTTATTATCATATCTTCTTACCAAACTACAGGAAAGAATATCAAAAATTAGTATCAACAATAAGAATTTAATTATTTTTTTTTTCATATCATAATAATTTTCATAGATTCAGAATTGTCAAGATATTATTTTTGAATTATAATCCAAAGAAATGTTTCATCTGCAATAGTGTAATATTTAAAAGATAAAACCTTAAAACCGATATTATATAATATATTTTTAATTGTTGTTTCATCATAATGACTATAAAAAAGCTTTTCTCCCATAAATTCCTTATATCCACTAAATTCTGAATGTTGAGTATATTCTTTACAAGCATAAGTGAATAAAGCAATCCCACCCTTTTTTAACCAAAAATAAATATTTTTTAATAATTGAGTATGCTTTTCCTTTTCTATATGAAAAATTGAATAAATTGCAATTACTAAGTCAAATTGATTTATATTAAACTTGACTAATGTCATATCTG
>JAQVNR010000015.1 GCA_028703035.1 Bacilli bacterium | reverse complement strand
TATACAACAGAAGAATTATATAAAGGTTATGGTATGGAATATGATACTACTATATATGGAGATGCAGTATATGAAACAAGCTATGGTGCTGCTAGACATAATGGAACAGCCTGGGAAGGAAATGGAGAAGGTAGCTGGTACGGGGACTATTCTTACCTACCGCGCGCGTCCGCTCCCTGGTTCGTTCGGGGTGGTCGTTGGGACTATGGTACCAACGCTGGCCTCTTCAGCTTCAACAGTGCGAATGGCAATGCCACTGTCGGCATCTCGTTTCGGCCTGTGGTCCGTGTCGGGTAGTAAAAATAATTTCGGAGAAATTATTTTCCTGAGCCGAAAGGCTCCCTGTCAGCTATGCTGACCCTTGGAGCGGAGCGACCTTTGGAGCGAAGCGACTTTTAAACCCAAAGTACGTCCACTTGCTTTAAATAAAAGATAAGAACAAAGTATATCGCTTTTTGGAAGTGGAACACTTCCAAAAAGAACTTTTCTTTCAAAAAAGTTTTCCACAATAAAATAGGTAAAAATGATAAAATTATAATCGCAGATGATGCATAGTGAAGTGAATTAAAACTAAAGAGTATCGACTTGCGATAAAAAAACATTTTCAAAATAAAATTTCGCCTTTTTATTTACAAGTAAAAAGGCGAAAACGGGATAAAGTTATAACCGCACACGTCCAATCCCTGGTTCAATCGGGGTGGTAATTGGGACAATGGTACCAACGCTGGCCTCTTCAGCTTCAACAATACGAATGGCAATGCCAATGTCAACAACTCGTTTCGGCCTGTGGTCCGTGTCGGGTAGCTCTGAATCACGAAATAAATTGGAGATAATTGTAGCGAAATCACTTGCATGAATTATCCTTAATTAGTATCTCAAAGGAATTTTATCCCTTTCTAGCCTATGGGTTAGATAAACACATGAATCAGTGAATTTTTATTAGTAGTAAAATGGCGAAAATTAAAGTTCACGCCCTTAGAAAAAACATTATTTATGAAGGAGTGAAACATGAATAATTTATATAATATATATTTAGAAAAGAAATCTGAAGATAAAAATAAGATAATATTATTTAAAAATGGGAATTTTTATATTGTTTTAGGTGAAGATGCTCAAATGATGAATAAGGAATTTGGTTTAAAACTAACTAAATTTTCTAACCAAACTGATAAGTGTGGTTTTCCTGATTCGGAAATAAAGAAGTATACAAAATTCATTTCGTTATTAGGTTTTGAATATGAATTTATTTTAGGAAAAAAGGATCAAGTAATTGAAGATATAAAAGCACTTGAGTTTGATAAGTTAGATGGTATTACGGCAATAAAAAAATTAAAAGAATATAATGAAATATTAAGTGAAATATGAATGAAAAACACAATGTATCTAAAAACAAAAATCTGATAATTGTGAACAAATCGCATTTGATTTTGAATATAATAAATCCAATCCTAAAATCCCACCTAATAAAGTAGATTCAAAAAAACTAAAAAGTTCTCAAAACGATGTTGTGTATTATTCTAATAAAAATGAATTACCAATATTGCATTTATATAATAATTTAATATTATATGTATATAGAATATTTGCTAAAATTAAAACCAATGAGGAACTTACTAAATCAATATATAATGAATTATCTTATTGTCATAACCAATTATTTTTAGCTAAAACATTTAAAGATAAAAAAATGAAATATAAATATTTATTACTTGCAACAGCTTCAGTTGATTATTTAACTGCTACAATGAGAATTGTTAAAAAGTTAAAATTAATTACTCCAAAAAACTATACGGTATGGAGTTATAAAATAGCCGGAATCGATAAATCTTTACAGAAATGGATGATATCTTGTCAAAAACCATAAATAATGTATTTTATAGCAGTTTAACTTTTGAAAAAATGATTGATGCTTTTTATCGTGCGTGTATTAATAAACAAAATAAATATTCTGTCTTGAAATATAAATATAAGTTAGAAAGAAATATTGTTGATTTAGTAGAGTCTATTAAATTAGATAAGTATAATATTGGCCATTATAAAAAATTTATTATATATGAACCTAAAGAAAGAATAATTAAATGTTTACCTTTTTGTGATCGCATAGTGCATCAGTGGTATGTTTATGAGTTTTTAATTCCTTATGTTGTTCCAAAATTTATATATGATAGTTATGCCTGTCTTAAAGGTAAAGGTACTCATAAGGCTGTTGAAAGGCTAGATTATTTTATGCAATCCGCTAGATTAAATTATGGTAATTATTATATTCTTAAGATGGATATTAAGAATTTTTTTTATAATATTAATCCTGAAATTTTGCTTAATATTATAAAAAAGTATTTTAAAGATGTCGCTTTTATAAATTTAACTAAGAAACTTATATTTGAAAAAGATGTTGAACTTGGTATTCCGATTGGTAATTATACTTCTCAATATTTTGCCAATATTTATTTAAATGAACTAGATCAATATGTTAAACATGAATTAAAAATAAAATATTATTTAAGATATATGGATGATTTTATTTTATTAGTTAAAAATAAAGAAGAAGCTAAAGAAGTTTTTTCAAAAATAAAGGAGTTTCTTTGGATAAATTTAAAATTAGAACTTAATCATAAAAGTAAATACTATCCACCTTCTATGGGAATAGATTTTTGTGGATATCGAGTTTATTATACCCATAAATTAGTAAGAAACGGAAGTAAAAAACTGATGATTAAACGAATAAAAAATTGGAATTATTTATATGAAAGTGGTCAAAAATTAGATGAATATATAATAACTCAATCTTTAAATTCTTGGAAAGCCCATATTAAACATGCTAATAGTTATAATTTATATAAATCATATTTAAGAAAAATAAAATTTGATTTGAAAGTTAAAGATGAATTCTTGAAAAAAGAAACAGTTTATGTTCAACTAAGTTTATTTGATAATGATGTGTTTTAATTTAGTATATCTACAATTTAATTATCTTCTAGTTTCAGTAATTGGTTCATTTATTATAGGACTTTCAATTATAATATTTTTACATATTGTTACTTTAAAAGATGTAATAGTTGAAAGTGGAGTTCCACTATGAATGCTTTGAGATAATATTTCGTTATTAATACAAATATTACTTTCTTCGTATTCTTTAGTTATAGATATATTTTTAGATTTATTCCATTCTTCTAAATATTCAAGGCTTTTTGAAACAAAATTTGGAATTGTTTCTTCTTTTTTAAAACCAGTTATATCTTTACCAATAATTTTTAGTTCATAAGGTTCATTTACAGAAAAGCTAAATGTTTTAATAATCTCTGGTTTTTCTAGTTCTAAATTTACTTTCATAGCTTTAATAATATCATTTAAGCTTTCTTCATAATACTGGAATGTATATGTATTATAACCATTTAAATATAAAGTTAGGTCATAACCGTTAAGATAAGTTTTTTGAATATTTATAAAATCATTATCGTTAAGATTACTTTTTGATAATATATTTTTACCGACATTATAGAAATTTAACATCTCTTTAGTTGATAAATTAGTATCTAAATTATTACTTACTGCATTTAATACTTTATAAAAATTATTAATATTTCTAATAGTTTTTGCTTTTTGAACTATTGCTTCAATTACTAATTGTTGGTTTTGAACTCTTTTAAAATCAGATGTAATAAAGGCATCTCTTACTCTAGATAGAGCTAAGGCTTCTTCACCATTTAGAACACTTACCCCTGGAGTTAAGCATATTTTTTTAGCAATTCTATTACTATCTTCAACGCAGTAAGCTTTAGGAAAGTCTGGAACTGGGACATCAACTGTAATTCCACCTAAAGCATCAACTAATGCAACCAAGCCTTTAAAATTAATTTTCATATAGTAATCAATATCGATACTAGTTAAATTTTCTATAGTATCAATCATACATTTAGAACCGTATCCAGCAGCTGAATTTATTTTAAAACTTCGGTTATTATTGCAAGCTATTGGTACATATGTATCTCTTGGAATGCTAAAGATAGTTGCAGATAAAGTTTTAGGGTTGAATGTTATTAACATTAGGGTATCACCATTAAAAGCTGCATTTTGAGATAGGCCCTCATACTGAGAATCAACCCCTATAATTAAAATAGTAAAAGGTTCAGTTACAGACTTGTTGCTAGATACTAAGTCTGGGTTTTTCATTTCTTTAGAGTAAGTTGCGTGAATTCTTGTATCAGTTTTAATATTATTAAATTTAGGTATACTACTATAGATTAAAACAAAATTACTGGTAATATAAACTCCATCTATTTTTTCGTCATATAGATCATTTAATAAAGATAAATAATCATCATAATAAGTAATTTGATAATTGTTTTCATTTTTTTCTAAATACTCAGTGGGAAGAATATACCCTTCAATATCACTTTCTTCAGAAATCATTCCCACGTTTATTATTTTGTCCTTGCCAGCTAATATAATTAAATTAGTGGTATATAAAACTTTATCTTTACTTATATTATCTATATAATAATAAGTTTTATTAATATAATAAAATGCAAAGAAGTTAATAAAACTAAATATAAAAACTAATATAGAAATTATTACTAAATGTTTATGTTTTTTTAAAATTAAAAAGACAAGACTACTAATAGTGTATATTAAAAATAATATAAAAAATATTATTATTAAAGAGACTCTAATTAATGTTTCTATGCCACTTAAAAGAAGTAATCCTTTTACAATAAAAATAAAACTTATTAAGTATAATAAAAACCCACTATAAAATAAAAAACGATAAGACTTTTTAGTCTTTTTTAATTTAATTTTCAAGTTTTTCATTTATGCCCTCTATTCTTAAGTAAATTATACAGTATTTGAATAGAAAGCTCAAGTTAAAATAAAATGGTTTTGAGCGAGAAAGTAGCAACTAGTGAGGTAATATAGTAAAACAATGTTTACTTATTAAAGGAGCAAGACAAGTTGGTAAAACATTTATTATTGAGCAGTTTATTAAAGAGAATTATAAGAATTATATTATAATTAACTTTGAGTTAATGCCAGAATATAAATCTATTTTTGATGGTAATTTAGATATTTTTACTAATCATTTTAAGGTATATCTAATTGTGGGAGGAATGCCAGAAGTTGTAAAAAAATATTTAAATACTAAAAGTTTTACAGCTGCTGGAGAAGTTCAAGATAAAATTATGGAAGCCTATTTATTAGATATTTCTAAGTATGCTTTGTTTTTGCTGAAATTAATAATGAAAAAGCTATTGGTAAAAGAAAATACATTTCTTCTTTAGAGTGGCTAAAAGATGCTAGCATTATAAACTTTTGTTATAATTTAACAGAACCCTCTGCCCCACTTATGAGTAATATTAAATTAGATTCATATAAAATATATGTCCAAGATGTGGGTCTTCTTGTTTCAATGTTAGATTCAAGTATTAAATTAAATTTATTAAATAAAGATTTATATATTAATGAGGGAAGTATTATTGAAAATGTTTGCGCTATGCATCTTTCTAGAAGAAAAGATAAATTAACTTATTTTGAAAAGAAAAGTAAACTTGAAATAGATTTTGTTTTAAATATAGATGGCGTAGTTACAGTAAGTCAGTATCTAGATATATGATGTTTGAAATTGATACCAATATTTATATTGATGAAAAAGGAGTAGAACATTATCCATTATTTATGATAATGTTTATATAAAAAAAATCTAATTATTGTTAAAATAATTAGATTTAATAACTGCATCATTTAAGATCATTTTTCTTTTAACGTAGGTATTTATTTCATTGATTTTTTCATCACTTATTATTTTACCAGTTAAATATGTTCCATCTTTAACATATGTTTTTCCATCATACCAGCTACCATCATTAAAATAAACTATTTGTTTAAAATCATTATCTAATATATCTCTTCCTAAATAATAATTTGGATAATATTTTATTCCCATTAAATTTAAAATAGTTGGTAAAATATCAAGTTGAGAATTTATTTTTTTAATATTTTTTTTATAATCTCCACCACTCCAAATAAAGAATGGAGTTTTATTTATCAGCTGATTATCCGTTATTTTATATTTATCTAAAATAGAATAATCTTCAAGAGTATATAAGTAATGATCACTAAAGAAGGCAATTACTGTCTTATCAAGTTTATCTTTTTTAGCTAAATCTTCTAGTAACAATTTAATAAAATCATCTGTTTCTTTAGCTTGAATTTTTAGGCATTCAAACTCAGTTAATCCTTCTTTATCAGTTAAAAGACTACATGTGCCTTTAGAGCTTTTATATGGCATATGAGCTGAATAAGTAATAATAAAATTCATAAATAAATCTTCTTTAAAAAGTAGTTTATTAAAACTTTTATTTAAGATAAGTTCTCTATCTAGCCAGTAATTAGTATTATCTTTATAATCATTGGTGTTTTTCAAGCCATAATAATTATTATAGCCAAAGCTTTTATAATTAGTTCCTCTCGAATAATATTCACCGGAATTCATATGAAAAGCATTTGATATATAACCTTCTTTTTTCAATAAATTAGGAAGAGAAAAATCATAATTATTTCTACTAAATGAATAAGCATTTTGATTATAATTATATGCAGTTGAGTAGCCAGTGTTAACCATAAATTCAGAGTTAAATGTTGATCCTCCTCCAGAAGTAAATGAAAAGTGATTAGTAAAATTAATTGAGCTTTTCATTAGTTCATAAGTCGTAGGCATTATCTTTTTAGTAATTAAGAATTCATCAATACTTTCAAGCTGAATTAAAATTAAATTTTTATCTTTGAAAATACCAGTATAATTATTTGGTGTATTTAATTCAGAATTACTAAAATTATCAGTTAAAATATTTTCTTCTTCATTTGATATTTTTTCATTATTTCTTAGGTATTGGATATAAAAGTCTCTAACAGTATACTCAAATATCCCTGCAACCATCATACTTTTATTATTATCATTAAATGAAGTATAAATACTTCTTTGATTGCGCCAATCATCCCACTCAACACTGCTTTTAGTACCTCCTAAAAGATAGGGAAGAGCAAGGTGGGCTAAACAAAAAGTTAAAACTAAAATAATAAAAATTTTTAATTTAAATTTATCGCTATGGGTTATTATTTTAAGACCTTTAATAGTTAAATAAACACTTATAATAGATACTATTACAACCCAGTACTTAATATTTAAAAGTACACTATCTAAATAAGCAGCTCCTTCTCCAGCTAAGTGAGTAACACTAAAATCAAAAAATGTATTGAAATAAGAAAAGTATATTGCTTGAACAAGAAAAATTATTAAGTAAAATATATAAAAAATTAAATAGATAGTTTTTCCTAATTTATTTTTGAAAGTTTTAGTTAAACTTAAAATTAGAATAATCCATATTATAGTAAATAGGTTAGGAACAATAGCTAAAACTGAATAAAATTTAATAATTGGATAATAAAATATTCTTAAAGAAAGATCTAAAATGATTAATGATGCAAATAAAGTAAAATATCCGCGGTTATTAATTATATATAATGATGTATAATCTTTAATATAAGTAAAAAGCTTTCTTAAATAATTTATTAATTTTTCCCAAAAAGGTTTTAATTTTGAATGAAAAATATTAAATAGAAGGAAGATAATACCAATAATACTTATTATTAATCCTAAATTTAAATAGGGAGGATTAAATTTAATTTCTATTATATGTTCTCCTTTTAAAATTTCAAAACCAATAAAAGTTTCGTCCACTTTAAAATGTGGTGTTTTTACTCCATCTACATAGATAGTAAAACCTTTTTTTTGATAGGGAATTGTTAGTTTAAAATATCCATCTTGATCACTTTGAATTGTTCCATAAATATAATTATCATCTGTTAAGTCATTATTAATAATAAATGGAGATATATTATTATTTAATGTTTTTATTTTTTTATAATCTAATATATAAAATTCAATATTACTAATTTCAAAAATTCCTTTACTAAAAGATATATCTAATGTATCAATTTTCTTATTATCTGAAATAACATATTCAAAAGTATAATTATCATTGTGATATTTCCAGTTATTACAAGAAAGCTCATTAGTAATTCCATTAATTGTTATATTAGAACTGCAATAGTAGCCACTTTTTTCTTTGTCCATCTTAAATTTAATAATTAAAATCTTATTATCTAAGGCTTTATTTAGTTTATATTTGATTGAAGCATTTTCTCTTGCTTCAATCAAGTATTTATCGTTTTTAACTTCATAAATTATGTTATTTGTAGTAATATCACCTTGAAGGTTAATTTTATTAATATTACTTTTATAAACATCATCAAAGCTTTTATCAACAATAACATAATTAAGTAGGGCATCAATAGTATATGGATATTCTAAGTTTTTAAATTCTCTTAAACTCATTATTTTTGAACTAGAGTATCCAATTGGTAGAACATCATTATTTTCATATAAAGTAAGATCAGAAACAGTTATTATTTCGTTATAACCAATTAAAGGGTTATTTTTGGTTATTAAATATTTATTTCCGCTATAGATATTAAATAAAACATTATTACTTCCGGTAATAGTACTATAATCTTTATTAATTACTTCATTTTGAAAAGTATCTCTAACAAACTTTAAATAACTTTGATTAGAAGCTGATGAATAAATAGAAGTATTATATTGATTTAATGAATAAACCTTATTAACTTTATTTATTAAATTATCATTAATTAAAGTTCGGTAGATAGATTCTTGATTAACATTTTTTAACAGCTCTTTATAAGCATAATTATTTTCATCCTTTAAAGTTTCTATTTTTACATATTGTTCATTGTTATTTAAAATTATAAATGAATTAATGGAAATAAATATTATCGGCATTATAATTAATATATGTTTTTTAGTTTTATAAATTATAAATAAAAATGTAATTATAAGTAATATATCAGTTATTAATATATTAATTTTATTATAATCATAGGCATATATAAGCATAATAATTATAACTGGAATTAATAAATATAATAATTTTTTTAAATCAACTTTATTTTTAAATAAATCATTAATAAAATTACTAATTGCAATTAATGCAATTGGTAAAAAAGGAATAAAGCATTTGCCATCAACATACATAAAACCATTTAAAATAAAACTTATGATAGGTATACTCATACTTGCAGATAATACTATTCCTAAAAATATATTATTATTTTTCTTAGTCATAAAGTTATAAACTAAGGAAACAACATAAATAAATGATAACCCTAAAGAGTATGTATAATAAAATGTTAAAGGATAATTAAGAGTTGGAATAAGTATTTCTTTTAAATTTAAATAAAAGTCAGTATCACTTCTTCCTGTATATATAGCATATATAAGTGGTACTAATACAAAAGAAGCTAGCAAGATACTTATAAAAACAAAAAATATTATATTAAGTAGTTTTTTATAATCTTTTTTAGGAATAATTTTATATAAACTATATATTCCAATTGCAATAATTCCTGGAATACTAAAATAAAAACTAGTCATAATCATTAAAAAGACCATAAAAATAAGTAAAAGACTTTTCTTATTTTTTAAGTAATGATCAACGGCAATTAATGCTCCAATTAAAAATGGAAAATAATTAACAAACATAATATGGCGATGAGAATGATAAAAAAGTGGTCCAGAAAAAGCAAAAATTATTGTGGCAATTAATGCTACTTTTTGATTATAATTATTATTAATCCATTTATATAAAAGATAAACACTAATAAAAATATTTAAAATTGAAACACCTTGAATATAATTAGCCATTGAAATAAATGGTAATAAATAAGAAATTAGAATTATTGGACTTAAGTAGCCATAATAAAAGAAGTAAAATATATTTTGTCCCATTCCTAAATGAGGACTAAATTTAGAAAAAAAATTTCCAGTTTCATAAAAAACATTTCGAAAGTATTCGGGAATTGTTACATGTTGACTAATCCAGTCAACATTTGATGCAAACCCGAAACCTTTTATTCTTAAATATAGAATAAAAGTAGAAATAAAAATAAATAATATTAGTAAAAAAAATATATCTTTTTTATTTAATTTTTTCATCATAAACCTCGGTTAATACTTAAAAATTATATCATAAAACGAATATATTTGCGAACCCACTTTTTTATTTATTAGGAAATGCTGAATTCCAAATGAAATTCAGCGAAAAAAGAATTTTTTTTTCCTGATTATAGACTTTGCGCTAGCAATTTGGTACAATTGATTTACAGGGTAAATAATATTTAATTGGAGATGATGTAATGAAAAATTTTTGGCAATTTTTAATCCCTATTGTAATAATTTGTGGAATTGGGGTTGTGATGTTACTTAATAATACTAGTTATGATGATACCAAGAGATTATATGTGAAATGTAATTCTATCTCTAAAAACTTCGAAGTCTTTAGTGGGACAAAATTATATTTTGCGGAAAAGAACGAAGAATGTAAACTAGATATTGAAGTAATCAATGTTGATCGTGATTTTATTAAAATAAATACACCTTATTTATGGAAAGTTAACGAGTCAGGCGAAACAGATAAAACCGAAGCAAGAGAAACTAATATTATATCTGCAGATACAGAAGTGACATTAGTTTCATATGATGAAAAAACAAAGTATGTATTTGTGTTTAAATAAGGTTATCAAGCCTTATTTATTGTGGTATACTTTTATTAGGTAGGTGACTTTTCTTTGAAAAAATATATTTTATTATTGATTCTATGTATATTTCCTTTAAATGTTTTTGCAAAAGATGAATTAAAAATTGATTGTGATAAAGAAGTCTTTAAAGAGTTAGAAAAATTTACTTGTAGAACTAATGTTAATACAAGTTTTGAATTTAATAAAATAACTTTTGATATTGATTTAAGTAGTGGTCTATCACTTGATGAAGTCAGGACAAATTTTACTAATTTATGGAATTTATCTATTAATAAAAATACAATTACGGCTGAAACTAAAAACAATATTTTAGTTAGTAATTTACAACAGTTTGGTATTTTACTTCTTGAAGGAGTTGAGTATGGCAATAAAGATATAAATCTTAAAAATATTGTGCTTTTTAATACCAAAGATAATAAAATTTTAGAGTTAGATAATGTAAATCAAAATATAAAAATTCTATCATCAGAAAATAAACTTTCTAATATATATATTAATGATAAAGAAATATCATCTTTTAATAGTGAAATTTATTCCTATAAAATAATATTACCAACTGATAAGTTAAATATTACTGTTGATTTATTAGACAAAAACTCGCTGGTAAGTGGAACTGGGGAAAAAGAATTAAATGAAAATAGTTATCTAACGGTTGTTCCTATTAAAGTAAGCAGTGAGTCAGAAGTAAGTAGAATTTATTATTTATATATTATTAATGATGTTTACCAAGAGAGTAAAATCACCGCAAATTTAATTGAATTAAAAACTAAAAATGAAGTACTTGATTTTAACTTTAATCCAAATGTTTATGAGTATAATATCGAACTTGATTCTAAAACTCAAAGTTTAGAATTAAATATTAAACTAGAGGATGGATTATCATTAATAAAAGATTATGGTAATAGAACTATCGAAATTGAAGATGGAGATAATGATATTATAATTAAAATAAAAAATAATGAAGGAGAAATTCAAACTTATGTAATAAATGTAACTAGATTATTATCTAATAAATCTTCTAACTTTTATTTAAAATCATTAATTATAAATAAATATGATTTAAAATTTAATAAACGAGTTAGAAACTATAACTTAGCTATTAAAAAGTCGGTTAAAAAGTTAGATATTACTGCAATACCAGAAGATAATAATTCAAGTATTAGTATTATTGGTAATGAGGATTTAGTAGACGGTAGTATTATAAAAGTAATTGTCAAAGCCGAAAATGAAAGTAAATATACATATAGCATTCAGATTGGCCATAAAACAACTAATTTCTTAATCCCGTTTCTATTATTAATTTTATTTGGATCTTTACTTTTAATTGTTTTTAAATTAATTAAAAAATACAACATTTTAATTAAAATTAAAAAAAGATTTAATTTTAAAAAACTTTTTGATAATAAAAAGCTAGTAATAGTTAAATCCAAAAATAAAAAAGTAAAATCTTCTTCAAAAAAATCAAATAGTTCAATAAAATCTAAAGCAACACCAAAAAAGAAAACTAATAAAAAAGTAAATTCTCAAGGTTCTAAAAGAGTAAGTGATGCTGTAGTTAACAAAAGCTCTAAACAATCACCAGTAAAACCAAAAGCGAATTCAAAGAGCCCAGCTAAAGCTAGTGTAAAACCAAAAGCTACACCTAATAAGGGTACTGTAAAGGTTACCAACAAAACCAATAAAAGCTCCAGTGTTAAAGGAAATTCTAAAAGTAAGGGGCAATCTTCATCTTCAGCAAAAACAAAAGTTCAACCAAAAAAAGAAGTTAAAAAGAATAATAATAAATCTAAAAATAAAAAGTAAGCTGAATCATAAAATTCAGCTTTGGAGGTTAAATAAATATATTATAATATTTAGATGTGCTATACTTATAAAGTATTAATAAAAGAAAGCTAGATAAGAAAAGTGTATTGCTTTCTTATACTATAAACTATTCCTTTTTTTAAAAATAGAAAGGGCTAGCGTCACAAAAAAAAATATTTCGCATATTAAAATGCGAAATAAATAAAAATGTTATAGAGGAGTGAATATATTGGCAAATTTTTTTAAAGGCATCTTAGGTGGTATTGGGAATATTGTTCCTGGCTTAAGTGGGGGAGCACTTTTTGTTATCATGGGGATATATCATAAGTGTATAACAGCAATAACAGAACTAGTAAAACTTAAAAATTTAAAAAAGAATATTTTATTTTTAATGCCAATTGGCTTAGGGGTTGTTGTTGGGACTGTCTTATTTGGTAATATTATATTATTTTTTCTAGACATCTATCCAATGCAAACTACTTATGCGTTTGTTGGGTTTATTATTGGAACAATTCCTTTACTTTTTAAGGAAGCAAACAAACATGGTTTTAAAAAAAGTTATATTATCCCTTTAGCTATTACTTTTTTTATAGGAATAGCTCTATTATTTCTTAAAAATTATGAAGGAATCCAAGCTGGTAGTTTGACATTTTTTGAAAGTGCAGTACTTGGATTAGTACTAGCTGGTTCAACGGTGATACCTGGAATAAGTAGTACAGTAATTCTTAGTTTAATTGGTTATTATGATTATTTTCTTTATGCCATATCTAAAGTAGATTTAGTTGTTTTATTTCCAATATTTACTGGGTTAGGAGTCGGAGCAATTTTTTTGGTTTTTTTAGTAAACTTTTTACTTAAAAAACATTATGGCTATACTTATTATGCAGTATCAGGGTTTTGTATTGCGACAATACCAGCGGTCATAAGAGGTCAGTTTGCTTTTAATTTGGAAACTTTAACAAGCCTAATATTTGCCTTCATCGCTTTTTTTATAACTTATCGTATCGGATATAATATTGCGATAAAAAAAGAAAACTGAAGATTCAGTTTTTATTTTTCGCGGAAGTAGCTAATAAATATGGAATGAGCCAACTAGGTCAACCTAATTCAAGCTGTTAGAGCTGTATTTATAATTAATCCTGAATCTAAAATTAGAACAATTTTATATTATCCACTATCAACAAGTAGAAATAATGTAATTAATAAACTTTAGATGGATTTATATTTTCGTCCACTCACCAGTTGAATTAAAATTAAGGCCAAACCTAATGTTTTATTTAGAAATACCTTTTGTAATAATTTCAATCAACTTTTTAGCGCTAAAGCTCGGTATATGATTTTTTGATATAGCAAGTCCAATATATCTTGTTGGAACTTTCGGTTTAATATCTAGCTCATATAATATACCACTATCAAGTTCCTTTTTTATATAATCTCTAGTTACATAGCCAATACCTAAACCTATTTTAGAAAATTCAACTACAAGTCCATAACTTGATAGACTCATATTTGGCTTTAAAACAACACTATTATCAGAACAAAAGTTATCTATGAATGTTCTAGCATTAGCGCCTTTCATCTGCAATATTAGTGGATATTGATTTAAATCTTTTAAATATATGCTTTTTCCTACTAAATCTATGTATTGATTATTAACAACGAAACAGTCTTGTATTTGTTTAAGCTTAATTATTTCTATATCATTTCCACTTGAAGCAGGTAAATTTAATATAATTAAATCTATTAACCCGTTCCTTAAATTCTGAAAAAGTTCGTTAAAAATATTTGTAGTTATCTGTATATCTATTTTAGGATATTTCGTGTGAAAAGTTTCTAAATATGGTAATAAAAATTCTTTTGTTAGTGTTGTAGAAATTCCTATTCTAACGCTACCTGTTTCTAAATTTATTAAATCAGTGAATTTATTTTCAGCATTATATATAAATTCTATAGCTTGTTTTATATAAATATAAAACTCTTTTCCTTCATCAGTTAAAACTACTCCTCTTTTTGTTCTAACAAATAATTGACCTCCTAACTGATTTTCAAGATTTTTTATAGTTTTACTTATAGCAGGTTGCGAAATCATTAGTTCTTTTGAAGCTTTAGTAATATTACCTGCATTAGCTACTACATAAAAAATTCTATATAATTCAAAGTTTATATTCATAATAACCTCCAGTTATGATAAACATATAAAATATGTATTTTTAGTATACTATTATTTGTAATATAATACAATTGGAGGTAAGTAAATGCGAAAAAATGTTTTTTATCCAAAAGATTATTTAGAACAAAAAATAACCGAAAGGAATTGTGATCACTTTGTAGTTTCAAAAAGTGGTCTTGATGATGGATTATACGGTAATTATTATGATTGTTTAATTTGTGGTAAACATCTAGTTTTTTCTTATAATCAAAATCTGGACGATGAATTACATTATATAATAACCACATATGGATATCTTACGCCATATACCCTTGAAATATATAGCGACTATATTAAGAAAATTTGTTTAGAATATAAAGATGCTAAAAAAGTTGATATAGTAACTTTATTGAAAGAATATAAACCTAAAATAGACAAAGCGATAGAACAAATAGAGAAAAAAAAGAGAAAAAAAGGTTTTGAAAAAGAAAATGCATTAATAGATTTACCCACTCATACTCATTTTTCTGATGGAGAATTGTCTCCAAATGATTTGTTAAGATTCGCAATAAATAAGGGAACAGGAATAAATGATAAAGTAAAGATAAAAAAATTATCTTTACTCGTTCATATAAAAGATGATTAAGAAAAATACTCTCAATTTTTTTCATTCTCATTATTAAACTATTTTCTATAGTTTTATGTAACTTTTCTTTTGACTTATAAAATCAATTATTATACCTACTTTTTATGTTTTAACTTTAAATAATGTGTAAAAATGTTCGGAAAAATCTTAAATAATGTGTAAAATTTACTAAAAATACATTAAATAATGTGTAATAGCTTACATACTTTGGAAGAAAATGCTATACTATTAGTATTAAAGGAGTTGCTAAAATGTATAGAGAAATTATCAATGAGCTAATTATATGGAAAGAAAGTAAAGATAGAAAACCACTTATTTTAGAAGGCGCTAGGCAAGTAGGGAAAACCCATATATTAAAATACATATTTGGAAAAGAGCATTATAAGAATATTGCTTATTTTGATTTTTATCAAAACGAAGATTTAAAAAGTTTATTCAAAATTACTAAGGACCCAATTAGAATTATTGAGCAATTAACAATCATTAATAAAGAAACTATTAACAAAAAATCAACACTAATAATTTTTGATGAAATTCAAGAGTGTAACGAAGCTTTAAATAGTCTAAAATATTTTTATCAAGAAGAACCTGAATATCATATTGTAGCAGCTGGATCGTTTTTAGGAATAACTTTATCTAATACAACTTTTCCAGTTGGTAAGGTCAACTTCCTAAAAATGTATCCTTTAACTTTTAAAGAATTTTTAATAGCAACTAACAACAATAATTTAAATAATTATTTAGATACTATTAATGAATTAACTCCCATTCCCGATATATTCTTTAACAGACTACAGGAATTAATCAAAATCTACTTTGTAATTGGGGGAATGCCAGAACCAGTTCAGGCATGGGTTAATAATAATGATATAACTAAAGTAGCAATAAAACAAAAAGAAATTATAAAGGCATATACTTCTGACTTTTCCAAACATACAACTAAAAAAGAAGCTGAGAGAATTAAATATATTTGGAATAGCATTCCAAGCCAACTTTCTAAAGAAAGCAAAAAGTTTATATATCAAGTGATAAAAGATGGAGCTAGAGCAAGAGAATATGAAATTTCTCTTAATTGGTTAAATGATGCTGGATTAATTTTTAAAATTCATACTGCCACTGCGCCTAAATTACCATTAAAAGCATATGAGGATTTATCAGCTTTTAAAATATATTTGTTAGATGTTGGTCTTTTATCAGGTCTGGCTGATTTAGACTCTAGTATTATTATAAATGGCGATGATCTATTTACAGAGTTTAAAGGCTCGTTAACTGAAAACTATTGTCTTAGTCAATTAATGATAAAAAATGAAAATATATATTATTTTACTTTTGGTAGTAGCGGATATAATTATGAGATAGATGCGCTACTCCAATATAAAAATGAAGTTATACCAATTGAAATAAAATCTGGAACCCATAAAAACAAAAACAGTTTAAAGATTTATAATGAAAAATATAACCCAACTCTAAGAGTTAGAATAAGTTCTAACAACCTAAAATTAGATGGGAACTTATTAAATATCCCAATATTTATGATAGATTATCTAGACAAATTAATAGATATAGCCTTAAAAGAATTAAAATAATGTCATATTTAAAGTCAGCTAGGACTAATTATTTTTCTTATTCTGATCACTACTGCAACAGTGGTCAGTTTTTTTATTCATAAGCATAGACGTTTTAGTTTTTGTCACTATATTCCTTTAATCTGTCCTCTATCCAATAATATAAGTAACCCTATTATTTTTAATAAATATTAGCTTGAAGACTTATAATTTTTTGTACTTCTTTTTGGATTTTTGCAGTTCATAAAATACTCTATATAAAAAGCCCATATTCTCGGGCTTTGATTGATTAAATGGAGCAAGCGACCAGAATCGAACTGGCATCTTAACCTTGGCAAGGTCACATAATAACCATTATACTACGCCTGCATGCATTTATATATTATCAAAAAAAAACTTAATTTTCAAGACAAATATGCTAGTTACTTTTATTTGGAGAAACCACTTAACATTTCTTCATTATTATAAATTAAAAAGCAGTGCAATGAATATATATTTGTGCTACAATTATAGAGATAGAAAAGGGAAAAAATGAAGTCAAAATTAAATAATATAATTAAATCACCAATTAATTTTATTAAATATAACAGACAATTTTGTTCATATGTTGTCCTTTCTTTGTTATGTTGTTTATTATTAAGGTTTTATACTATAGGTGATATTTTTAATTGGCAACCATTAATAATAGATTTTGCTTTTATTATTGCTCTTGGTTCATTTGGCTTTTTTTATAAGCCTCAGAAACAGTTTGGCTATTATTTAACTTTAATGCTAATATATACTACTATGGGGGTTATAAATTCAATTTATTATACTTTTTATAATTCATTTGTATCATTTAGTTTATTAACTGCGCTAGGTCAAGTTAGTGAAGTAGGAGAGGCTGTCTTTGATAAAGTTAAGCTAGTTCATTTTGTTTATTTATTATTTCCAACAATTTTTATTATTGTTCATAAAAAACTGGCCAACCGAGATTATTTTAATTTTGTAGCAAAATTTGAAAAAGGCGAGCTTTTATTTGGAAAAACATTAATTATAAGTTTTACGATACTTGCTATATGTGCTTCAACTTTATCAGCTACCGCTTTTAGTAGACTATCTAAACAATGGAATAGAGAATACATAGTGAGTACTTTTGGAATAGTTACTTATCAGACAAACGATTTATTTAATACTTTAAAACCAAAAATCACTTCAATGTTTGGCTTTGACGTTGCTTTAAAAAACTTTCATGATTATTATGAAGAAAATACAAGACCCAAAAGTCACAATAAATATACCGGTATTTATGAGAATAAAAACTTAGTATTTATTCATTTAGAAAGTATTTCTACATTTTTAATAGATTTAGAAATTAACGGAACGGTAATAACTCCAAATTTAAATAAAATTGCAAAAGAAGGATTATATTTTAGTAATTTTTATCCGCAAGTTGGAGTCGGAACTAGTAGTGATACAGAGTTTACTTTAAATACATCACTTATGCCAGTTACCACAGGTACAGTATTTGTTAATTATTTTGATCGGACTTATGTTACAATTCCAAATTTACTTAAAGAAGCAGGATATTACACATTTAGCATGCATGCTAATAAAGCAAGTATGTGGAACCGTGATAAAATGCATCCTAGTTTAGGATATATGGATTTTTATTCTAAGACATCATTTGAAATAGATGAAGAGATAGGTCTAGGCCTAACTGATAAATCATTTTTTAGACAACTTACTCCAATTCTTAAAGGAATTGAGTCTAATAATGAAAAATATATGGGAACAATAATTACTTTATCAAATCATACTCCATTTAAAAATGATGAATTATTTACCCAAATTGATTTAACAAGTAGTGATTATCCATATTTAGAAGAAACTAAACTCGGTGATTATATCAGAAGTAGTTATTACGCAGATAATGCACTAGGTGAACTTTTCTCTTATATAAATGAAAGTGAATACTTTAATGACACGATTTTTGTTTTATATGGAGATCATGATCCTAAGTTATCACTTAAAAACTTTAATAATTATTATAATTATAATTTCGAAACTGGCGAAGTATATATAGAAGAAGATGAAAAATACGTATTATATGATTACTATAGTAATGAATTAAATAGAAAAACTCCATTAATAATTTGGGGTAAAAATAGTAAACTCGCAAAGGAAGTAGAATATTATATGGGAATGATTGATGTTATGCCGACAATAGGCAATATGTTTGGCATCTATAATCCATACTCCATTGGTCACGATATTTTTGAAATAAAAAACGATAATATAATAGTTTTTCCTAATGGTAATTATTTAACAAATAAATTATATTATAATAATTCTAAAGAAGAATATAAAGCCCTAAGTTTAGATGAAACTTTAAGCGAAGATTATTTAAAAGATTGTAAAGAATATGCTGATTCTATTATTGAATTATCAAATGGAATTATAATTCATAACTTAATAAAAGAAGATTTGGAGAAAGGAAGCTAAATAATGAGAAAAAAACTATTAATCGTTGCTTTACTACTTTCATTTATTTATTCATTAGGAGGAATATACTTTCACTTTTTTGCTGGTGATGAAAAAGAAAAAGTAAATAGTATTGATACTATAAAAGGTTATGATTATACACTCAAATCATCAGCAACAGAACTCATGAAACAAGAGTTTAGTATTTTAAAGGAAAATTTAGAGAGTACTTCAGTTAATAAAGAAAAATATGCAGTAAGCATAGCTAAACTATTTATTATCGATTTATATACAATGAGTAATAAATTAAATAAATATGATATTGGAAGTGCAGACTATGTTTATAAAAGTGCGGTAGCAAGCTATAAGTTAAATGTAACTGATACATTATATAAATATTTAGAAGACAATACAAATAATAAAAGAAAGCAGACTCTTCCTGAAGTAAGCTCAATTAACTTAGATGAAATTACAGAAAGTGAATTAAAAATAGATGAAAAAGTTTATTTGGGTTATAAAGTAAAATTAAGTTGGGAATATGTTACTGATTTAGAATATGATCATGAAGGCGAAATAATAATTGTTGAAGACTCAGATATATTATATATTGCTGAAAAAAAATAGAAGCTGGTATGCTTCTTTTTAATCGACTTGATCTAAATCCATTAATAATATGCCGATATTAATTAAACTTGTAAGACCTACTAATGAGTATATTACTCTAGGAATCATTGAATCAGCTCCAAAAACAGCTTCAACAATATTAAAATCAAGTAGTCCAATTAAACCCCAAGTTATACCACCTAATATAGTGACGCTTAAGCATATTTTTTGTAGTAATGTCATACCTAACCTCTTTTCTTAATTTTAGTTTGAGTAATTATGAATAAATTATACATTTAAAAATATATTTTATTGTAGGAGGTTAGGATGAAAAAATATATAGTATTATTTATAACATTATTATTATTTGTATCAGGGTGTGGTAAAGGTGATAGTAATAATATAAAAGAAGATTTTGTAAAAAATATTGAGAAAAAAGATTCTTATCTATTAAAAGGAACGATGAATATTATTAGTAATGAAGATAATTTTTCTTATAATGTCATAGCAGCTAAAGATAAAGATTATTATAGGGTTAACTTAGTTAATACTATTAATAATCATGAACAAGTTATTTTAAAAAGTGATGAAGGAGTTTATGTTATTACCCCATCATTAAATAAAAGTTTTAAGTTTCAATCAGAATGGCCTGATAATGGTTCTCAAGCATATCTTTTAGATTCTCTCGTTAATGATATTAAGTCAGATACAAATAGTAAAGCTAAAAAAAGTGATAACGGCTATATCATATATGCTAAAGTAAATTATCCAAATAATGCTAATTTAGTAAGTGAAAAAATATATGTTGATAAAAATGCTGAAATTCAAAAAGTTGAAGTATTAGATACATCAGATAATATTAAAATTACTGTAAATTTTACAAGTGTTGATTATAAACCAACATTCAATGATGATTATTTTAAACTTGAAAGTTTAATTGATGAAGAATGCTGTGAGGATGAAACTACTAGTAAAACAATTGATGAAATAATATATCCATTATATTTACCAACAAATACTTACTTATCAGCCAAAGATTCAATTACAACCGATGTTGGAAATAGAATTATATTAACATTTACTGGTGAGGCACCATTTACTCTTATTGAAGAGGTTTCAGTTCCAAAAGAAGAATTTGAAATAATTCCAGTTTACGGTGAGCCACTAATGTTAAGTAGTACTTATGGAGCATTGTCTGCTAATTCATTATATTGGACAAGTAATAACATAGACTTTTATATATCAAGTGACAAACTATCAAGTACCGAGCTTGGAGCAATCGCAGAAAGTATCTCCAGTGGAGCTTTAACTGTTTCAGGGGAAAAATAAATTCCTTCATCTATATAAAACCTGCAATTGCAGGTTTTAAAATGTAAGAATTATAGGGGATAAACAATAAATAATTCTGAAAAGTATGATAAAATAATCATGAAGTATTATTTAAATAAAAAAATAAAAAAAGGAGAATGTAACAATGAACATAGAAAAGCTAAAAAAAGAACTGTTAAAACAAAAAGAGTCGAAGTTTAAAGGTAACATTTATCATTACTCACAAATTAAGTTTTCATATAACTCGAACAAAATTGAAGGTAGCAGATTAACTGAAGAACAAACAGAAGCTATATTTAGTGCAGATTCCTTTACGCCTAAGAGTGCAGATTTAATTAAATTAGATGATTTAACCGAATCAAAAAATCATTTTAAACTATCTGATTATATGTTAGTTAATATAGATAATCCTTTATCTAAAGAAATGATGATAGAGATGAATGTAATTCTAAAAAGAAATACACGTGATGAAGATAATCCTAGATATAATGTTGGTGGATTTAAGGTTCTCCAATGGATGGTCACGGGAATTGTTTCGATTAGTGCTAATTAAAAAAATGCTACAATATTTAAATTAGAAAGGAGTCCAATCATGGAAATAATGGATTTATATGATGAAAATAAAAAATTAACAAATCAGACAATTGAAAAAGGAAAACTGATTCCTAAAGGATTTTACTATTTAACTGTAGTTGTATGGATACAGAACTCAAAAAAAGAACTTTTATTACAAGTTAATAAGAAATACAATATGTGGTCTACTACAGGTGGACACCCAATATCTGGCCAAACTAGTTTAAAAGGAATTGTTACCGAAATAAAAGAAGAATTAGGAATTGATGTAGAAGAAAATAATTTAAAATTATTTAAAACTATAAAAACTGAAGATGATTTTGTTGATATATATTATTTAAAAATGGATGTTGAATTAGAAAACATCACAACTCAAGAAGAAGAAGTAGGAAGTATTAAGTGGGCAAGTATTGAAGAAATAAATATGATGATTAAAAAAGAGATATTTTTATTACCGCATATAAAATTTTTTAATTATCTTCTTGAATATTTAAACCGATTATAGGACTAAATGCAAGTTAGGAATTTTGAATTATAAAACTTGCATTTACTTCTTTAGCTCAATTGCCAAAGTAAATTGACCATTTGATGCAAACTCAGTAATCATAAGGTATGTGCTAGATTAAGTTGACCAAAACACAGCTAATATAGCTGTGTTTTTATAACGAGATATGGTTAATTTAGTGTTTCATAGCATAGCAATGCTAGCCATACAGTAATTTATGCATGACTAAATTGACCATTTGTTAAAAAAATTGTGAAATACTAAATTGACC
>JAQVNR010000014.1 GCA_028703035.1 Bacilli bacterium | reverse complement strand
GAGATATGGTAATTTAAAAGATTTTTTGTTTTAAAAAAACTCATTAATAAGTCTGTTTTGTCATGCAATAATATTATTCTAAAAAAACATTTAAAAACTCTTGATTTTTTTTAGCAAGTTTTTATAATAAATATTACTTTAGTAAAACCAGCCTTTAATGCATCATACACAGAATAATCAATAATAAACTCTCCCTTTGGGCCAAATGGTTCAATCTGTTTTAATCCACCAAACCTAGACCCAGCTCCTGCTGCCATTATTAATAAAGTCAAATCTTTTTTCATATCTACCTCACACTTTAATTATACAATATTTTTCCAAATTTTAAAACTTAAAAAGAACTTTATAACAAGTTCTTAATCACATAACTATTATTTGTTAGAACCTTAGTTCTTTTAAACTCTTATAATGAGCAAATAAATTAGCACTTAGTTTTGTTAACTTATGTTAAGTGAAAATTGTTAAATATTAATTTCCTTTTAAATAATCAATAGCAAGGTAAGCAGTAATAGTTCCATCGCTTGTTGCTGTTGTTAATTGTCTTACATCTTTCTCACGACAATCTCCAGCTACAAATATTCCTTCAATATCTGTTGTACAGTCTTTACTCATAATATAATTACAATCATTTTTAACAAGTAAATTATCAACTAATTCCGTCTCTGCATCCATTCCAATAGATTCAAATAAACCATCTATTTTTAAGTTTTTAGTAATACCGGCTGTTTTAATATCAATTGTCTCTAAATGTTTTTCTCCATTAATATTTTCAACGGTTGTATTATACATTATTTCAACATTTGTTTTTTTAAGAAGTTCGTTAACTCTTACTTTTTCACTTTTAAGCTCGCTTCCACGATTAATTAGATAAACTTTTTTTGCTATATCAGCTAAATAAATTGCATTAGCAACAGCAGTATTTGCTCCACCTACTACAGCAACTTCTTTATCTTTATAAAAGGCTCCATCGCAGGCCGTGCAAAAATGAACACCATTTCCAACATATTTATCTTCAGCATCAAGCCCAAGTTTTCGATATTTAGAGCCACTAGCAATTATAACTACTTTACAATCATAAACATTATCTTCAGTTACTACTTGCTTAATTTTTCCATTATGAATGTTGATAACATTTTCAAACTCATACTCGGCACCAGCATTTATTACTTGTTCATACATTATAGTAGAAATTTCTGATCCTGTTATTGTTAAATGTCCAGGATAGTTATCAACATTAATCGCTGCTGCTATTTGCCCTCCTACTGTTTCTTTTTCTAAAATTAATGTTTTAATTCCTGCTCTTGCAAGATAAAGTCCTGCGGTCATTCCTGCTGGTCCTCCGCCAACTATTATTACATCATACATGTTTACCTCTCGTATAATAAGTTTGACTTATTATTTTTCTTTCTATATTTTTACTTTAGATACTAAAATCTATTATAGTCTACTAATTGATTTCTTTTATAAATTCTTTAATATTTGCTGGGTTAGTAATATGGGTTACCTCACCTTTTTTTATAACAACTAATGTTGGGGCTTGTTTAACATCATATTTTTTTGTTAAATTAATATTCTCTTCAGCATCAATATATTCGTATTTGATTTTAGCTTTTGTTAATAAAGTTTTAGTTGTCTTGCATTTTGGACAAGTTTTAGTTCCAAATAAATATATTTTGTCTTTTAACTTTTCATCTTTTTCTATAGTAGAATAACTTTTACGTTGCTTGAATTCTTGACTTTTACCATCATTCCAATTTTTAACTGGGCGATAATATCCGGTAATACGGCTATAAACTTCTGTTTCTTCACCACATTCTTCACATTTTTTTACTTCACCATCCAAATATCCGTGATTTTTACAAACAGAATAAACTGGGCTTAAAGTATAATATGGAAGCTTATAATTTTCCGCTATTTTTCTAACAAGGGCAGCAGATGCTTTCCAGTCTGGCATTCTTTCTCCTAAGAAAGCATGAAATACGGTTCCTGATGTGTATAAAGTTTGCAGCTCATCTTGAATATCAAGGGCAGCAAACATATCTTCTGTAAAACCAACTGGTAAATGCGAACTATTAGTATAAAATGGAGTGTCAGCATTTGATGCAGTAATTATTTCTGGAAAGAATTCTTTATCTTTTTTAGCAAAACGATATGTTGTTGATTCAGCAGGTGTTGCCTCTAAATTATATAAATCCCCATATTCTTCTTGATAATCAGATAGTTTTTCCCGCATATAATTTAAAACGTCCTTAGTAAACTTTTGGGCTGATGCATCTGTTAAATCTTTTCTTAACCACTTAGCATTTAAACAAGCTTCGTTCATCCCTATAAGTCCAATTGTTGAAAAGTGATTACTAAATGTTCCTAAATATCTTTTTGTATACGGATATAATCCTTCGTTTAAAAGTTTAGTAATAACATTTCTTTTTACTTTTAAAGATCTTGCCGAAATATTCATTAATCTTTCTAATCTTTCGTAAAAATTTTTTTCATCGTTAGCTAAATAAGCGATTCTTGGCACATTTATTGTAACTACTCCTATTGAACCAGTTGACTCCCCAGAGCCAAAGAATCCTCCTGATTTTTTTCTTAATTCTCTTAAATCTAATCTTAAACGGCAACACATGCTTCTAACATCTGATGGTTCCATATCACTATTTACATAGTTTGAAAAATATGGTGTTCCGTATTTAGCGGTCATTTCAAATAAAAGTTTGTTGTTTTCATTTTCTGACCAATCAAATTCTTTAGTTATTGAATAAGTTGGAATTGGGTACTGAAAACCACGACCATTTGCATCCCCTTCAATCATAATTTCAATAAATGCTTTATTGATCATATCCATCTCTTGTTGACAATCCTTATATTTAAAGTCCATTTCTTTGCCACCAACTACCGCATTAAATTCTGCTAAATCATTTGGTACTACCCAGTCTAAAGTAATATTAGTAAAAGGCGATTGAGTTCCCCATCTACTTGGTGTATTAACTCCATAAACAAAACTCTGGATACATTGTTTTACATCTTTTCGAGTTAATTTATCAACTTTAACAAATGGTGCTAAATATGTATCAAAAGAAGAAAATGCTTGTGCCCCCGCCCATTCGTTTTGCATAATTCCTAAAAAATTAACCATTTGATTACATAGGGTATTTAAGTGTTTAGATGGTGATGAAGTAATTTTCCCTGGTACTCCGCCTAAACCTTCTTCAATTAACTGTTTTAAACTCCAACCTGCGCAGTAGCCAGTTAACATCGATAAATCATGAATATGAATATCACAATTAAGATGAGCTTCTGCTATTTCTTTATCATAGATTTCAGATAACCAATAATTTGCAGTTATAGCTCCTGAATTACCTAAAATTAAACCGCCAACTGAATAAGTAACAGTTGAATTTTCTTTAACTCGCCAATCAGTTACATTGACATAACTATTAATTACTTCTGCATAGTCAAGCACCGTTGACTCAACAGATCTTTGCTTTTCACGAAGTTTACGATAAAGAATATAAGCTTTAGCAACATTTGTATAACCTGCTTTTGATAATACGGTCTCAACACTATCTTGAATAGTTTCTACATCAATAATATTATCTTTCACTTGACCTGCAAAATCAGCAGTTACTTTTAATGCTAAAAAATCTATTACCCCTTCATCATAATTTGTTTCTTCGGCATCAAAAGCCTTAGTGATTGCACTTGATATTTTAGTTATATCAAAATTAACAATCTTTCCATTTCTTTTTCTTATTTTATACATTTTTTTCCTCCCATATCTTTTTGTATAAATCTATAATCCTCTAACTGCTACATTAGAGTATTTTTCTTTTAAAATATTTTCCATACTTTTCAGTTCTAATTTTGTAAAACCACTTAACCCTTTAGTTAAAACATTTTCATTATCTACATAATTTTGCAGATAATATTTACTTTTATCACTAATAAATTCACATATGTTTTTTATATTATCTAAATTATGATATTCTTTAACTATTGTTGTTCTAAATTCATAATCAATATTAGAATTTTCAATTAATTTAATTACATCTTTAACACTGTCAAAATTATATTTTTTAAAGCCAGTTAGCATCTCATAGTTAGTCATATCATTTTTAATGTCCATGGCAATATAATCAACTAAATGCTCATCAAGAAGCTCTTTTAACATTTGGTAATTACTACCGTTAGTATCAAGCTTTACTTTAAGGCCTAAATCTCTAATTTTTTTAATAAAATCTTTAATATTTAGTTGAAGAAGTGGCTCTCCACCAGTTATTACAACTCCATCTAGGATTTTTTTTCTTTTTTCTAAATAAGCAAAAACTTCTTCTTCTTTAATAGTCCCTTTTTTAAAAGGAATCAGTGATGAATTATGACAAAATGGACAATTAAAATTACACCCTTGAGTAAAAACTATACAAGATACGTATCCTGGATAATCAGTGATAGTTAATTTTTCTAAACCACATATGTTCATTTTAAGTATCCCTACTTCTTATACTTATTTTAACATTACCAATATCACTTTTTTGCAAATTTTTTATTAACTCAGTTACCTTTTTACTACTTGTTTTTGCTGGTATTTTTATTTCTAGCAAATTGCCTCCATTAAACAGTTTTTGAACTATTCCTTGCTTTTTATAATCATCTTTAAAAAGTGTGGCAACTAAGCTATATTTTTCATCTTCAGTAGCACCTTTTTTAATTCCATATATTGCCTTATCTAAAGCCATTAATTCTCTGCGAACTTCCTCAGATGAAGGCTCATAAATTTTAAAATTTATTTTCGTATCATTTTCAAACTCGCTGCATTTTTTATTTAAAAATTTTAAAATATCTATTATTAATTTAAACTGCTTATCTTCATTTTTTTCTAATGAAAATACACATTCTTTTAAACCAACTAAACCGATTAGTAAGCTTCCATCTTTAATAACTTTGCGAATTTTTTGACCAACTTCTAATTTTTCATCATCGAGAATATTCCCAGTAAACAAATATTGATAATTTTCTTTATTTTTATCGCCAATTATTTCAAATGATAGTAATAAATTGTTTTTAGCTAACTCCAAAGTTTCTTCAAGTTCTAAATAAAATTCTTTAATACTTTTATTTTGATATTTAATTCCCAGCCTTCCCATATTAATTGAGGTTTTAGAAACAATCATTCGTCCAATTGAAGCTCTAGAAGCTGAATTGATATTTTCAAATATTCTAGTACCATCAGGAAAGTATTCTACTTCTTCATTATCTTTATTAAATGAACTTTCAATAAACGTCAGAAAAATATTTTTACCTAGGAGAAGATTTTCACTAATTTTTTCTAAATATTTCGATTCATTGTTTTTTAATTTAAATATTATATTTAAATTGTTAAAATCATTTTCTTTGATTAAATCTAAAACAGTTAAATTAATTAAACATCCTACAACAGAATCATTCGTACCTAAACTAACACTATAAATTTTATTAGTATTAAAGATTGTAAATATATTTAATAAAGTATTAGCTAATTTCTCTTTAGTTTTATTAAAAGCATCTGTTACCGCTATTTTAAATAAATTTTCTACTGGTTTAGAAAGTATAAATTGCTGATATTTTTCTATATCAAACTCTAACTTGTCTTCTTTATTTATAAGTTCAATAATTTTTTTTAAATTTAAATATTCTTTAAAACCAGATATTTTAAAATAATTAATTAAATATTCAATTAAATATTTACGATATTGATTTAAAAACCAATCTTCTAAAATATAATCAAGCTGAGGAATATTAATATAACCTTTAATTTCACTTTTAATATTTAAGATATCAATTAGTTTAGGAATTGATACTATGTTTTCTTCTTTTAAATTTAAGTGAACATTTGCTAATATTCCTAAGGGAAGCGTTTCTAACTGATGGATATAAATATTCCCTTCTTCATGAGCCCTTAAATACTTACTATCAATTATATATGATTTAGAAAATTCACTAGCAACAGTTGTTCCATATTTAATTAAAAGTTCGGTTGGTTTATAGTTATTACTAACTCTAAGAGAGTTATTTTCATCAATTTTTTCAATTGCTTTAATAAATTTATGTTGTTGTTTTATTGTAAATACTTTTCTACAAGCGGCTCTTTTTTGGCGATACTGACTAAAAGCTTCATAGACTTTGAAATGTTTTTCTTGCCTCAAGGTATTTTCAATAATATCTTGAATATCTTCAACATTAATAGTTTTGCGATCAATATAATTTTTTTTAATATATAAAAGAACTTCTGCAAATACTTCATTAACATTTGCCTCATCATATAATCCATAAACATTATCAAAAGCTTGCTTTATTGCAACTGCTATTTTATAGCTGTTAAAACTTACCCGTTGCCCACTTCTTTTAACGACAACAAGGTCTTCAAATACATCTTTTTTCATATTATTACCTACCCACACATAACTTTTATGTTCTAATCAAGCATAGCAAAATATATTTTTTATGTCAATGTTTTTTTTACCTATTTTTAGCTAAATGGTGTTTTTATCCAAATACTTTTTTAATTTTTTGTTTAAAAAAAACATTAAGTCTTTATAATCCTTATAAACAAAGAAAAAAAGAAAATATTTACTTATTTCTTTTTAATTTGTTCTTGACAGTATATTAACATTAATTATTGCTTAAAGTTAAAATATTAAATAAAAATAAAAACCACAGGCTTAACGTAGCAGTTAATTTAAATCTACTATACTCATAAACTGCTACTGCTTTATCAGCAGTTGTCACTATTAATCCTTCAATAGATGTTGGTGGAATCAATGTTAAAGGAAACATATGGTTTAAAATCGCATCTTTTTCTTTATTATTCAAATTAAAATACGCCTCTGCATTAGCAAGAGCCAAGTTCGGATGAACTTTTCCTTTATCAATCCCCGTTATATTTTTAAAATCAATATCTATAAAAAAATCATGTAAAAGAGCTGCTCTTGTTGCTGATATATAATCAATGTTTAATTTTAAATCCATATTATATGTTTTTTTAGCCACTCTTAAACTATGATCATATCTAGTTAATCCATGATGACTTTCTTTTTTTAATTTTTTATACTTCTCGTTATTAATTATCTCTTTAGCAATAGTATCAAAACTTACAACATCATATTTCACGCACTCATCTCACCTCAATACTTCATCATTATATCATACTCTAAAAGAAATATGGAAAATATTTCTACTAGAATATTATATGTTTTATTAATTAATATGTAATACCAAGTTTAACTATAAATTTATTAAAAAATATTTTTTAATAATATAGACTTTAAGTTTTCTATTTGTTATAATTTAAGCGGTGATGCAAGTGATAACTAAATCTTTAAATGGTCTATCCATAGACATAAATAATTTTCAAGAAAAAATTAGATTTTGTGAAAATGAAGAAGAAAAAAATAAATTAAAAGATGAGTTTAGAAGCATTTTAAAGTTATATTTAGCTGATGCTAATCAACTGATAAAAGAAATATTTAAAACAGAATTAACTCCTTTTAAAAAAAATAATAGTCAAAATGCTTTATATCAAGCAGAAGCAATAGCAATATCTAAAAAAACAAAAGATGAATTTTTTAAAGAAATAATGCATTGTATGTATTTAAAACTTATTATCAAGAGATCTTAGAATAATATTTTATTTTAATTCTCTTAAACGTCCATATATTAAATCAAAATTATTTAAAAAAATATTTATTTCTTCATTTTTAGTTAAGTAAGAAAGGCTTATTCTAATTGTCGTAAGGGCTCTTGTTTTATCTTGATATAAATTAAGAACCGCTGTACTTATTTTATTTTTCGAACAAGCAGTATTACTACCAACATAAATATCATGGCTTTCTAAAGCATGAATAAATGTTTCTGGTTTAATATTCATTAAACTAATATTTAGAATATGGGGAATAGAATATTTAGTTTTATTAACTAATATATCTTGATGTTTTTTTAAATGCTGACATATTTTATCATTATATTTAGCTATTTTAGCTTCTTTTTTTGTTAAGTCAGATAACGCTATTCTAAGTGCTTTAGAAAATGTAACTATTAAAGGAAGTGGTGGTGTTCCTGGTTTATAAACACTAGCTGAACCATATTGAAGTGGTTTAATTGTTAAACTTTCTTTTTTATAAAGCAGGCCAATTCCTTTGGGCCCATATATTTTATGAGAACTCATTGAGGCTAAATCCACATCACTTAAGTTAACCGGAACTTTCCCTAGTGCCTGAGTTATATCCGTATGAAATATAACATTAGAATTTTCTTTAGTAATTATTTGTTTAATAGTCTTAAGCGGTTGTCTAATCCCAAGTTCACTATTAACCGCACAGATACTAACTAAAATAGTTTCGGGCTTAATAATTCTTTTTAAATCCTCAAAGTCTATTACCCCATCACTATCATTATTAACATAGTCAATAATAAAACCATTTTCCTCAAGATAGTTACATATCCCATAAATAGATTCGTGTTCAAGTTTAGATACTACTATCCGGCTACCTTTCTTTCCACGAGCAAGAGCAGTACCAATTAAAGCCATATTATTTGATTCTGTTGCTCCACTAGTAAAAATCGCTTCTTTTTCTTTTATATTTAAAAGATTACATATTTGTTTTAAAGCACTATTTAGCAGTTCTTTAGATTTAATACCTAAGCTATGTAAACTATTGGGATTGCCAAAATATTCATTTGTAACTTTAATATAACTATCAAGTACCTCTGGTAAAACTGGAGTAGTCGCACTATAATCTAAGTAAACCATTTATAAACACCTCGCACTTTAAGTATAAACTATTGCCCACTAAAAGGCAAAAGAAATAGTCCTTTATTTTAAGATTGTTATTGTATTAATTATAATTTGATATTTATCAAGTCTCTTTTCAACTTTACCACTTATTTTTAATAAATCTCCAGCTTTTATTTGATTAATGTAACCTATTCTATTTGGAAATATTATATAATCTAACTTTCCTGTTTCATCACTTATTTGCAAAAATGCCATAGTCTCATTCTTTTTAGTTTTAATAGTTTTGACTTTTTCAAGAAGTCCGACGGTAATTATATTTTTATTAAAATAATTAGGAATCATCTTTATTTTAATTTCTTTATATTTACTAGCTGGGTGATTAGATACATAAAAACCATATAGTTCTAACTCTCTTTTCATTAACTCATCTGCAGAGTATTCATTATAAATCTCTAAAACAGGTTTAGTAACAAGTGATGAGTCTAACCCACCAAGAAGTTCGGCATAAATAATTCCATTATTGATATTATTAATTAAAGTTTTTCGGGTTTCATTAAATGAATCAAGTGCTCCGCCGAAAATTAAACTTTCTAAAGTTTTAGTATTAACTCCTCGTCCATAAACTCTTGATACAAAATCAAAAAAATCTGTATATAATCCGTTTTCTCTTATCTCGATTATTTCTCTTGCTGCAACTTTTCCGACATTTTTAATTATATTTAAAGGTAATCTAATGCCATTTTCCTTTAAATATACATTATCACTTAAATTAATATTTGGTTTATAAAATTTAATATTTAAGCTTTTTGCCTCATCAATATATTCTTTATTTTTAGTACTTGATCCCAAATTAGTATTTAAAAGTGATATATAAAAATATTCTGGATACATAACTTTTAAGTACATCATTGCGTATCCTACTAGGGCATATCCAACTGAATGAGCCTTATTAAAGCCATAACTGGCAAATTTCATAATTAAATTATATATTTCATTAGCTTTTTCTTTAGGATAATTATTTTTGATGGCTCTAGCTATAAATTTTTCAGAAGAAGATGCAATAATTTTTTCATCTTTTTTAGAGATTGCTCTTCTAATTAAATCTGCCTCTGATGCACTATAATTTGCAACGATCGTAAATATTTGCATTATTTGCTCCTGATAAACAATAATACCATAAGTTTCTTTTAAAATTGGTTCAAGTTCAGAAGTGAGATAATCTATTTTTTCTTTTCCTTCTTTTCTTCTAATAAAAGAATCAATGTTTTGCATTGGACCAGGTCTAAAAAGCGCAAGAGCAACAACTAAATCTAAAAAATTTGCTGGCTTTAATTTGCGTAAAAAATTAATCATCCCTTCACTTTCAAATTGAAAGATGCCAATTGTATTTCCCGTGGTAAACCTTGTTAAAACTTCTGGCTTATTTAAATCAAGTTCATTTAAATTAAGTTTATCAGGAATCATTTTTAAAATATCTGAGATTAAAGTTAAATCTTTAATTGCTAAAAAGTCCATTTTTAAAAGACCTAGTTCTTCTAAATAGTTCATTGTATAACCAGTTAAATAAACATTACCACTTTTAGTAATTGGTATTACTTCATCTAATTTTTTTTGAGATACAACAATTCCAGCTGCATGAGTACTAATATGTTTTTTAATACCTTCTAATTTAAGAGCTATAAAATAAATTTTTTTTATTTCAAAGTTAGTGTTTAATATTTTATTTACTTCTGGTGATAAATTAGCAATAAGGCTTTTTTGAGAATCGATATATTTAAGTAGTTTGGAAATATCAATGTCCATAGCTTTAGATACAGATATTAATACTTGTTTTGAGGTTAGAGTTCCATAAGTCATAATTGACATCGTGTTAAACTCTCCATAGCGCGCCTTTACGTAATCAATTACTTCATCTCTTTTAGTTGCATCAAAATCAATGTCAATATCTGGCATACTAATTCTTTCGGGATTTAAAAATCTTTCGAACAGAAGTCCATACTTAAGAGGATCAACTGAGGTTATTCCTAAAGAGTATGTAACAAGTGAGCCAGCAGCTGAACCTCTTCCCGGTCCAACTAAAATCTTATTATTTATCGCATATTTAACATAGTCATAAACTATTAGAAAATAATCAACATAGCCCATTTCTTTAATCACTTTTAATTCATATAATAATCTATCTTTATATTCTTTTGAAGGCTCTTTTAAAGTTCTTTTATATAAACCTTTTATGGCTAAATTTTGTAAATATTTATAACTATCACTTATATTTAAATCATAATGAGGAATTAAAGGCTCTGGCTTAGGTTTTTTTATATCGATTAACTTTGTTAAGTTAGCAGAGTTTGTTTCATATAAATAATTATCTTCATGCCCCGTTTTTATATCAGATACTGGGCATCCTTGGTCAATTGCAAAAATATATTTTAAATATTTAGTATCTTCTTTAATAAGTGCTAGAACATCTTTAAAATAAATTACATTATTAGTAATTAAAAGCGCTGATTTTTTTTCTGCATCATTTTGATAACCAATAAATATATCTTTAGTAATTTTACTTAATTCTTCATAAAGCACATTTGATTCATAGGGAAGCAAAATAATTAAGTCATTTATATATTTAGTTAGTTCAATAATATTAAGCTGATTATTAAGTAAAAATGTATTAAGTTTAAATAATTTTAATAAACTATTATAATTCTTAGCATAAAGAATTAATCTTTTATTATTAAGAGTTACATCATAACCAATTATAGGTTTAATTTTATTTTTATTACATCCATTTAAGAATTCAAGAGTTCCTGATAAATTATCATCAATAATACCTAATGTTTTATAATTGTTTTTTATGGCATATGAAAGTAAGTCATTAATCTTTATAAGACTTTTTAAAAGTGAATAATCAGTTTTAATACTTATGCACTCTCTCATACTTAGCTCCTAAAATAATTATATCCTACTAAAGTTTGTTTGACAAATAACTTTTTAAAAGCTGGTGATTGACCTAGGCTTGGTTTTATGATAAAATCAAAAAGAATTTAAGGAGGAAGACCTATGGCAAAGAAAGTATCAACAAAAAAACCTTTATTTGGTAATAAGCGCTCACACGCTTTAAATGCAACCAAAACAAAACAAAAACCTAATTTTCAAACAGTTACAATTAATGGTATTAAAGTTAAATTAACTGCTCGAGAAGCTAAATTATTTAAAAAAATAATGGAATAAAGATACTAGCTCGTATCTTTTTTTCATTAATTAAACCAAGTATTTTTAATATCGACACTTGTGCTTTGTGGCATTGGATTAGGAAGTTCTAGTTTGGTAAGTAGCGGAAGCTTAAATGAAACACCAAAAACCATAGCTGTCCCAGGAGTTAAACTTTTTAATTGTTCAACAGTCTCGCTACTGACGTTGCTCGAGATATTACTGATAATTTTTAAATCTTCTGGGTGAAACATTCTAAAAGATATAAAATTAGAGCATTGAGATAAAGCTGTATGAGAAAGTTCACTTGGTCTTTGCGTGATAAGTCCTAGTAATACTCCATATTTTCTTCCTTCTTTAGTAATTCGATCAAAAATATTATAACCTAAAACTTCTATATCATTATCATTTTGCACATATCTATGGGCTTCTTCTAAAATAATATGAATTGGAAAACTTGCTCTTGGTTCTAGGCTAGTTGTAAAGTCAAAAAACATTTTAGTATAAATTTTAGTTAATTTTTTAGCGAATCTTTCATCAATATAGTTAAGATTCATATTAATTATCTGTCTTTTACCACTTTCTGATGAAAATAAGTCGCTAATATATTTTTCTTTACTAATTCTTTCTTCGGTTCCTGAGAAAAAAACTTTATTTGGGCTGTTAATTATTTGTTGAAGTCTAATTTTAAGCTGATTAAGCTCCTCATAAACTTTTTCACTTTTTAATGCGCCTTCACTTATTAAAGCAAATTCAAAAGCATAATATAAATCATCTAAATCGTAAACAAGACTTGATTCAGTATTAACCGTACTTAAATCAAGTTTTTTAAATTTGCTTAAAAAATCAACAACAAATGAAACCGAGTTCATTTTGCCTTGCTGATCAATATTTAAGCACTGTTTTATAGTTCTTGAATATCCCGGCTGAACTATTATTGTATCTAAGTTTAATGTTGTTGTATTATAATAAGTTAAAACTGCCACTATTTGATCTCTTATTTGAACAGGATTATTACCCGATGATAATATATCTAATAAAGAAGAGGCAATTATATCGTTTTTATATGATTGCATCACTTCATCCTGACTATTAAATATATAAACTAGTTTAATTGCTTTTTCTATTATTGGTAATTCCGCTGAAGTTGTTGCCCCTAGTAAAAGAGCTAAATCATCTACTTCTAAAAAGTAGGCTGGGATATTTAGAACATCTCCTTCTGAAAAATCTAGTTTTGTCGTAAAGTTTTTATAGCCCATACCAGGAATCTTATTTAAATTTTGAAAAGCTGTATTGTATTCTCCATAAACATCAAATAGAACAATGTGAGCATTTGCCGGTAGAGATGTATCATTATGATAAAAAAGGTTTTGAATAATTTTAGCAACCCCACAAGATTTACCAGAACCAGTATTGCCAATTATTGCAAAGTGATTAGCAAAGAAATCATTTAAATCAGCACACACTTTAAATCCTTCATAGGTATTTGATTTACCTATATATAGATTATTTTTATTAGAGATATCTTGATTTCCTAAAAAAAGTTCAACTTCGCTTTTATATATTAATCTTGCTTTTGTTGTAAAGTTAGGCTTTTTTAATACACCAGAATAAAAAATATCGTCTTTAACTTCACCAACCAAAAGAACTTTTATTTCCTTTTCTTTAATACTAATTATTTCCCCAATTACTTTTCTATTTTCTTCATTAAAAACAACATGATAATTAATATAGTTAGCAGTAGGCGCTACTTCTAAGTTTTCTAAAACAACAATATTATTTTCCATTTCTATTATTTTACCAAACACTTTTATCACCTATTCTAAAGTTATTTTAGCACATATCCCCTAAGAAAAAAAGAGACTAATCTCTTTTTTTTATTATATAAAGACCGCTCCAAGAATTATTGCTAAGAGAATAAATAATACTAATACTATAAATGAATTATTTACTCCACAGCATTTTCTTTTTGAGACCTTTTCTTTGTTACCTGTATTACACATTTCTTTTTACCTCCTTTACTAAATTATAGCTCCTACGATAATCACTAATAAGATAAATAATACCAGAATGAAAGCAGCACCGCTAATTCCATTGTTTGTATTGCAGCATGGGTTCATATTCTCCCTCCTTTTCATTACTCACTTTATTCTATGGAAAAAATGCTTATTGTGTTCTTGTTTTTTGAATAATATGCTGATATAATAACTTAGACATGGAGGAAAAATGAAAAATAAAATATTTGTATTTCTAGTTATTATATTCTTAATAACTGGATGTGGTAAAATACCACAACTTGCTGATGGAAAGGAAGCAATTGTCTCATTTGAGGAGAGTTCTCTAAATATAAGTGCTGATGATTTATATAACGAATTAAAAGATAAATATGCTCTTAATATACTGATTGATATGATTGATAAAACAATTTTATTAAAAGAATATCCTGAAGAAGCTGATAATGCTAAGGAAGATGCTAAAACTCAACTTGATACTGTTAAAAATTATTATGTTGGTGAAGATGGAAAATATAATGAAGAGTCTCTACTTTCAGATCTTGCTCAACATTATGGCTTATCAACTGTAGAAGCTTTTGAAGAAATGTTAAAATTAAGTTATTATCGTAATTTAGCAATAAAAGATTATGCTAAATCTGAATTAACAAACAAACAAATTGAAAGTTATTATAAAACTGATGTAGTTGGAGATATTTCGGCCAAACATATTTTAATTGCAGTCTCAGCAACTGATGATATGGATGAAGAAAAGATTGAAAAATTAGAATCTGATGCTCTTAAAACTGCTAAGAAAGTAATTAAAGAACTAGATAATGGTGCTAAATTTGAAGATCTTGCTAAAGAATATTCCGATGATGAATCTAATGCCGAAAAGGGCGGAGATTTAGGATATTTTAATAAAGGAGATATGGTTACTGAATTTGAAAATGCAGCTTATGCTTTAAAAATAGATGATTATTCAAAAACACCTGTAAAAACTTCTTTTGGTTATCATATTATCTTAAAAACAGGCGAAAAAGATAAAGCCGAGCTCAAAGATGTTAAAGAAGAAATAATTGAAACCTTATCAACCGAAGCTTTATCAACTGATAATACATTATCACTAACTGCTATGATTGAATTAAGAGAATCATATGGATTTAATATTGAAGATTCAAACGTTAATAAAAAATATTCTACTTATATTAGTAACCAATTAATTTCATTAAGAACAAATTCTGAACAAGAACAAAGTTAAATAATCATAAATAAAAAATCTTTCCATAATAAAATAGAAATGGAAAGATTTTTTAAGTAAGAAAATAAAGAAACACAATTTATTTTTTAATAATGTAATTATTAATTTCTTTTAATTTAACATTTCTCATTATAATTACAAATGTTAAAGAAAACACAAATAAAAATATATCAATAAGATAATTAAGCATTCCGGTTTTATAAACAATATCAAACACTGCACTTATTATCGCTATTACTACACCAATAAGTGCAACTGTAAATACTCTATTAGCTTTTTGATAGACTAAACTATCATTAGTTTTTAAAAATTTTTCTTTAACTTTTAATTGTTCTTCTTTAGTTAAAGTTTGATACTTTGATTTCATACATCCTCCACACCATTTATAATATCATTTATTAATTCCTTTGGATATCCTTTTTGATATAGTTTTTGTTTTAATACTAAATTTAATTTTAATTCATCATATTTATTTCCGAATTTTTTCAAAAGTTTTTCATAATCTTTTTTTATTAAAGATGCATCATTTACTTTAATATTATCTAGTTTATCTTTAAATAATTCTTTAGGATATCCTAAAGAAATTAAATAATTATTAATATTTAGTTTTAATGCCGATGTACTAAGTTTATGATTAGCTTTAGATTTCTTTTTAATCAAATTATTAATTTTAAAATCAAAATCCATATTTATGATAATTTTTTCTTCTTCAATTCCAAGTTTCATTAAGTTTTTTCTTATTCTTTCTGGTCCATTATTAGTTAAATTATATTGAGCATTAATATAACTTTCCATAAACTTTTTTTCATCTAAATATTTTTCTTTTTTTAGTTTATCTATTGTAAAGGTTCTATTTGTTTTATTATATCCTTGCTTTTTAAGATAATCATCTGTCTCTAAGACAGAACGCATTTTTGTATTTAAATATTTTAGGGCTAGATAATAGGCCTCTAATCGATTGTTTTCACTAATTATTGATTTAAGACTAATATCAGCTATTTCTTTTTTAAATAGAAGTTCATGTTTAATTATTATATCATCATAAAGGTTTACTCTCTGATTATTATCTAGAGTAAGTTCATATTCATTATTTTTTATTTTTCTATAACTAATTATTTTCATAAAACCTCTGATAGTATTATAACAAAAAGTAATGAGTTATTCATTACTATTTTAGGTTCTTTTTTTCAATATTTTCTTCATTTTTGATTTATTTTTGTTAAGGAGGATTGTTATAAATATAAAGATTAATAATGAGCCACCTAATGCATAAATAATAAAGTTTTTTTCACTTATTTTATCTAATAAAAATTCATATGACTCTTTATCAAAAATTTGAAGAGTTTTATTAGTACTATCATAATTATAAAAGTTTGATTTACCACTAGCTAAATCGGTTCCATAAATAATATAGTGTTTACTTGATGAACTTATTTGATAAGCATTTGTAATAGTATCATTATCGATTTTTAAAGGGGAAATTTTAAATCCTTTTAGAGAATCAAGATAATTTAAATCAACTTTAATAGATGAACCGTTATAATTAATTATAATAAATTTTTCTCCTACTTTGTTTTTATTCCATTCATAAAATCCGACATTATCTTTTGCATCACTAGCGTAAACTAATGTCATTTTGAGTTTTTCATTATAAAGAGCTGGTATTTCTTCTTCATTAATTATTATAGTTTTTTCTATAAAGTTAAGAGGCAGTTCTTCGGGAAGTTTACGATAAATACTAAACTTGCCAACTTTAAGTGGCTCTTTTTCAGGAACAGTTAATTTTATAGTGTAAGTTTTAGTTGCGCCGTTTTCGGCTTTGACAACTATTGATAAAACATTTTCACCTTCAACAACCGCTACAGTTCCTGCTCCACTTACTTTAGCTTTCGAGTCAGCTGTTTTTGCATTAATCACTACTTCTTCGGTGCTAGCTTTAGCTACAGCTTCATATTCTAAAGTTCCTTTAGAAAATTCAGGTGATAAATCAATTCCCTCAATAGCAAGGGAAGATAAATTATTATTAGAAGAATAAACAATATTTACAGGCTCACTTATTGTAACCGTAGCTCCACCTGCAGTTGTACTAATATAAGACACTGTGTCATAATCAGCAATTTTAGCATTATTTATACTAACTGTAGCTGAGCCAAGGCCGACAGCTCTAAATTTATATGTATAGGTTTTACTTGTGTACGAGCCATCACCATAATCAACCACTGATGTACTTCCTGATTGCAAACTTAATTTAGTTGAATCATAACCAACATTAAACTGCCATGAACCAATCGGTTTATCCGCACTTACCTTAACAGTCACGTTAAATGTATTATTTAGTGTTACTTTAGTAGATGTTACACTTGCTCTAATACTACCAGATGATGCATTAACACTTACCGGAAGAACTATTGCAAATATCATTATAATTGAAATTATTGTTTTTTTCATATTTCCTTCTTTCTACTGAGAAATATTCCCAGTTCCTAATATATGTTTTTGGATTGTTAATAAATCCAAAATATCGACTGTTCCATCTTTATTTGTATCTGATGATTTAAGATAAACATCAATTAACTTAGCTGATTTAAGTAAGTGTTTTTGAACTTTTAATAAATCTAAGATATCAATAGTACCATCGCCATTATTATCACCATAGATTAGTAAATTGTATGTTTTAGAACCATTATTAGTAATTGTGAGTTTAGTTCCAGTTCCAATTTTTTTAGGATTATTAAGTGAGACAGTTGCAGTTGAAAAATTATTCTTTATTAAAGTAATTAGATCGTTTGGTGATGTTACAATATTACTACCTGATAGAAACCCTGAATTAATATTTATTCCAACTTTCGAGATTATTTCATCTGGTGTAAACTCACTGGTTTCAACTTTTTTAATGCTTATATTATAAGTTCTTGTATTTCCAGTTGCTGCCGTAACTATTACATTAATTGAATTTGTATCTGAAGCTAAATTAATAACACCTGTTCCACTTACACTGGCATTTGCATTAGTTGCTACTGCTGATACGTTTACGCTTGCAACATCCTTATTAACTGAACAATTATAATTTAAAGCACTTGGAGTAAACGTTGGCATTAAATAGCACCCAGGAATATTTAATGATTTTAAAGTTGCATCTTCGTTGCCTTCTGCGCTTAGTGAAGTAAATGCGGGCATGCCTTCATATACTGGTATTTTAAAAACAAAATCAGAATTCATAACCCCGCTCTTATAATAATTTGAATATGTTGTGTATGACTCAGAATATGGAGCTCTTGTATTTTGCATATACTGATTACCATAATAATTACTACTATTTATAACATTAAATTTTTGAAAATAATTAGTATCTTGACCAATTTCAGGCTTGGTATATTTATTATATAAAAAATCTGCTCCGCCATTAATGGTTGCATATGGACTGTTCCAATCTTCAGAAGTCGCATATTCTAAAGCTCTAGTCAAAGCACTTTTATCGGCTTTAGCATAAGCATTTATATTGAAAAAGTTGAAATATCCCGGAAAATTAGTATTATTTCCTATTACTTTAGTTCCAAAATCCCACCCTTGTTCTTGATGAACCCTTGCCACCATATGTATTGGGTTAATATTATGTGTTTTACCAGCTTCTAAGAAGGCACTACTATAACTAATAGAAGTTTTACTGTCACATGGAGCAGATAAATTATTACACTTAAAAGCACCTGGATATGTAGAAATGCTATTGTTGTTGATAGCTGTATTGATTACTGTATCTGTGTGTATAGATTCTTTAAAATCTAGCTGTTCAAACATAAATACATGACCTTCATTTAAAAAATTTCTAGGATCCATATAATAACGTACCGTTTGAGCAGAAGCAGCATACCAGCCACTTTCATATTCTGTCCAAGTTCCATTTCGATAAGCATCATCCACAGTACTTCTTAAATTAGTATTAAAGCCAGATATTAAGTTTTTTTTCACGTAAGAAGTTTCTCCATTAATAACTGTTGACCAACTAGGTATATTTTTAATCGGAACAAATGTCCAACTCGGATTTATAGTTTTTAAAATCGCTAATTTATAAGCATATGTATCATCGAAGCCTAAATTGCGCATCTCTTGAACAGTGGAATCACTTACCGTATATGTTCCTACTTTTGTTGAATATTCTTTTGGAACATAACCGATATAATAAAAACCCTTATATTGAACATTTATTTTATAATATGTACTATCTTCCCCCAAAATCTCAAAAGTTTCTGGCCAGCTTAAAGATATATTTTCACCCTCATCATCTTTCATTCTACCTGAATAATCAGTATTCGTTGGTCTTAATCCTACACCATCTTTATCAGTCATTATTCCTTTAATATAAGTAGTATCAGCCATTACTTCTGGCATGATAAAAAATGAAATAATTATTAAAATCATAAAATATATTTTTTTCATTACTACCACCTACTATATAGCAACATTATAACAAAAAATGTCAATGTTTTCAGCTTCTTTTACATGTTTTTGTAAACGTTTACGTTTTATTAACGGATGTCGAAGTATACAAACAAAAAAGACCAGAATGGTCTTATAATTTTTCAATTACTGAAGCATTTTTTTCTAAACATCTAATTAAATCAGTTTGATCATATTTAATAAATATTGCTTTAAATTTTTCTGGATTCATTATAAACATTTGCGGATAACCTGTAAATATTTCTTTTAAATTAGTTGCGCCAATATCTTTTAATAAGTTGTAATTTGTTATAATAATTTCTGGAAAAGTTATGATATATTCCCAAATATCTCTATTAGTGTTTGATTCCATGACAGTTATTTCATCATCATTTAAAGTTAACTCTTTTAAATACTCTGGCTTATCTGTAGTATCAATTGCTCCAGCTAACTTTTTAGCTTTCATAAGAAGTTCAGTAATATTTGCATCTTTTAATTCTGCTCCATAACTATTGATAGCCTCAACTAAATGATTATTATTAATGTTACCTAAACTTCCTAAAACAAGTTCAATATTAACTTTACTTTGATTTGATAAAAGTAATTTAGTTAAGTTCTGATCAATTACTTCAGGCGTGCTTTTTTCAAATAACGATACTGCTCCATAAATTTTATTTAAATTAATTTGATTATTTTTTAAAATATCTAAAATTTTATGAAAATTATCTTTATCAAAGATGTTTTTTAATAATTCCTGATCTTCTTTAGAAAATTTATTAAAATCTAAATCATAATCTAAGAAAAAATCACTTATATTTAAGTCATTAGCAGTTACTTCTAATTTATCATTGCCAAATATATCAGGCACTTCAAAATTTTCAGGTAAAGATGTAGTATCAAAAATATTAGTCGCTAGTGGCAAGTTAAGCTCTTTTTCAGAAATATTAAGTGAATCCTCATCTTCTTTTAAATCAGTGCCAAAAATATAATTGTATTCATCATCTATTGATTTATTTAACTCTTCAAAGTTCAGATTTTTACTTTGAATTTTTGTGAAGTTATCATCTAATCCAGCTTCTTCATCAGGAGTTAAATCAATCTTGGATTCATCATCAATTATTGATGATGGTGTTACATCTAAACTATTGTTGTCATCGATTACTTCTGGTTCATCTTCTTTATCCATTGATTCTATCTCATCAAAGACTTCTGTTAAAGGCTCGTTATCATAATCATAATTTAAATTATTATAACTAGTATCATAATCCTTTAATGAATCAGGATTATTTTTAGCATAATCAGTAATTTTATTTAGTGACTCACTGTAATAATCGTAACTTTTAGTTAAGATATCTAATTTTTCTTCTTTAGATGTTTTATCTTTTTTTAAACTAATTAATAAATCTTTAATACTACGAGCTCTTTCTGATAACTCTCCTATTTTTTGGCGATGCTTAGTAATCTCATTTTGTTTTTCCGTAATTTTAAAGTTAATTTCTTTATTTCCAGCTTCTAAAATAGCAGTTAAATCTCTTTTTCCAAAACGCTCATTTAAATCAGCTAAATCAGTCTCTAAAGATTCTATTTCTTCTTCTAATTCTTTAATTTTATTTTTTGCATTATCAACTTCAACTTTATATTTTTTTGCTTCATCAACCTTTTCATCAATTTTAATATTTACCGCTTCTAGCTCTTTTTGGCTAGCTGACTTGCGGGTTTCTAGTTTATTTAATGTTTCAAATAAACTTTCGTTTATTTCTTTAATCACAGTATCCATAACTAGCCCTCCTTATTCTAAAAGAATTATAACAAAAGAAAAGATAAATGTAAACCCATCATCTCTTTGTTTTTTGGAAGAAATTTATTCGTAATTTAATTTATTTTAACTTGTAAGTATATTTAAAAACATTTAAATCAGCTCTAGCAATGCTTGATGGTATCGTATCAAGATAATCTAGGGGACTTTTATTGTCACAATTTAAATATATTGTAGAAAAACACTCTAATAAATCATAATCAAAGCCTATATTTTTTAAATAAAATAAATATCCATAAAACTGCTCAATACTTAGTGAAGTTATTTTACTGTTAGAAATACAATTTAAAATCATAATTATATAACACAATATATCAGTATTATAACTTGGAATAAAAATTTCTTTTTCATTTTTAGGATACTTTGAATTACTACCACTGATTTTTCTACCAATTAAATGAAGATATTTTGAAGGAAATGGCTGATTATTACCTATTTGAACACTATCTACATCTACAACTCTCAATTCTCCAGTTATTCTATCAACAACAAAATTATTTTCGTGAATATCACTTAGACACATCTTTTTAGTATATGTACTAGTAATTCTTACTTTTTCAATAATCTTTCCAACTGATTTTAATAATTTTATTTTTTCACTTGTTGGTACTCTTAAATCAGACAATATTTCACTTAAATTTATTGAATCGATATAAGGCATCATAAAGCCCCATAAAACATCATTAATTGCAACTAACTTTTCAGGAAATACGAGTTCATCGAGCCCTAAATCTTCTTTGCTATCAATTAGGGTATTGATTGTTAATAATTTGTTACCAAAATAATCTCCACTATTAACATAAAATTTTTTAAATATGTTAACTTTATTATTCCATTTATCTTTACATGGCAAAAAATATAATATGCTTTCTGTATTAGTAATACTACTGCTTAATTCTAGTTTGGGTAGTTTATTAAACTTATAATTACTATAATTAATAACTTCCATTCTAATCCCCTCTTTTTTGCTTGCTATTATATCCATATTTTTTGAATAAAGCAAATTAAAAAAGCTTATTTTCATTTACTGTAATTTTTTATATAGCATTTTTTTCTTTTTGGTACTATAAAAGTGTAATAAGTAAATTACTGAAAGTAATTGAAAATTACACTTCTTTTTATTATGATTGAGGTGATTGGTTAACGTTCTTCTTTTAGAGTTAAAGTACTCGTCATA
>JAQVNR010000068.1 GCA_028703035.1 Bacilli bacterium | reverse complement strand
ATAAGCATCAAGCAATAAAAAGATTGCTTGATGGCAATCCATTTACCGTAGATGAATTAATTAACAAAAGTTAATAATTTTCATATGCAATAATTTAAGTTTTACAAATCCCGTGAATAGTTACGAACTTTCCTTTCAAATAGCAATATTTTATGTTATAATTTAAATAGGTATAGGTGTACTAGTATACCTATTTTATTATTATTTTAGCTTAAAAGAGGGTAATAAATGCAAGTATTAAAATTACGACTGATTAATTTTAGAAATTTTATTTTTGAAGACTTTGAATTTTCTAAATATAAAAATATTATAATTGGTAATAATGGAATGGGAAAAACCAATATTATTGAAGCAATTTATTTTCTAGCATTAACGAAGTCTTTTCGTACAACTGAAGAAACTTCTTTAATTAATATTAATAATGAATTTGCAGTGATTAAGGGGGAATTTAAAACCAATACTACAAATGAATATAAAATAATAATTGAAAAACCAGGAAAAAAAGTATTTATTAATAATCAACACATTAAAAGGTTAAGTGATTATATATCAAAAATAAATATAATTTTATTTAACAAAGAAGATTTAAAATTAATAAAAGATAGTCCAAGTACTCATCGAAAATTAATAAATATGGAATTATCTCAATTAAATAATGAGTATTTAAAAATATTATCTAATTATAATAAGATTTTAAAACATAGAAATACATATTTAAAATCAATGCAGATTAACAATATAATAAAAAAAGATTATTTATTTATTTTAACTGATAAATTAATTGATTTAGGAATAAAAATTTATAACTGGCGAAAGGACTATATCGATGAAATAAATACTACGTTAAATAAAAATTTTAATAAAATAACTAAAAAAGATGGTATTTTTTTAAAATATAATTCTGATTATAATAATTTAACAAAAGAAAAACTTTTAAAAAAATATGAAAAAGATTTTCAAAGAGATTTAAATTATGGTAAAACTAATTTTGGTATTCATTTAGATGATTTTATTTTTTATTATAAAAAAAGGCTTGCTAAAGATTATTTATCTGAGGGTGAACAAAAGAATGTGGTTATTTCTTTTAAATTAGCAGAAGTTAATATATTTTACAAAAAAACTAAAACAATGCCTATTCTTATTTTAGACGATCTTTTTAGTGAATTAGATACAATTAAAATAAATAGAATAATTAATTTTTTTAAAAAAAACATTCAAATTTTTATTACAACAACAGATTTAAATAATATTGATAAAAAAATTTTAAGTAATAGTAAAGTTTTTAGAATAAAAGGAAAAACAATAGAGGTGAAAGAGTATGATTAAAAAAGAAGAACATTATAATGCGGATGATATACAAGTTTTAGAAGGATTGGAAGCAGTTCGTAAAAGACCAGGTATGTATATTGGAACTACAAGTTCGAGGGGATTACATCATTTAGTGTGGGAAATTGTAGATAATGCTATTGACGAGGCCTTAGCTGGTTACTGTGATGATATAGAAATAATTATAAATGAAGATAATTCAATAACAATTAAAGATGATGGTCGGGGAATTCCAACTGGAATTCATTCAAAAACAGGAATTTCAACTGTAGAAACAGTTTATACAATTCTTCATGCAGGTGGTAAATTTGGTGGAGGAAGTTATAAAGTTTCTGGTGGTCTTCATGGAGTAGGAGCATCTGTTGTAAACGCATTAAGTACTTTTGTTGAAGTAACTATTTATCAAGATGAAAAAATTTATTATATTCGTTTTGAAAATGGAGGAAAAGCTGTTGAGCCACTTAAAGTAATTGGAAATTGTGATAAAGATAGAACAGGTACAACCGTTACTTTTAAACCTGACTCTTTAATTTTTACCGATACAACAGAATTTGATTATAATATTTTAAAAATAAGAACTAGAGAACTTGCTTTTTTGAACAAAGGATTAAGAATTATATTATGTGATGATCGTCCAATTGAAAAAATAAAAGAAGAATTTTTATATAATGGGGGATTAAAAGAATATGTTACTTATTTAAATAGAAATTATAAACCGGTTCATGAAGATGTTATTTATGTTGAAGGTTTAAAAGAAGACGTTAATATTGAAGTAGGAATGCAATATAATGATTCTTATAATAATTTAACATTATCGTTTGTCAACAACATTAATACAGATGATGGTGGAACTCACGAAGAAGGTGTAAAAAATGCTTTAACAAGAATTATCAATAATTATGCTAGAAATAATAAAATATTAAAAGATAATGATGAATCTTTAACCGGTGATGATGTTAGAGAAGGACTAACAATAATTATTTCTTGTAAACATCCAGATCCACAATTTGAGGGTCAAACTAAAGGAAGATTTGGAAATTCTGAGGTGAAAAAAATTGCATCAGATATTTTTGGTGAAGGTTTAGGACGATTTTTAATGGAAAATCCTGACGTTGCGAAAAAAATTTTAGAGAAAGGGTTACTTGCTTCAAGGGCTAGATTAGCTGCAAAGAAAGCTAGAGAATTATCTCGGACTAAAGGGGGACTTGATTTAACTAACCAATGGGGAAAACTAGCTGATTGTTCAAGTAAAAATCCACTTGAAAGAGAATTATTTATAGTCGAAGGAGATTCAGCAATGGGTTCTGCTAAATTAGGTAGAAATCCCAAAACCCAAGCAATTTTACCAATAAAAGGTAAAATATTAAATGTCGAAAAATCAAGATTAGATAAGATTTTAAGTAATGAAGAAATAAGAAGTTTAATTACTGCTTTTGGGACAAGTATTGGTGATGAATTTAATATTAATAAACTGCGATATAATAAGATTATTTTAATGACAGATGCAGATGTTGATGGAGCCCATATAAGAACTCTATTATTGACGTTTTTATTTAGATTCTTTAGACCTCTTATTGAAGAAGGTCATGTATTTGCTGCCCAACCACCTTTATATAAAATTACACATGGTAAAACTATTAAATATGTTTTAAATGATAAAGAAAAAGAAGAATATTTAGCAAATTTACCAGAAAATATAAAATCTAAAATAAATATTAGTCGTCAAAAAGGACTAGGTGAAATGGATGCAATAGATTTGAGAACTACAACAATGAATATTGAAGAAAGAGTATTATTAAAAATCAATATAGACGATGCAATACTTGCTGATGAAATGTTTACAATCCTTATGGGAGAAGAAGTTGCTCCTAGAAGAAAATTTATTGAAGACAATGCACTTAATGTTAGAAACTTGGACGTTTAGGAGGTACATTAATGAACGAAGAAATTAAAATAGATAAATATAATGAAAAAAATATTGATAGTGAAATAAAAGATTCATTTTTAGACTACTCTATGAGTGTTATTATTTCAAGAGCAATACCAGATGTAAGAGATGGTTTAAAACCAGTCCATAGACGTTTATTATACACATTTCATGCTGAGGGAATAACTCATGATAAACCTCATAAAAAGAGCGCTACTAGTTGTGGTAAGGTAATGCAATATCATCCCCATGGAGATACTGCAATATATGATACAATGGCAAGAATGGCCCAAGACTTTACTTACAGGTATCCATTAATTGATGGTAAAGGAGCATTTGGTGCACCAGATGGTTCGAGTCCTGCAGCATCACGTTATACTGAAGCCAGGCTGGCAAAAATATCTACTGAAATGCTTAGAGATATTAATAAAAACGCAGTTGATTTTGTTCCTAGTTATGATGGAGAAGCTGTTGAACCGGTAGTTTTACCGTCGAGATTTCCTAATATTTTAATAAATGGAAATATGGGAATTGCTGTTGGGATGGCGACTAATATACCTCCACATAATTTACGAGAGACTATTGATGCTACTGTAGCAATGATTGATAACCCTGAAATAACAGTACTAGAATTAATGAATCATATTAAAGGTCCAGACTTTCCTACAGGTGGAATAATTTTAGGAAATAGTGGAATAAAAAAAGCTTTTGATACAGGAAAAGGAAGTATTACTGTTCGGGCAAAAGTCGATATTGAAGAATTAAAAGGAAAACATAGGTTAATAATTACTGAAATACCTTATCAAGTTAATTATACTAACATTATAAGAAAAATTGCGGAATTAGTTAGAGATAAACAGCTTGATGGAGTATCAAATCTAACAGATGAATCAGCGTTAGAGGGTATAAGAATCGTTATCGATGTAAAAAAAGGTTATAATCCAAGTGTATTATTAAATAATTTATATAAACAGACTCAACTGCAAACATCATTTGGTATTAACTTTTTAATGTTAGTTGATAAACGTCCTAGAACTTTAGGAATAAAGGAAATCTTAGAATATTATATTAATTATCAAAGATTAATTATTGTAAGAAGAACTAAATTCGATTTAGAAAAATGCGAAAAAAGTGCTCATATTTTAGATGGTTTAAAAATAGCATTAGATCATATCGATGAAGTTATTAAATTAATTAGAGCCTCTAAAAAAGATGTTGATGCTAAAAACAACTTAATGTCTAAATTTGGTTTATCTGAAGCTCAATCTGAAGCAATATTAGAAATGAAACTAAGAAGATTAACCAGCCTAGAAAAAACAAAAATTGAAGATGAGTTAACAGCTTTGCTTGAAAAAATAGCGGAATTAAAAGCAATTTTAGCAAGTAATCAAAAAGTTTTAGATATAATTAAAGAAGAATTATTAGAAATAAGCGCTAAATACGGAGATGATCGAAGAACATATATTGATATGACTGCTATTGAATATATTGAAGATGAATCTTTAATACCTGAAGAAAACATTCTTGTAACACTAACAAATAAAGGATATATTAAAAGAACATCTTCAGAAGTATATAGAAGTCAAAATAGAGGGGGAGTCGGTGTAAAGGGAATGTCAACCAACGAAGAAGATTTTGTAGAACATTTGATTAATTTATCAACTCATGATTACATTTTATTCTTTACTAATAAGGGTAAAGTATATAGATTAAAGGGATATGAAATTCCAGAATATGGAAGAAACGCTAAAGGATTACCAATTATAAATTTATTACAATTAGATAAAGAAGAGTACATAAATTCTATTATTCCTCTTTCAGTAGAAAATGAAGTCAAAACATTATTATTTGCAACGAAGAAAGGTCTTGTTAAAAGAACTAGAATAGAAGAATTTAATAGTATTAGAGTCAACGGAAAAATTTGTATTAAATTAAAAGGTGATGATGAACTAATTGGAGTTAGAAAAACAAATGGAAAATTTAATGTGTTAATGGCCTCAAGTAATGGTCGAATGGTAGTATTTAATGAATCCGAAGTAAGAATTATGAGCAGAATAGCAAATGGTGTTAAAGGAATATCTTTAAATAATTCTATGTGTATTGGTGTAGAAACTGCAATGGATGAAGATAATATTTTAATTGTAACTGAAAAAGGTTATGGCAAAAAGACTTTTGTTTCTGAATATAGAAAGATTAAAAGAGGAGGCAAAGGTGTTAAAGCATTGAATATTACAGAAAGGAATGGCTGTTTAGTATCATTTAAAAATGTTAAGGAAAATAAAGACGCTATGATTATTACCGACTTTGGGACAATAATTCGAATGCCTGTTTCGCAAGTTTCTCAACTTAGCAGAATTACTCAAGGAACAAGATTAATAAATTTAAAAGCTGAACAACGTGTTTCTACAATTAGCATTATTGATCAAGAAGAAATAATAAAAAAAGATAATGATTCTAGCATATCTGAATTAAAAGAAGCTTAATAATGCTTAGGCTTCTTTTGGATAAATCCAAAAACATTCTCTATATTGTTTATAACAAGAATTATTATATAAATAAGATTCAATGTTTCACGTGAAACATTGTTTTTTCAAAGAATTATTTCCCGGGAAATAATTTAACATTCTATGGTACGATAATTCGAATGCCTGTTTCGCAAGTTACCCAACACATAGCAGAATTATTTAAGAAACAAGATTAATTTAATTTAAAACTGAACAACAGGTTCAACAATTAGCTTTATTTGATTTGATCAAGAAGAATTAATATAAAAGATAATAATTTGATTTCAATGTTTCACGTGAAACATAGTGACGACGACATTAATAAGTAAAGTATATGTATTATAAATCAATAATATCAGATTTAATGTTTCACGTGAAACATTGTTTTTTCAAAGAATTATTTCTCGGGAAATAATTTCACATTCTATGCTAACGATAATTCGAATGTTTATTCCGTAAGTTTACATAACTTAGTAGAGTTAGTTCAAGGAACAGAT
>JAQVNR010000013.1:17217-25157 GCA_028703035.1 Bacilli bacterium | reverse complement strand
ATTTGATCCAAGTAACATCGCCCTTTGTTATGTCCGATTATTATAAAACAAAGTAATTACAAACGCAATTACTTTGTTAAATAGTTTTCATTTATCGTGGTGCATTATATGCATGGAAGTCTATTCAAACTAAAATTAAATAGCATAGGTTTTTCTTCTAAACTTTTTTTTCCTCAAAGTTTACTATATAAAAAGTTTTTGGACCGTTGGAATGTTTAATGAGTTTTCCTTCTTTAACTAATGAAGTTATAACTCTTTGGATAATATTAATACTTATATCAGGACATTCTTCAGATATATTTCTTTTGTTATTCTAGTGTTACCTATATCACCAATTCTGTCTTCTAGCTCATGATATGCTTTTATATGACAATAAAATTTTATGAAGTTGGAGAATATAATTAGGAGTTATTTCAAGAGTATCATAATTCATATGAATTATTTATAATACTTCTTTATAACCTGTTATTTCTTGTTCATTACTATTTTTAGGTTTAGCATTATTTATAACAAGTTCTTTAATTTGTTACTAGTAAAAACACCTTCTATTTTATTTAAAGTTCAATACTTTGAATTTTTGCCACTACCTTTAAATTCTGATATTGTGTTTAACATTGAAACGATATCAGGATGCTATTATAAATCAATCTCAATACCTACTGGGCAGTGATCACTGCCTAAGATATAATCATAAATATAAGCTTCTCTTAAATTATTTTTTAAGATATTTGATATTAAAAAATAATCTATTCGCCAGCCAGTATTATTCTCACGAGCTCTGCCCATATAACTCCACCAAGTATATTTATTATCTACTTCAGGATTTAAAAATCTCCAAGTATCAATAAGACCATATTTCATTAAATTAGTAAATTTATCTCTTTCCTCATAAGTAAATCCGGCATTACCAATATTAGCCTTAGCGTTCTTAATATCATCTTCTGTATGAGCAACATTTAAATCTCCACAAATAATAACTGGTTTTTCTTTTTCTAAAAATTTAATATATTCTAAAAATTTATCTTCCCAAATCATTCGATAATTAAGTCTTGATAAATCTCTTTTAGTGTTTGGTGTATATATAGTTATTAAATAAAAATTATCAAACTCTAAAGTAATTACTCTTCCCTCATTATCTTCTATAAAATCATCCATACCGTAACTTATAGAAAGTGGTTTATTTTTAGTATAAATAAGTGTCCCAGAATAACCTTTCTTCTCAGCTGGATTTAAATATTCATAATAAGCATCAGCATCAAACTCAATTTGATTTCTCTCTGCTTTTACTTCTTGCAAACAAAAAATATCCGCATCTACTTCATAGAAAAAATCTTTAAAACCTTTCTTTAAAGCAGCTCTATAACCTGCAACATTCCACGATATCATTTTCATTTATATCAAACTCCTATAATTAGTTTAACATATCTTTAATGATTAGAATATCTAATTCCCAAAACAAGGGGATCAATAATTCTTTTTTTAATTGGTTTTTTAATAAATGATAGATGATTATCTAAAGTTATAAAAGCTTGATATAAATAATTTATTTCCGAAATATTTAAAGAATTATTAATTATTTTAAATATTTCGTTGTCTGTTAAGATAAATAAATCATCATAAGTTATTATTACTTTTTTTATTAATACTTTAATAATCTCAGCTAGTAAACTCATTAAAATATAATCCTCATCACTATGAGTTAATTCATCTATTATATAATTAAGCTCAACTACTCTATCAGCAACAAAAAGATCAATAAAACTAAATTCATCTTCATTACTTTCATTTTTTTTAATGATTATATTATCATAAATATATTTAATTTCTTCTATTTCAATATTTTTTGCCCAAACTAAACTTGTTAAAAATATTCCATCTAAACGATCGGCACACAATTTAGGTCTTTTGTTATCTACTAGAGGATATTTTTTAAAATTAGCTATATTTTCAAGTTTAATTCTATGGGTTTTAAATAAACTCATTAACACTTTATCTTTAGTTAAAAAAACATTTAAATCAATCTCAGTACTTTCTTGATTTACATGATCATTATTTAAATAATCAATCGTATGTCTTAGTGCTGGGCTTCCAGCATCATGAAATAAAGCTGCAAGAGTCATTTTTTCATCGGAAGTTCTTCCCCAAATCATTAGAGCAGTACTTATCGAGTGATCAAGAGCTGATAAATAGTATTTAAAATTATAAAATTTTTGATTGGAATAATCCATTCCACAAAAATAACTAATGTCTTTTAATCTCACCATCGTATCTGTTTCAATAAAAGGAATTAAAAATCGCGGAAATACCGGACTCAATATTTTAAAATATGCCTTTATTTCCGGATTTAAATTATCATAATAACTTTTAAATTTTTCCACGCACTTCACCTAAGTGAATATTTTATATTAAAAGTAAATATTTGTCAATTTAACCACCAATTAAAATACTATTTAAGTTTCTTTTATAAAGATCCCAAACATTTGCTTTTAAAACCCTATTTTTAACAGTTATTTCAAATGTTGAGATAACTTTACCAGACTCTATTATTTCTAAACTTCCAACAACATCTCCAGGCTTTACTGGGGCTTTAACTGGAGAGGCAATAATATTATAAGTATACTTTTTTTCTTCATTAATATTCTCTAAATTAGTTGCATTTTCTACTAAAACTATTTTAACCGTTTTAGATTTACCCTTAATTACTTCAAGCTCTCCTAATTCTTTATTAGTATCAAGAATTGTTTTAAGTTTATAATTACTAAAACCATAATTAAGAAGCTCAATTGTATCGTTGTTTCTAGAGCTTGGAGTTGGTTCTTTCATAATGACACTAATTAGGCGCATATTATTCCTTTTAGCGGTAGCTGTTAAGCAGTAACCAGCATTATCAGTAAAACCAGTTTTTAATCCGTCAAGCCCCGTATAATACTTAATTAACTTATTAGTATTTACCATCCAAGTTGTACTTCCATCAGGCTTTTTTAAATATTCTTCATAAATATTAGTATAATTTAAAATATCATTATGTTTTAAAAGTTCACGAGCAATAAGGGCCATATCTTTAGCAGAAGAATAATGGTTATTTGCATCAAGTCCATGAACATTCATAAAGTTAGTGTTTTTACAACCTAACTCTTTACAACGATTATTCATCAGGGCTAAAAAGGCTCCTTCAGTGCCAGAAATATGCTCTGCCATCGCTACTGATGAATCATTAGCGCTAGCAATCGCTATACTTTTTAAAAGCTCTTCAGCTTTCATTTGACTACCTGCTTCTAAAAAAACTTGGCTACCTCCCATACTAGCTGCATTGTTTGTTATTAATACATCATCATTTAAAGTAATTTTATCAGCATCAAGAGCTTCCATAATTAAAAGCATCGTCATCAGCTTTGTCATACTCGCTGGCGAGAGCTGATCATCACAATTATATTCATGGAGTATTTTACCAGTGCTAGCCTCTATTAAAATACTAGAAACTGCTCCGCCTGCTAGCTCCTGTGCCGATACAACAGTTGGGATTAATAAAACAATCAAGATTATTAATAATTTTTTCATAACTTCACCTATAAAAATCTATTCTAAATATTAAAAAAAATACTATTTTTGCTCAATCTTAACTTTTTTCATTTTATCTTCAATACATATTGACTATAAAGTTTTAGAATGCTCTAGTCTTTAGCATTTACAACTTACTTAATTCTTTTCCCTAGCTAAATAGTCTTTACTATCTACTGCTATCTTCAAATAAACTCCTCCTAATTTTCTAAATATTCTTTATAATTTAGATTGAAAATAAAATTATTTTTTAAATGTAGTTCTTTTGTAATTTTTTCGATTACTTGAAATGCCAATTTAAAATCTTCAATTGGCATTTCATTATTTTCTACCATATTACTAATGAGACCTAAGTTATACATCTTAACCTTAACCAATATCTATTATCGTTACTTCTTGATGTTCTTCATTAAGAATAAAAGATATGAAAAAAATACTACAATAATAACTTCTAATATAAACTTTAATAAATGGGGTGAGCCTATTCAAAAAAAATAGAGTCTACAAATCTAAACGAAAACTAAAAAAGACTTAATAAGCATAAGTCCCATGGATTTTTTCTAATTGTTCATTTGTTAAAGTATCTACTGTCCAAACATTATTTACTTTAGTTAAAGTAAAATCTAAATTATATTCTACTTTATCACTTACTTTTTTTAGTTCATCAATTCGATATTTTAAAGCTTTCTCTGAGCTATAAACATCATCATCTCCATAAAATTGATTTTGATGTGAGCTAACATAATCATTAATATCTTGCTCAGCTTTATAATAATCATAAACTTTTACTTGAACACTAACTACTGCCTCATCACCATCAATTTGTTCATCTTTTATTACATATGTTAAATCTGAATATTGTCTTAGATAAACGTCTTCATAACCACTTTGATTTGCTTCATCTAGATTAAGTGAACTAAGATAATCTCCTAACTCGGTTTTAACTACATCAGCATTACTGTTATATCTTTTTAAAAGTTCTTCAACCTTTGAAGTCGGACTATTTCCTAAACTACAACCCGCTGTAAATATAATAAGAAGTAAAACCGCTAACCAATATCTTTTTTTCATGACTTCTCTCCTCTGTTATAATTATGGATAGTTATTTAAAATTTATACATATTATGTTATAATTTTTAAAGGTGAATGAAATTGAAAAGATTATTATCAGGAATTAAACCAACTGGAGAACTACACATTGGCCATTATATTGGCGCTATAAAACGTTTTATTGAAATGCAGAAGGATTATGAATCATTTGTCTTTGTTGCTGATCTTCATTCTCTAACTGTTAATCCAAATCCTAAAGAAATTAGAGAAAACACTAGAAAGATTGTTGAATTATATATAGCATGTGGGCTAGATCCTAAGCATACTATTTTATTTAACCAATCAGAAAATATATATCATACCGCACTCTCTTGGGCTCTTACATGTCACAGTTATATGGGCGAGCTAAGTAGAATGACTCAGTATAAAGATAAATCTGATGGACAAAAAAATGAAAGCATTAACTGCGGACTATTTAATTATCCCGTCCTAATGGCAGCAGACATTCTTATATACGATACTGATGTAGTTCCAGTAGGTGATGATCAAAAACAACATGTTGAATTAACTAGAACCCTAGCAGAAAGATTTAATAACCGTTATGGAAAAACATTTAAAGTTCCCAAGCCAGTTATTGCTAAAAAAGGCGCTAGAATAATGGATTTACAAACCCCTACTAAAAAGATGAGTAAATCAGATGAAAACAAAAAAGGAGTAATAAATCTACTAGAAGATTTAGAAGTTGCTCGCAAAAAAATAATGAGCGCTGTTACTGATTCAGAATCTATAATTAAATATGATGAAAAAAATAAACCAGGAATTTCTAACTTAATGACAATATATGCATGTTTAACTAACAAAGAAATAAAAGAAATAGAAGAAGATTTTAAAGATTCATCTTATAAAGATTTTAAAGAAAAAGTTGCTGATGAAGTAGTAATCCTTCTAAAAGATATCCAAAAAAAATATAATGAAATAAAGACTGATTACATTGATAATATACTTAACGAGGGCTTAATAAAAGTTAAAGAAATATCAAAAAACAAAGTATTAGAAGTTTATAAAAAGCTAGGATTAGGAAGATATTAATCTTCTTTTTTTAACCAAAAAAAAGAAGACTTTTTTAAGCCTCCTCATCACCTGCTTCATCTTCTAAATCACTAATCAAATTCGAAGTAAAAATAGTTGTTAAATATTTAATCTTATTTATATCTAAGACCTCATCCAAATAAATATCATCACCATCTAAAACTTCTTCAAAAATACATGATTCTTTCATTAAATCTTCATTATCATCTAATTTATTAGCTAGAAAGTATTTAACATCATTTTGAATAGTCATATCCGCTAAATAATATTTTTCTTTTTCTTCAAGTGTTACAATAGTATCTATTTCCATAGCCTTGCACCCTTTCTTTTAACGCTTAAGTGATGGCACACCATCATCTAATACTTCTGCTTGCATTTCCACTGCTTTATCTGCTGCTTCCTCAGGAGTTAAACCTTCATCTGCCATAATTTCTCTAGCAATTCTTACTTCTTGATCTTCTTGATCAAGTTCATCTTCTACTACAGGTTCTGCTACTTTATCTTTATCTAATTTTTCTACTAAATGAGATTCAATTTCAGATATATAGTTATCTAATTCGTTTTTCTCTTCAGGCATAATACTTGGAAGATTTGCCTTTTTTATTAATTCATCTTTTAATTCTGATAATCTTTCTTTTATAAACTTACGTTCTTTGTTATTTGTTAAACCCTGCTTCTGAGCAATTATTTTTTCCATTGCCACTGCGATAATAACTCCACCTAAAAGCCCAAATATACTAAAGGCTGGAACGAGTATTGCACCTGTTATATAGAATACCCCAGTTAATCTAGCAGCTTTAGCAACCTTATCCTTTGCTTTTTTAAATGCTGTTACTTTTTTACCGCTTATAGGTTTCACTTCATCATATAATTTTGGAGTATCTTTTTCTGGCTCTGGTGGAGGAGTATCTTTTTCTGGCTCTGGCGGAGGAGTATCTTTTTCTGGCTCTGGTGGAGGAGTATCTTTTTCTGGCTCTGACGGAGGAGTATTTGCATGCACACCCGCATCTTTTATTAGCTCTGCTGGTTTAACTTCTTTTTTGACAGATTTTGAAGCAGATTCACTAATACCTAATGAGGCTAAAGTATTCTTATAAAGATTTAAGTTAGACATATATTTGTTAAATCTAGCCTTATATTCATTACGCATTGCAACTAAATTATTAAATTTATCAATTAATATTTTTTTAGATTCACTAGACAAATTAATTGTCATTAAATAATCATAAACATTTTTTAAATCATAACCAATTTTATCTAAGAATTTATTATCTAAATTCATATTAAAATTCTCATCTTGTCTATTAGCTATCTTTTCAGCATTTTTTATTGCCTTAACATTAGGTCCTGTATAAATAGCAAATAATCTTCTAAATTCCGCATTTTTTGCTTCCTGAGTCATCGATGTATTAGAATCAAGGGCAGCAATAGCTGCTCTTGTTTTGACTCTAGAAGCCTTGGCTTCTGCTAATCTATTTGTTGCCTGAACAACACCTAATTTTGATTTAATATCATTAATCATCATATCAAAGCGATTATCTGGATCTACAAATTTACCATCGTTTTTAACAATTGTACTTACTTCATTAAGTAAATCCCTCATCCCAAATCTAAAATTAGTAGTTAACTTTTCCATATTACTCATCTTATTTTCTAAATCTTTAAGTGAATAATATTTTCTTAAAGGTTCTTCACTACCTCTAGCAACTAACTCGGCTATTTCAGCAACCTTTGAATAGTTCGTGATTTCATAGCCATCTTTTTGAATCAAGTCAATAAAATCAAGTCCTTTTTTTGCTCCAGGATTTTCATTAAACTTACTTATTTGTTCTGGGGTCATATATTACCTCTCCTTTTAAGCTTTTTCACTACATTAATTCTACCATGACAATTTAAATAATTCAACAAAATCTTGAATTTAATCATCAATCGTGTAAATATCAATAAATACACAACTATCCTTTTTAACAAAACCTTTATTTTCTAGTTCAGCTAGAATAATTAAATTGTTAAAATATCAAAAAAACACTGTATCATCCTCATAATTAATTCCATAAGTTAAATATACTCTCTATAAATGTATAAAAATATTTTTTACATATCCGCTCTTTATATTTTACCAGTACCTCCTTCCTAATTATTTGGATACATAGAAGAAAACTATCCAGTTTTCTTCTTCTAAATTCAGTTAAGCTCATATAATCCTCTCCTTCAAATGCAATTAAAAATGCACTTAACTTTTT
>JAQVNR010000013.1:0-17117 GCA_028703035.1 Bacilli bacterium | reverse complement strand
TAATTAAGTACATTTAAATTTTTATTAGAATTTTCTCTTCAGACACAGTTAACTGGAAAAGCTCCATTTTTATTTATCAATAAGCTCTAAATGGATCAGTTGCACTACCTACACCAGTTACTTGGATGTCGGAGTCGAGGGAAACTGCCGGCCGCACACCGAAGGGGTAGTCGACATAACCTTCGTGCAGACCCCCGCATGAGCATCCATACCACACGTACGCAATGCCATTTGAGTACATGCCGCTGGGCGAAAGCGACCACCACTCTTGGTTTGTATATAAATAATTAGTGCTATTTTCTTGATAATCAACTAGTCCTGCCATTGCTGCCTCATCAGCACTTAATAATCCGACTGGATTTGTTAAATTGCCATTACCTATTTCGCTATCTACACTGGTTGTAAATTGGTCATTCTGTTGCCCACACATTAATGTTGGAGTTTGGGGTAGACGATTATATGCTGCGTAAGATGTAGTATAAGTGCCATAACCCAATCCTGAAGACTTACTACGGTCATTACAAAATAGATTGTCTACGACCTCTGATGCAAATGGTTTACCTGATATATTTGTATTATACCAAGTATCTAGGACTGTTTTTATATTGGTATCAGTTTCATTATAGGTCGCAGCAGTTGAGATACTTCCATTACAAGATTTTGATGCTACTCCATTTGCTCCGCCATACATATAACCTAAATACTTATTATCATTTCTATTAGTCTCGTTCCATGCATGGGTACCTGTTAACTGAGTATCTGTACCATTTACATTTACGGTTTTGTTGGTATTAAACTGAAGCTCAGTTCCATTATAGACTAGTCTTACAGAACCATCGCCATTAATTCTAACTATCTTCCACTGAAAACCTCCCCAGATTAAATTATTATTTAGTTCAGACTTTTTCCCACGATAGTAATAAGATTTATGTCCGTTAACAGTATAATTATCATCGGCAGCATAAAGTCCACTTGTACCGTTTATTACACTAAAATCTGGTGTACCTTTTGCCTCAATTGCTGCGGCTCCATCACCTTGGGCTAAGATTGCTCCACCTAAACCTGGACATTCTTGGTAATTACATGGATCAATATATTTTTCAATTTGAACATGAGCTTTAATTGACTTTTCCATATCTGCTGTTTGATCTGTATCTGTATCTAGAAAATAAAATTTTAATGAATAATTATGAGTAGCGCCCGCTGCTATCCCTTCAAAGAACCCTGTTCCCAAATAACCACTAAAAGTATATAAGCTTTTATAGTCTTCCGTTGATTGAAGTGGTTGTCCATTACCGCTTGTAGTGCTTGTTAATGTATAACTAATTGCTCCTGTTGAAAAAGTATTTTCATCAATAATTAATAATAACCTATAACCGATAAATCCTTCTTCAGCAGTAGAGGTGCCTGTAACTGTAAAGTTTTTAGTTGCAAAAGGTTCAGAAGAAGGAAAGAATCCCGCTGAAGTAATAGTTGGTCCACCATCAAAAACTATATCAAGTTTTCCAGATTCGCTAATTAAAGTTGTTTCTGTTTCTGAACCAGTTATGTCTGCTAAAAAGTAAGAATAAGTAATTCCTACTAAGAAAAAGAAAATGAGAATTACTATAAGTCCAATTAATGATTTATTTATTATTTTTAATTGTTTCATAATTACCTCTTTCTTATTTTTTATTCTTCAATAAAATCAACTTTTTTTAATCTAGCTGAATGCTGAATGAATATCTTCAAGTATCTTATCTTCAATTACCTTTAAATATCTTTTGGTCAGTAGTATTACTTAAAGTTTTAGCTCCAACATTATTAAATCATATCTAATATAAGCTAGGGTTTTAAAGTATAATTAATGAATATTGTTTTTATTATCAGGTAATGTTATTTCATGTGTATAGTTTTGACATCCATAAAAAAGTGTATAAGAAGAAATAATTATGCCTAAAGCTATAACTATTACACTAACAAACGAAAACCATAAACGTTTTTGATACATGTATATTTCCTCTTTCCACTATCTAAACCTTATTCTATCATTAAACTTGTTTCAATTGCAACATCTAATGGTAACTATTTAAGGATTTAGTATTTAACTTGTGATAATGTCTCAATTAAATTATTGCATACGAAAATTATTAACTTTTATTAATTAATTCATCAACAGTAAAAAGTTTGCCTTCAAGCAATCTTTTTATTGCTTGATATTTGTTTACTTCGTTACGATAACAAGTTTCAATATGCGTTAGGATTCTAGCATAATTTTTTGTAGCTTCAATACTTTGAAATATACCAGATACTTTCATTTTAGTTTTGCTTCTTCTAAATTCAGTTAAGCTCATATAATCCTCTCCTTCAAATGCAATTAAAAATGCACTTAACTTTTTTAATTAAGTACATTTAAATTTTTATTAGAATTTTCTCTTCAGACACAGTTAACTGGAAAAGCTCCATTTTTATTTATCAATAAGCTCTAAATGGATCAGTTGCACTACCTACACCAGTTACTTGGATATCAGAGTCGAGGGAAACTGCCGGCCGCACGCCCGTAGGTGGCGGCGACGATGTTGGAGTCCAGCCCTCCGTACGAATTCACGTAATACACGTACGCATAGCGATTTGAGTACATGGCGATGGGCGAAAGCGACCACCAATATTGGTTTGTATATAAATAATTGGCGCTATTTTCTTGATCATAAACTAACCCTGCCATGGCTGCCTCATCGGCGGTTAATAAGCCTACTGGGTATGTTAAATCTCTATTACCTAGGGTATCACTAGAAGTTGTAAACTGGTCATTTTCTGGACCACATGATAAGGTTGGTGTTTGATTTTTCTAAACGATAAGCTGGAGCATAAATTGTAACGCTTTTTCCATGTCCTTCTCCGGTTGAGGACCCACCTACTTCACTCTGAAGCCGGCGGTCATTACAAAATAAATTATTTGCTACGTCAAACTCAAAAGGTCTATCAGCTATGTTAGTCTTATACCAGTTATCAAGTACATCTTTGATTGTATTTGATGTCTGATTAAATGTAGCAGCTGTAGGTATACTCCCATTTCTTGAGGTAGAAGCACTTCCATTTGCTCCACCATACATATAGCCAACATATTTAGCATCATCACAATTTGTTTCATTAAATACAGAGGTTCCTATTTGCGTGTTTGTTCCTGTTGTATTTACTGTTCCGTTTTTATTAAACTGAAGCTCAGTTCCATTATAGACTAGTCTTACAGAACCATCGCCATTAATTCTAACTATCTTCCACTGAAAACCTCCCCAGATTAAATTATTATTTAGTTCATCTTTTAGACCCCGATAGTAATAAGATTTATGTCCGTTAACAGTATAATTATCCTCAGCTGCGTAAAGTCCACTTTCGCCATTGATTTCGTCGAAATCTGGGGTGTCTTTAGTTTCAATTACGGTTGCTCCGTCAACTTCTCCATCAGCTTCTTGGGCTAAGATTGCTTCACCTAAACCTGGACATTCTTGGTAATTACACGGATCAATATAATTTTCAACTTCAACGTGAGTTTTAATTGACTTTTCCATATCAGCAGTTTGATTTGTATCAGTATCTAAAAAATATAGTTTTAATTCATATGTGTGAATAGCATCAATTGCTAGTCCTTCAAAGTAGCCTGTTCCCAAGTAACCGCTAAAAGTATATAAGCTTTTATAGTCTTCCGTTGATTGAAGTGGTTGTCCATTACCGCTTGTAGTACTTGTTAATGTATAACTAATTGCTCCTGTTGAAAAAGTATTTTTATCAATAATAAGAAATATCCGGTAACCCATTAAAGCATCTTTAATATTAGAGTTTGCTTTTAAAGAGAATTCTTTAGTAGCAAATGGCACGCTTGATGGAGCAAAGCCTGATTCATTTATTATTGATCCACCATTATATTTAATATCAAGACGTCCTGACTCACTTGTTAAAGTTGTTTCAGTTTCAGAATCTATTATGTCTGCTAAAAAGTAAGAATAAGTAATTCCTACTAAGAAAAAGAAAATGAGAATTACTATAAGTCCAATTAATAATTTATTTATTATTTTTAATTGTTTCATAATTACCTCTTTCTTATTTTTTATTCTTCAATAAAATCAACTTTTTTTAATCTAGCTATTTTAATATCTTCAAGTATCTTATCTTCATCAAAAGAATAAGTTTCTCTTAATTCTTTTATTAATATTTCATTATTTTTAACAAGATTTATTCTAGTATTTATTCTTTTGATTAAATCTTCAATTATTTCTTTTACTCTAAAATCAACATTAGTAAGATCATCATCTAAATGAACTGGAGTTAAATTTTCAAGTGTTCCTAATCTTTCTAAGTATCTTGGTCCTAGTTTATTTTCTTCAAGTAAATTATCTAAGTTATTACTTATTTTAATTACTTCACTAACAAGTAAATCAAGTTCTTTACTAAGTGATTTAATTCTTACTCCTGCTAGTACTCTTTCAGTAGCGCTTTTTTCTTCTTCATTTTCAAATAAGATATCGTGTTCCATTTTTCCATTCTCCTTTTTATTCTTTATTATGATATTCCTGCTTTACCATCAACATCTATTTTTAAGTGGATTCCACTTCCTAAAGTTTCATTTGGCATACCAGTTATATAGGGTCCCCCAACCCATAATCTTAAAGTAAATGTTTTTTCTTGACCAACAGCTAAGTTACCTTTAAATATTTCTCTATCAACAGCATCACTTAGAGTTCTTGCTCCAACACCATTAAAATCATATCTTATAAAACTTGGATTTAAGAGTGTTTCATCTAAATATTCTTCATTATTAATAAGTGATATAGTATATGTATAAGGAACAGTCCCTTCATTTAGAATAGTAAATGTATAAATATTGTCTGTTAATTCTGATGCATCCTCATCAGTCATCGGATCTAAACTTTCAATAGTAATGGTATCTCCAAGAGTATAAGTTATTTGCAAGTCACCGACAGTTAAAAATTGAGCATTAACATCAGTTTTAACATCCATAAAAAGTGCATAAGATGAACCTATTATGCCTAAAGTTATAACAACAACACTAATAACTGAAAACCATAAACGTTTGTGCAAATGTTTTTTGATATACATGTATATTTCCTCTTTCCACTATCTAAACCTTATTCTATCATTAAACATGCCTCAATTGCAACATCTAACTTGATTTTTATCAAAACTATTGGTACAATTTATAAGTAATTTAAGGAAAGGAGCATATCTATGCCTAATATTAAAAGTGCTAAGAAAAGTGTTAAAACAAATAAAGAAATAGCTATTGGAAATACTGTTTACACTTCTAGAATTAAAAACTCAATTAAAAAAATTGAAAAAGCAGTTAAAGATAAAAACAGAATACTTGCAACTACTGAGTTAAAAACAACTATATCTAATATCGATAAAGGAGTAAGTAAAGGTATAATTAAACAAAATTCTGCTGATCGAAAAAAAGCTAGATTAAATAAAATCGTCAAAGAAATGTAGAAACCGTTTCTTTTTTTCTATTTTTAGGTTATGATAATCATGGTGAGTCTAGATGAAAAAAACAATTATTTTAATTTTATTTTTGATAGGTTTAGGGACTTTGATTTTTAAACTTGATGATATAACAGATAAATTTGCTCAAGTTTTGCGAAAAGAACCCACTGTTATTATAAGTAAAGTAAATAGTCATTATAAAAATAACGGTTTTGATTTTGTTAAAGAAAGTATTGATTATATTCCCTATAGCCGTCAAGATTTAAAAGATATATTTTATTCTTCTTTAAATAGTGGCTATGAAACATTTACTTTTTATTGCCCACCTGAGTATCTTGAATGTTTAAATGATGTTCATTCTTTTTCATCAGATAATAGTCTTTTAACTCATATAAATAACTTTGTTTCACCTTTTAATAACTTTGATAATATCAAAGTTGTTTATGATGAAACAGGTGAGGTAACAATTAAAGTAAGTAAGTTATATTCACCAGATGAAATAAATATTATTAATAAGAAGATAGATAAAATAATAGCTAGTGAGATTACTAGTGATATGGAGCTTGAAGATAAAATTTTAACAATTCATGATTATATAATAAATCATACTAAATATGATGAAAATCGCCTTAATGGCATTATAAAATATAAATCTAATATAGCTTATGGCCCCTTAATAGAAAATTATGGAATATGTGGAGGATATGCTGATGCAATAGCTTTATTTTTAAATAGGTGGAATGTTCCTAACTTTAAAATTGCATCAGAATCTCATGTTTGGAATGCAGTTTATATTAATGATACATGGCTTCATTTAGATTTGACTTGGGATGATCCAGTAAGTGAGGATAGATCTATTGATACTCTTCTTCATAAGTTTTATTTAATTGATACCTTAACTTTAGAAAGTTATGAAATAACTGATCATGACTTTAATAAAACCATTTACCGGGAACTTGCAAATTAATTACTTTAAACTCTTTGTTGTATAAATAAAGAGTTTTTATAACACAAACTATTGGTGTTGATAAAATCATTCCAACTATGCCAAAGAAATAACTAAAGATAATTAAACTAATAATTATTAGAATAGGATTTATTTTTATTGCTTTACTCATTATAAATGGATGAATGAATGAACTTTCAACTATTTGTAGTCCGATAATAATTATTAGAATCGTTATCCCTAAAGAATGACTAACATTAAAAGCAACTATCACTGAGGGTACTCCGCCTATATAAGGCCCTATATAGGGGATTATATTAGTAATAGATATAATTGTCGCAAATAAGAAAGCATATGGAAGATCTGCTATTAAAAAGGAAATAAGTGCTAAAAAAAACAAAATTATTGTATTAAGGATAGTCCCTCTAACAAAAGCTCTTAAATTAGTACTAAGCTGATATATTAGATTATTAGGAGCATGTTTTCCTAAAAACTTACTAACTTCTTGATGATTAGTTAAAAAGAAAAAACTAATAAAAAGTGAATAAAAAATAGTTAAGACTGAATCTTTAATATTAATACTAAATTTATTTACTAAAGTAATTACTTTAGTAAAATCAATATTTAAAATATCGGGATTGATTTTTTTATACATTAAAGAAAGTTCAGGAATAAGAATTTTAATCTCATTAATAATTACCGGAACTGATAAATAAGTTATTAAAGCAAGTAATAAAACCAGTAATGTATAAGTTATAATTGTACTTGTAATTGTTTTAAAATATTGATTAAAATAAAACATTACTGGTTTTATTAACCATGCTATCCCATAACCAATAAAAAGTGGTGATATTAAAGTTAAAATAATATGACAAAAATTTAATATTTTAAATTCTTTAATAATTATAATTAATATTAAAATATTAGCCAAAAATAATAATATATTTAATAATTTTTTAGTTTTAATTTGTTTCATATTATATTTTCATCAAAAAAAGAAGTTTTATACACTTCTTATTTCATTGTGCTTTGCATATGGTCAATTGTATTATTTATCTTCTTTTTAACTTGATACTTATTTTTGGATAAAGATTCATATCCTAGGTATGCCCCTACTCCTGCACAAGCTCCTGCAGCAAACATCATTACATTAGAAAACGTTTTCATAAAAATTTCAGCTCCTTAGTAATATTTTAACCAGCATTTTTTAAATTATTCTAAGATTCTGCGTTTTAAAGAAGTTTTTCTAATCTCACTATAGTTATTGGTAATTGATGTAGCAAAAGCCCTACTATTACCAACTAAAATTAAGCTTTTTTTAGCTCTTGAAACCCCTGTATATAATAATTTATTAAATAACATTCGACTATATCCAAATGTAATAGGAATTATTACATGTTCAAACTCACTACCTTGACTCTTATGAATACTTATTGCATATGCATGAGTAATTGTATTTAAAGATTCTTTTTTATATGATACTAGATTGTTTTCATAATCTATAACTAATATATCAGTTTTACTATTTTTATTAACTTCTTTAATATAACCAATATCACCATTATAAATATTTAAATCAAGATCATTAACTAAGTTTAAGACTTTATCTCCTTCTCTAAATATAACTCCAAAATAAGATATCTCATATTTATTAGCTTTGAAAGGATTATATAAATTTTGAAGTAAGATATTTAAATTATCAATACCATTTTCACCTTTATACATTGGGGCTAGTACTTGAAAATTAGTCTCATTTAAACCTTTTTCTAAACCTTTGGTAATAATTTGTTTAATAATATTTTTTACCTCACTATTTGCTACTTCTATAAAGTTATAATCATCTCTTTTAATTAGTAAATCTTCATCTATATTTACTTGCTTTATCTCCTTAGCTAAAACTGGTATATATGAATTTTCACTTTGACGATAAATATTTTCCAGTCTAGTATGGGTGATTGCATCACTGTTAATTATATCATTTAAAACAAGACCAGGTCCAACACTTGGAAGTTGATATTCATCTCCGACAAAGACAATTTGCGTTCTTAAATCAAGGCCTTTAAATAATGCTGATAATAAGTGATTATCAATCATTGATGTTTCATCAATGATAATTAATTTATAATAAAGTTTATTAAATTCATTAATACCAAAAATGTTTCTTTCTTTATCCCATTTTAAAAACCGATGAATCGTACTAGCTGGTAAATTTGTTGTTTCACTCATTCTTTTAGCGGCTCTTCCAGTTGGGGCAAGAAGTAAAACGTCTTTATGAATACTTTTATCACTTAAATTATTAAGCCAACCATATATTTTAATAATTCCTTTAATAATTGTTGTTTTACCGGTTCCAGGTCCTCCAGTAATAATAGAAATGTTGTTTTCTAAGGCTCTTTTAATAGCAAGCTTTTGCTCATCATTATAAGTTATTTTTAATTCTTTATTTAATTTAATAAAATAATCTTCAATTGGTTTAATTTTTAAAATCGGTTTATTAATTAATTTTTTTATCACATCAGCATTATTTACTTCATCTAAATATTCATCTATTAAATAATAATCATCATTAGTAATTATTATTTTTTTATTTAAATATAATTTTTTAAGAATTTCATCAATTACAATATATATTTGATAATGATTAGCTAAGTGCTCTACGATATCTATTTTATCTAAATAAATATCACCATTTTGAAAAGATAAACTTTTCATAGATTCGATAATAGTTGCTTCGACTCTTCTTTCATCATCAAGCTTATTATTTAATAAAAATATTTGATCTAACTTTTTAAATTCAATTAAATCAGTTAATATGTATATATTTTCTTCAACTACTTTTTTAATATCTTTATCATAAGTTTTGATTAATTTCATTGTTTCTTTAATTGTAAAACCTAAGTTTTGTAAATAAACAATATATTCATCTGTTTCATAATATTTAATAACTGAGTTATAGATGCTTTTAGCAGTTCTAGCTGATAAATTAGGAACTAGTAAAAGGTTGCTTTCATTTTCTTTTATTTTAGCAAGAGTATCCTTACCAAAAAGATTAACTAATTTTTCGGCAGTTTTAATACCGCAACCTTTGACAAAGCTACTAGTTAAAAATTCAATTATTGCTTCTTTTTCTTCGGGTTTTACTTTCTCATAGCTTGTTGTTTGAAATTGCCGACCATATCTATCATGAGAAATATATTTTCCATGAAAGATATATGTTGCATTAGTAAGTAGTTCATCAAAATATCCAATGAAAGTTATAGTTTTATTAATTTGAATATCTTTGTCATCTGTTTCATAAACCCTAAAAAGGCCAACTTTATAGCCAGCATCTGTTTCATAAATTGCTTTTCGATATTTTCCTTTAATATAACTCATATAAAAATTATAGCATATTTTTACTTAAAAAAAAGAATAAAAACTTATTCTTTATCTAGTCATACCTAATTCTAATGGTATTACTTTAATTGGAGGTTCTAAAATATAATCTTTGCCATATTTTTTACCAGTTAATTTTTCGGTTCTAGAAACAGCTTTATCTAAAACTTCTGTTAAACAATAATTAGTAATATCTTCTTGTCTTTTAATATCTTCTTCATTATAGAAACCTATTTGGTCATTTTGCATAGTCTCTAAATTATCCACCTCTTTAAATATTTGCACTAAAAGAGGTAATTCATCAGGAGCAGCTATTTCATGTGGACATTTACTAGATGAACCAATAATATATTGTCTTTCTCGCCAAAACATAATATTATTTGGATCAAGGTTAGATTCTGCTTGTTCAAAGGCTTCAGTAATAAAATGAGATTTTGTTTCCAAATCACTTGTTTCTCCAAGTTTATAAGTATAACCAAATATATCAAGCTTAGAAATTGGAACATCTAAATTAATATCTTGCCCAGCATATATTTCATTAGCTTTTTTGATATTATTATTCCGGCAGATTTTTTCTACTTCTGCATCTAATTTAGAAAAACCAATATATTTATTGGCGATTTCTTCCAAAGTATCTCCACGCTTAATTGTATAATGAATATTACCGGTTTGCTCAAGCTGCATAACTTGCTCTATTTGAGTTTGTTCTAATACAGCAGCTTTGGGCTCCATTTTACAGCCCGCAAGTGATGTCATCATAACCAGTGTTAGAGCTCCAGTTATAATTGATGCTTTTAAACCTTTATCTTTACTTTTTTTAATATTATCTCGATAAGCAGTTAATTTTAGATTAACTGCCTCATCATTGAAAGTTCCATTTACTTTGTATTCACCTATTGCTCTCATTTTTATCTCTCCTACTCTTTAAATAATTATACTCCGAGAACATCTTCTTTGTCAATTTTTATTATTTTTGCTTCATAATAAGTATTAGGAGTTAATTTTTTATTTATTTTTACTTTTAGATAGTTAGAAGTATGGCCAATTGATATATTATCTTTAACTTCCTCAATCAAAACCTTAAGTTTTTGATTAAGGAGTTTTTGATAGTACCTCTCTTCTAACATCCTTGAAACTTGATGCATTTCCTTACTTCTTATTTTCTTGTCAGAATCTGAGACAATGTTTTTCATTTTTGCTGCTACTGTATTATCTCTTTTTGAATATGGAAAAACATGAATCTTACCAAACTCTAATTTTAAAACTGTCTTTAGGCTATCTTGAAAGTCTTTTTCTGTTTCGGTGGGAAAACCAACTATTAAATCGGTTGTAATATTAATATCAGGTCTGATATTTCTAATATCATTTATAATTTTAAGATATTCTTCTAAATTATATTTACGATTCATTTCTTTTAATACTTTATCACTTCCACTTTGAAGAGGAATATGAAGATGATTACATATTTTAGGATTATTTTTAACTTCTTCTAAAAACTCTTGAGTTATTTCTGTTGCTTCAATACTACTAATTCTAATACGATCTAAGTTATCTATTTTACTTATTTCTTTAATTAGAGCAACTAAATTATAATTAGTACCCGCACCATAACTACCAGTATGAATACCTGTTAAAACAATTTCTTTATAACCACTATTTACTATATTCTTTATCTCTTTAACCGCTAAAGTAAAATTTTTATTTCTAATATTTCCTCTAATATAGGGAATAATACAATATGAACAATAGTTATTACAACCATCTTGAATTTTCACAAAAGCTCTTGTTCGACCGGAAAAGTTCTTAATATGCATATCTTCAAATAAGACTTTATTAAGATCATAAAATTTAACTATTTTATTTTTATTTTCTAGATAATCATTAAGATATTCTAAAATCTTACTCTTATCTTTATTGCCAAGTAAGATGTCTATTTCTAATTCTTTTAAGTCATCTTGATGCATTTGTGATGAACAACCACAAACTATTAGTATTGAGCTAGGATTAATTCTTTTTGCTTGTCTAATTAATTTTCGGCTCTTTGCATCACTTTGATTAGTAACTGTACAAGTATTTATTACTATAACATCTGGCGCATCATTTATAGATACTATATAATCATTATTATTTTCAAACTGCTCTTTTATTACCTGACTTTCATATAGGTTAACTTTACAGCCAAGTGTTTCAATACTTACTCGCATTTCATACTCCTTTAAACAAGCCTAGCGGTTTAAATTTTCTTGTAATTGTTTTAAAGCTTTTAAAAACGCTTCTTCTTTATCATACTGCATTAATTTAACTTCAAGTTTAGGTTCTTCTTCATTTTTAGTAACTGTTGTTAAATTAATTTTTTTGATACTTAGCTCAGGAATATCTGATGTGTATTCATCATCATAATCTATACCAACTTTATTTTTATTTTTAACTAATTCTTCATAACTAATAATTGCACTTTCTTCTTGCTCTACTTCATAATTAGTTAACGTTATTGCATCAGGTGTGTAATTTTCTAAAGATTTAGATACTGCCTCAATATCAAAAGTATCTGTGACTTCAGACTTAACTTCTTCTTTTTTTTCTTTTTCTTCAATTTCACTTAATTTAATTAAATATAAAATATATATAAATAAAACAATAAGTAAAAACGTTCCTATGAAGAAAAAATAATCTCCCATACTAAACGTATAAATAAAACCTCTAAAATTTGCTATTACTTCTTTCATCTCTTCACCAAAATTTCTTTCTATTATACTACAGGAATATTAATGCTGCAACTATTCCTAGTAAATTATTAAGGGCATGCGGTATTATTACAAAATAAATGTTTTTTTCTTTTAAATATATACATGCTAGGGCTACTCCTAGCGATACATATATAACTGATTGAAGAATTGCTAAGACCAAACTATGTTCAGTAGGAAAAACATGCATCACTCCAAAAATAAGTCCACTTATTAAAACATAAATTGTTGGGTTTTTAATTACTTTCCTAAATCCTAATCTAAAAATTCCTTCTTCAATAACTGGAGCAATTATTACTGATGATATTATCATCATAATAGGCACTACTTTAATTAATCCTTCTAAAAGGTTTTGATTATCACTTTGAGCAAAATCAACCTTTAATATTTCGGCTAAAATTGATGTAATAACCGATGCTCCTAGTTTAACTAAAAGCAGAACTCCAAATAATATAAAACATTTTTTAATATTTTTATTTAAATTAATTTTAAACTCGGTATAATCATTTTTAAAGCTTTTATAATATAAAGATAAGATTAATAAGAATAAAATAATACTTATTAAAGCATCAGCATATGCTGCTCCAGTACTACTAAAATCTTCTAAATTAAAACCTAATTTTAAAAATATAAAACTTATTATATATCCAATATTAAAAAAGATAAATAAGATACTTAGTAATTTAATTAAATTAATTATTCTTTCTTTCATACTAACTTCCAAATAATCTTATAAGTAAAACACTGCCAAACAAACTATAAAATAAAGCCGATATAATACTAAACCAAATATTTGTGTTATACTTGCGATATATGTAAGCAAGAGATGCATATAGAGTAAAGTAAGGAATTCCATTAATTAACATATAAATAACTGATGTTTTAGTACTTATAACAGCTATAGCAGCTCCAAATAGTCCACTTATAATAATCGATTTATTTTTCGAGGAAATTATCTGACTAATTCCTAAAACCCAAATAATACATTTAATACTTGGAATAATCAAAATATTTTTAAGCAAATTAAAGACAAAGTCAATATCAAAAGACTCATTAAAAATATTTTGATTATTTAAACCAACATAATTAACTTTAAAAGATATTGCTAAAGTATTGCCAATATAATTAGCTACTGCTATAAGTAAAGTAACAACTACAAAAAAAACAATAGACATTAATATATTAGGAAATATATTTCTTTTAAATCTTCTAAAATCTCTAGAAAGCTCTTCACGATAAAGAAAATAAATTAAAATAAATACTAAAACATAAAAAATTAATATTATAATACTTTCTGTAAGATAAGAATCACTTAAATTAACACCTAATTTGTTTAATCCTAAATAATAATAGTGTTCACCATAAGTAATTAAAAAGACTGCTAAAATAAGCTTGATTATATTCTTTCTCATTAGCCCTCCTATATTTATAATAAGCTATATCTTTATTTCAAACAATAATAAAAGTGTAAATTTATATATAATTTACACTTTTATGTACAAAAACTAGACATTTAAATCTGCATGTTTAATAATATAGACTTTTTTATTTTTATAAAATGCATAAAAAACTTCATCTGTAGTTATCTCCTGTTTCTTTAGATATAATCGAAGCCATAATTGACTTTTCTTAATATTTTTTAAAGTTTCTTTTTGAATTACTCCATCAACTATAATTGGTAGTGGGTATTTACCATCAGTTTTAAATAAATTATACTTAAAGATCGAAAGCTTGCCGTTATTTTCTAAGAATGCATATTCGACATCTTCAATACTTTTAATACTGCGCTGTCTTAAACTAAGAAGTAGATCATCAAGAGTATACCTTTGCTTAATCATTTCTTTATAATTAATTACTCCTTTATTTATTATTAAACTAGCTTTACCACTAAAGAAGCTCCTAAAGCCTCTTGATTTAATTGAAATATAGGCAAAAGCTATCTCAAAAGCAACTAGAATACTAATGGGAATAATTGTAAAGTAAATTGGATCTTCAATATTTTCAATACTAATAGCGCATAATTCAGCAATCATAATAGATACTATTACATCAATTATTCCGAGTTGCCCAATTTCTCTTTTACCCATTATTCGGTAACATAGAGTTACAAAAAAATAAAAAAAGATTGTCCGATATATAATAGATGCTAGTTCGATTTTAATCACCTAATATATTATGGACAATTTTCTTGATTTTTAATCAATTTTAAGGTTAGAATTATATAATGCTTTCTAAAATTTCTTTAAACTAAATATTATTAGCGTATTTAAATTTTACTTCTTTGAGAGTAATTTCATTTCCTGTAGAAACATCTATTTCAAGATTAATCTTTATACTTTTATCTTCTCTTATATCAGTAATTGAAATTAAATCAAATTTAACATTATCTAGTAAATTAAATATTATTTACTTTTTTATTTATAATCTTTTCATTTAATTTTTTTATAAACTCATCTAATGGAATTGAAATAGATTCTTCTTTTCCATATATTCTATAAGTTAAATTATTTGCATCAACTTCTTTATCCCCAATTATTATAGTAATTGGTATTTTATTAGTTTGGCTCTCTCTGATTTTATAAGATAACTTCTCTTCTCTTGCATCAAGTGATGTTCTAAAGCCTGATTCTTTAAATATACCTTCAAGTTTTTTAGAGTATTCTAAATGATATTCATTATTAACTGGTAAAATATTTATTTGGACTGGCGCAAGCCATAAAGGAAAAGCACCAGCAAAATGCTCAATTAAAAGCATGATAAATCTCTCGTAAGAACCTAAAATAGCTCTATGTACCATGACAGGATTTACTTTATCTCCGTTTTCATCAGTGTAAACTAATTCAAACCTTTTTGGTGTAGCAAAATCTAATTGAACCGTAGGTATTTGTATTTCTCTTCCTAAAGCATCTTTAAACATAAAATCAAGTTTAGGACCATATAATGCTGCTTCACCTTCACATTTTTTAGCATCTAGTTTTAATTCGCTTGATATTTCCTCAAGCATTGACTCACATATATCCCAGTCTTTAGAATCGCCAATATATTTTTCTGGATGACTATAATCTCTTACAGATAAAGATACCCAGTGATTACCCCATAATCCTAAAGAACTATAAAAATCCTTAATTATATTTACTAAGTTTACTATTTCTTGCTTAACTTGATTAATAGTGCAAAATGAATGACCATCCTCAACTGTTATAGCATAAACTCTCCCTAACCCACCTACAGCTCCTTGTAATTCTGCTCTATGCATTTTATCAGATTCCATATATCTTATTGGTAAATCTCGATAAGATCTCATTTTTGATGCATATAACTGGGTATGGTGAGGACAAAGAACTGGTTTTAATACCATATTATGTCCTTTTTTACTTGTAACATGAAATAGTTCTTCAGAAAATTTTGATGCATGCCCTGAAATTTCAAACAACTTAACATTAGCTAAATGAGGGTTATACACTTTTTGCCAACCATAACTTTTACAAATTCTTTCCACTTCTTTTTGTAATTCTTCTTTTATTATTGTTCCTTTTGGTGTATAAAGAGGTAGCCCTGGACCTACCAAATCTGAAAAACAAAATAAATCAAGTTCTTTTCCAAGTTTTCGATGATCTCTTTTTTTAGCTTCTTCTAAGAAATTTAAATAATCACTTAAATCTTCAGATGTTTCAAAACAGATTCCATATATTCTTTGAAGCATTTTATTATTTGCATTCCCTTTCCAGTAAGCACCAGATGTTCTTAGAAGTTTAAAATGTTTTAATTCTTTAACAGTCTCAACATGAGGTCCACGGCAAAGGTCAGTAAAATCTCCTTGAGAATATATACTAATTACTTCTTCTTCCATATTATAAATTAAATCAAGTTTGTAAGGATCATTTGAAAATTCTTTTAAGGCTTCTTCTTTAGTTATTTCTTTTCTAAAGATTCTTTTTCCGTCTTTGGAAATCTTTTTCATTTCTCTTGCAATTTTTTCTAAATCTTCTTCTTTTATTACTTCATCACCTAAATCAATATCATAATAAAATCCCTCACTAGTAACTGGTCCGACCCAAAATAATGCTTTTGGGTATAAATGTTTAACAGCTTGGGCAAGTAAATGAGCACAGCTATGATTAATAATATTTAACCCTTTATCTTCTTTAATGTTTTTCATAAAATTCCTCTTTCTTTCTAAACAAAAAAAGACAGTACAAGGAGTGATTATATCACGGTACCATCCTTTATTTATCTCTTAAACCTTTTAACGCAAGGTTATTCGTAAATTTTTAATTTCTCTCATAAGGTAGTAATTATCAAATATTATTATTATTAGCTTTCCACCAAGTGCTAACTCTCTATAAATAATTATTTAATATCATGTCCTTCTCATTGATTTAATAAATTCTACCATATATTTTATAAGTTTTCAAGGGCGATAAATTTCAGTTATTTTATGAAATGTTACTACTAAGAAAACCAATAGTTATTTTTAATTTATTTCCATGACAAAAAGAATTTATATAATACATTTTTTTTTGATTCTTAAAAAATAACTTATTAAGGGATAAATTAAAAAATTATGTTAATAT
>JAQVNR010000012.1 GCA_028703035.1 Bacilli bacterium | reverse complement strand
TACTTCACTTTATCAGAAATTAACAAAATTTTAAAATAATTTATAATTTATATTAATTCACAACAAACAAAAAACGGGCAATCCCTTATACAGAAAGGGTTTGCCCGTTTTTGCTGCAAAAGTCAAGTTAAGGGGCTAAATAATAATCATTACTGTACTAATAATGAGAATTTAAAAAGTGAGATAAGAGTTCTAAAATATTTCTAAGATGAATATAATTTTATGTTTAACAAAGATTTAGGTGTCATTTAAGAAATGAATTTAAAATATTAATAGTTATATTTATGATAATATTACTGAAAAATACGATGTGATAATCGTTTAATTCGCCAATTTGAGCTGGCAATAAATTTATTGAAGATGTTTTAATCATTTTGAAAAAGATGATCAGCTTTGGATAAGTGTTGCGAACTAATTATGGTTAAAAAAAGTTTATAAAAAGCTTAAAATGATGAAAATAAGTAAAATATTAAGTGAAAATGAAGAAATTTATGTAATTTTAACAAAAATGTGTTGACATAAAGGTTTATAATTGTTAGAATTTTAGTCTGAAGCCGTATCTTTTCTTTTTTGTGGATACGTACTTGTAAAAATATTGTTTGGGGTGAAATTTTAGTGGCATACAAAACAGCAAAATTTGGAGATCATAGAGAAAGGAGAACTTTTTCTAAGACGACAAACACCTTAGAGCTTACAGATTTATTAGAAATTCAAAAAAAATCATATCAATGGTTTTTAGAAAGTGGAATAAGGGAAGTATTTGATGACCTGTTTCCGGTTGAAAGTTTCACTGGTAATATATCGCTAGAGTTCGGCGATTATTCTTTTGATACACCTCGTTATGGGATTAAAGAAGCTAAAGAGCGAATGGTAACATATTCTGCTCCTTTAAAAGTAGAGTCGAGGGTTTTTATTCATGCAACCGGCGAGGTAAAAGAGCAAGACGTATTTCTTGGTGATTTACCTTTAATGACTGAAGCTGGGAATTTTATAATTAACGGAGTTGAGAGAGTAATAGTTTCTCAATTAGTTAGAAGTCCGTCTATTTATTTTAAAAGAGAAATAGATAAAAATGGAAGACCTGTTGTAAATGGAGAAGTAATTCCAAATAAAGGGACTTGGCTTGAGTATGAACTTGATGCTCGTGATGTAGTTTATGTTCGAATTGATCGAACTAGAAAATTACCAATTACGACGCTTTTACGTGCTTTAGGGCTTTCTTCAAATGAAGCAATAACTGAAGTGTTTGGTGAAAATGACTATTTAACTAATACGTTTGAAAAAGATAGTACTAGAAATACAGATGAGGCATTAATTGAATTATATGAAAAATTAAGACCTGGAGAACCAGCTACGCTTGATAGTGCTAAAAATCAACTTATTGTCCGTTTTTTTGATAAGTTTCGTTATGATCTTGCAAAAGTCGGTCGTTATAAATTTAATAAAAAGTTAAATGTTTTAGATCGTCTTCTAGGATGTAAATTAGCAGAAAGCCTAAAAGATGGAAAAAAAGTATTATTTAAAAAAGGCGAAATAATAGATAAATGTAAACTTGAAGTACTTCGTCCTTATTTTGAAAAAGATTTAAAAGTAAAAGAAGTAATGATTAATCAAGAACTTGATTCATATAATAAGATTCAAGAAGTTTTAGTTTATGATAAATTAAATCCGGAAAAAGTAGTTAAAATAATTGGTAATGATCAAACAATTAATGAAAAAAGACTTACTATCAGTGATATATATGCCTCAATTAGTTATTATTTAAATTTGCTTTCTAATATTGGTAGTATAGATGAAATAGATCATTTAGGAAATAGAAGAATTCGTCAAGTTGGTGAACTTATCCAAAATCAGTTTAAAATTGGGATGTCGAGAATGGAAAGAGTTATTCGCGAGCGAATGACTACTCAAGAAATTGAGACTGTGACTCCTAAGACACTGATAAATATTAGGCCTGTTACGGCTGCATTAAAAGAATTTTTTGGTTCATCACAATTATCAAAATTTATGGATCAATTCAATCCTATCGCTGAGCTTACTGATAAAAGACGTTTATCATCACTTGGGCCTGGTGGCTTGATGAGAGATCGTGCGGGAATGGAAGTTCGTGATGTTAATGTTAGTCACTACGGAAGAATATGCCCAATTGAGTCTCCTGAAGGAGCAAATATCGGACTTATTACTTCACTTGCTAGTTATGCAAAAATAAATGAGTATGGTTTTATTATGACGCCATATCGCAAAGTTATTAACAAAAAAGTAACTGATGAAATAGTATACTTAACTGCTGATGAAGAAGAAGGATATTATATTAGTCAAGCAACTATTAATATGAAGCAAGATATGATTATTGATGAGCATGTAGTTGCCCGTCTTGATGGTGATAATATCATGATTAAAGCTGAAGAAGTTGATTTCATTGACGTTTCACCAAGTCAAATTGTTTCAATTACCACAAGCTGTATACCATTTCTTGCTCATGATGATGCAACTCGCGCTCTAATGGGTTCAAACATGCAACGTCAAGCAGTGCCACTTCTCGAAACCGATTCACCAATAGTTGGAACCGGTGTTGAATATGTTGCTGCTCGTGATTCAGGTTCAGTAGTTGTTGCCAAAGCAGCCGGAGTAGTTGAATATGCTGATGCTAAAAAAATAATTGTTAAAAATGCTAAAGATAAAGATGTTTATTATTTGGCAAACTTTGAAAGAAGTAATGCTGAAACCAATATTAATCATATACCTTTAGTTAAAAAAGGTGATAAGGTTAAAGCTGGCATGGTAATAGCTGATGGTCCATCAACTGATAGTGGAGAGCTGGCGCTTGGAAAAAATATGACTGTTGCCTTTATGACCTTTGATGGATACAACTATGAAGATGCAGTTATTCTTAATGAAAGATTAGTCAAAGATGATGTTTATACATCACTACATATAGAGCATTACGATATTGATTGTCGTGATACTAAACTAGGGCCTGAAGAAATAACAAGAGATATTCCAAATGTATCTGAGGAATCTCGTAAAAATCTTGATAAAAATGGTATCATTATGATTGGTACTGAAGTTAAAGAAAGAGATATTTTGGTTGGTAAAGTTACTCCAAAAGGTGTTCAAGAATTAACTAGTGAAGAAAAATTGTTACATGCTATCTTCGGTGAGAAAACTAGAGAAGTCAGAGATACTTCATTAAAAGTAGCTCACGGAGCAGATGGTATTGTCCATGATGTTAAAATTTATACAAAAGAAAACTCAGAAGAACTTGGAGCAGGAGTCTCTAAAGTAGTTAGAGTCTATATAATTCAAAAACGTAAAATTCAAGTTGGAGACAAGATGTCAGGACGTCATGGTAATAAAGGTGTTGTTAGTCTTATTTTACCTGAAGAAGATATGCCATACTTACCAGATGGAACCCCAGTTGATATGGTACTAAATCCACAAGGTATTCCATCAAGAATGAATTTAGGACAAATCTTAGAACTTCATTTAGGAATGGCTGGTAAAAAAATTGGTGTTAAATACGCAACTCCAGTATTTGATGGAGCTAATATTGAAGATATTAAAGAAGAGATGAAAGAAGCTAAAATGGATGTTGATGGTAAAACCGTTTTATATGACGGAAGAACTGGAAATCCATTTGAAAATCGGGTTGCTGTGGGTGTTATGTATATGATAAAACTTCATCATATGGTTGATGATAAACTTCATGCTAGGTCTACTGGTCCATACTCACTTGTAACTCAGCAACCACTTGGTGGTAAAGCTCAATTTGGTGGCCAAAGATTTGGCGAGATGGAAGTTTGGGCATTATATGCCTATGGCGCAGCCCATGTTCTTCAAGAAATTTTAACGATTAAATCAGATGATATTGTTGGCAGAGTTAAAGTTTATGAAGCGCTTGTTAAAGGCAAAACTGTTTCAGGAGCAGGAGTCCCAGAAAGCTTTAGAGTTTTAATTAAAGAATTTCAAGCCTTAGGTTTAAATGTTGAAATAATTGACGGGGATGATGTTGTTCATGAATTAAAAGATTTAGAAGAAGCAGAAGAAGCTATATCAGAGGGAATAACAATTGATGAAATTGACGTAGCTACTGGTGAAATAAAACCCAAAAATAAAGATTTAACTGAAGCTGATGAATTAGATAAAAATAAAAAATCAGAAGAAGAAACAGCTGAAGCTATAATTGCTGAAGAAGTAGAAGAGACTGCTAAAGAAGTAGAAAAAGAAACAGCTGAAGAAACAATTGATGAAAAAGAAGATGTTAAAGAAGAAAAAATTGAAGGGGAGGAAGCATAATGTTAGAAGTAAATAATTTCAAAGCAATTAAAATTGGCATAGCTTCCTCTGAAAAAATACGTTCTTGGAGTTATGGTGAGGTTAAAAAGCCAGAAACTATTAACTACCGTACTTTAAAACCAGAACGTGAAGGATTATTTTGTGAAAAAATATTTGGACCTTCTAAAGATTATGAGTGTTCGTGTGGTAAATATAAACGTTTAAGATATAAAAATGTAATTTGTGATCGCTGTGGAGTAGAAGTAACTCGTTCAAAAGTCCGCCGTGAAAGAATGGGACATATTGAGCTTGCTTCTTCATGCTCACATATTTGGTTTTTTAAAGGTGTTCCTTCAAAAATGGGTCTTACCCTTGATATGTCACCAAGAGAACTTGAAGAAGTATTATATTTTGTTAGTTATGTTGTTATTAATCCAGGTACAGCGCCTTTAGAGAAAAAACAAACCCTATCTGATAAAGAATATCGAGCATACTATGAAGTGTATGGTAATAATTTTGAAGTTGGAATGGGAGCCGAGGCAATTAAGAAACTTTTAGCTGAAGTTGATATTAAAAAAGAAACCAAACAGTTAAAAGAAGAACTAGTTAATGCAACTGGTCAAAAAAGAATTCGTTTAATTAAAAGATTAGACACTTTAGTTGCATTTGAAAAATCTGGTAATAAACCGGAGTGGATGATTCTAGATGCTATTCCAGTAATTCCTCCAGAGCTTCGTCCCATGATTCAGCTTGATGGTGGTCGTTTTGCAACTTCAGACTTAAATGACTTATATCGTCGAATTATTAATCGTAATAATCGTTTAAAGAAACTACTAGAACTTGGCGCACCTTCAATTATTGTTCAAAATGAAAAAAGAATGCTTCAAGAAGCAGTAGATACACTGTTTGATAATGGACGTCGAGGCAGAAGTATTACGGCAGCTGGAAATAGACCTTTAAAATCCTTATCACATATGCTTAAAGGAAAACAAGGACGTTTTCGCCAAAACTTATTAGGTAAAAGAGTTGACTATTCAGGACGCTCGGTTATCGTCGTTGGTCCAAACTTAAAAATGTATGAGTGTGGTATTCCAAAAGAAATGGCACTTGAACTATTTAAACCTCATGTTATTAATGGAATTGTTACTAATGGACTTGCTCATAATATTAAAGGAGCAAAAAAATTAATTGATAATCGTGATGATTGTGTTTGGGATATTGTGGAAGATGTTATTACTGAACATCCAGTTTTACTAAACCGAGCACCAACATTACATAGACTCGGTATTCAAGCTTTTGAACCGAAACTTGTTGGTGGTAAAGCAATTCGTCTTCATCCATTAGTGTGTGCCGCATTTAATGCGGACTTTGATGGTGATCAAATGGCAGTCCATGTCCCTTTATCAGAAGAAGCAAAAGCTGAGGCAAGAATTTTAATGTTAGGTGCAAATAATATTTTAAAACCATCTGATGGTAAACCAATTGTTACGCCATCTCAAGATATGGTTTTAGGAAACTATTATTTAACAATCGAAGATGCTGGAGAACCAAATGAAGGTAAAGTATATAAAGATTCAAACGAAGCTATAATGGCTTACGAAAGAAAAGAAATTACTTTGCACACTAGAATAGTTGTCCCAGTAAAATCTTTTAGATATAAAATATTTACAGATGATGTAAAAGATAAATATTTAGTTACTACAGCCGGTAAATTAATCTTTAATGAAATTTTACCTGATTCATATCAATATATAAATGATACAAGTAAAGAAAATATAGAAGGTTTAACCCCAACTAAATATTTTTTAGGTCAAGGAATAGATCTTAAAAAAGCAATTAGCCAAATGCCGGAAGTTCTACCATTTAATAAAAAGAATCTTCAAAATATAATTGCCCAAATTTTTAAAAGATATAAAACTACTGAAACAAGTATTATGCTTGATAAGTTAAAAGATTTAGGCTTTAAATATTCGACAATTGCTGGTATTACATTTAGTTTATCAGATGTTATTACTTCCCAAAATAAACAAGAGTTTATAGATGCCGGAAGTGAAAAAGTCAATAAAATTAATAAACAATTTGCTCGAGGTTTAATTACTGAAGAAGAAAGATTTATGACTGTTTGTGAAGTTTGGAATAATGTTACAAACCAAGTTCAAAAAGAGTTAAAAGAAATAATTGGTGAAGACCATAATAATCCAATATTTATGATGATGAATTCTGGAGCTCGTGGTTCAATTAATCAGTTTGCCCAAATGGCTGGTATGCGTGGTTTAATGCTTAAACCAAATGGTGAGACTGTTGAGATTCCAATTACTAAATCATTTAGAGAAGGTTTATCAGTTAACGACTTCTTCTTATCAACTCATGGTGCGCGTAAAGGTTCTGCTGATACTGCCCTAAAAACAGCCGACTCTGGTTACTTAACAAGAAGATTAGTTGATGTTTCCCAAGATATTTTAGTAAAAGATCATGACTGCGGATCAATAGCGGGTCTAGTAGTTGCTGATTTTACTGATGAAAAAGATGGTTCTGTTATTGAAAGTTTATCAGAAAGAATTATTGGTAGATTTACTGCTAAAAAAATTATTCATCCAGAAACTAAAGAAACAATTTTAGATAAAGGTGAAATGATTACTGAGCAAATCATTGATAAAGTAGAAAAAGCCGGTGTAAAATCGGTTGAAATAAGAAGTATATTAACTTGTAAGTGCGCAAGTGGTGTATGCCAAAAATGTTATGGTTCAAACCTGGCAACTGGAAATTTAGTTGAAACAGGTGAAGCGGTTGGTATTATGGCAGCCCAATCTATTGGGGAACCAGGTACACAGCTGACAATGAGAACTTTCCACCAAGGTGGAGTTGCAACCGGTGAAGATATCACTCAAGGTCTTCCAAGAGTAGAAGAATTATTTGAAGCTAGAATTCCAAAAGGAAAAGCAACAATTGCTGAAATAGATGGTAAAGTTACATCTATTGAAGAAGTAAATGGTAAATTTAAAATTGCAGTTGAAAATAGCGCTGTTGCTCATGAACATACAACTAGTTATGCAGCTAAAGTAAGAGTCGAGATTGGCTCTGAAGTTATGGCAGGTGATAAACTTACAGAAGGAACTATTTCTCCCAAAGAGTTACTTGCAGTAACTGACCCAATTACTACTCAAGAATATATTTTAAAAGAAATTCAAAAAGTTTATAAATCACAAGGTGTAGATATTTCTGATAAACATATCGAAATTATTGCTAGTAAATTAATAAATAAAATTAAAATAGTTGAACCTGGAGATACAGAATTCTTTGAAGGATTAACTGTATCAATCCGAGAATTTACTGAGAAAAATAAAGATGTAATTCTAAAAGGAAAAGTCCCAGCTAATGGTAGACCAATCATTTTAGGTATTACTAAATCATCACTAGAAACCGATTCATTCTTATCAGCTGCATCATTCCAAGAAACAACTAGAGTTTTAACTGATGCTGCAATTCGCGGAAAAGTTGATGAACTAAAAGGCTTAAAAGAAAATGTTATTATTGGTAAACTGATTCCTGCCGGAACTGGTGCTAAACAATATTCTGATATTGAGATTATGCTTGAAAAAGAATATATGGCAGAGGAACCTAGCGAAGTTTTAGAACAACAATTCTTAGATGATGAAGAAATTAAAACTGATGAGGCTACCCCCAAAGTAATAACTGAAGAAACAATTTCTGAAGAACCTAAACAAGATGAATCAACTAGTGAAGAAAAGCAAGAAGAAAAAATTAAGGAAGAACCTAATAATTAGGTCTCCTTTTTTGTTGTCAAATTATTGTTAAAATACTAGCATAATCATCTTCTAAATGATATTTTAATAATCAAAATCATTAAATATAAATCTTAATATTATGAAAAGCCCCTAAGGTGTTTTTTTTAATAACAATTTATAGTATAATGAAATAACAAGGTGGAGGTATTATGGACGCGTTAAAAAGATTTTTTGATAAACTTGAATTTGATGGAGAAGATAATTTTAATAATGTTACAGTAGAAAAGTGTGTAGTAAATAAGATATCAGAAACATGGGATTTATATTTAAAAAGTCCAAATATTCTACCTTTAGAGCCAGTTTTAAACTTAGTAAATAAAGCCAAACCAGGAATAAAAGGGGTTAATCAAATAAACATTTATCTTTCTTATGATAATCGAAGTATTGATGATATTATAAAATATGTTAAATATTATATTGGTGAGCTAACTAAAAAGTATCCTTCTTTAATTAGTTTAAAAGAAAACGAAATTAAAATTGCTGGAGAAAAGATTATTTTTGAAGTAACTAGTACGATTGAAGCTGGTAGAATAAAAGATTATATCCCAAAGATTATTAAGTGGTTAGAATCACTAGGAATAAGTGGCTTTACAATTGAATCTAATTTAAACAATGAAAAAAGAAATAAAGTTAAAGAAGAGATTGAAAATACTAAAGAAGTTGTAATTATAAATGCTAAGCCGAAGCTTAAAACTATTATGGGAGAAAAAATAAAATCTAAAACTATTACTATTAAAGAAATACTAGGTGAAGAAAATAATGTAACAGTAGAAGCATATATTTTTGGTATTGAAGAATTTATTTCTACGAAAAGTAATTTTAAAATATTAACTTTAAAAATAAGCGATAAAACTGATAGTATGATTGCTAAAATATTTACTAAAGAAGATGATTTTTTTAATAATTTAAAAAATAATTTAAAAGAAGTTTCTTGGTATAAATTTAAAGGTTATACAAAAAATGACATGTATGCTAAAGATTTAGTTTTAAATTTAAGAGATATTGAAGAAATTGAAAGTAAAGATATTGTTAGAGAAGATAATGCTAAAATAAAAAGAGTTGAACTTCATGCTCATACAATGATGAGTCAAATGGATGGAGTAGTAAGCCCTAAAGATTTATTAAAACAAGCTGTTTCTTGGGGGCATAAAGCTATAGCAATTACTGACCATAATGGAGCTCAGGCTTTTCCGGAAGTATTTAATTCTATTAAAGATTATAATAAAAACATTGAAAAAGAAGAAGATAAATTTAAAGCAATTTATGGTACAGAACTTACTTTAATTGATGATAGTATTAATATAATAAAAAATCCAATTAATCAAGATATAGATTCTACTTTATATTGCGTGTTTGATGTTGAAACAACAGGTTTTAATGCCGGTGGTGGCGACTCAATTATTGAAATTGGTGGAGTACTACTTCAAAACGGCGAGGTAATTGCTACATTTGATGAACTTATTAATCCCGGAAGAAAACTTCCACCAAAAATAACTGAGATAACTAATATAACTGATGCGATGCTTAAAGACAAAGATACTGAAGAAGCAGCTGTTAAAAGATTTATAGAATTTTTTAAAGACGCTACGTTAGTTGCGCATAATGCTAAATTTGATATGTCATTTTTAGATATGGCAGTTAATAAGTATAATTTAAAAGAAATAAAAAACCCTGTTATTGATACACTAGAGTTATCTAGAAGCTTAGATCCAAATCAAGCACGTCATAGTTTAAGTGCTTTAGTAAAAAGATATGAAATAGAGTTTGATGAAAGTGGCCATCACCGCGCGGATTATGATGCTGATGCAACTGCTAAAATATTAATTAAGATGCTGAAAAAGGTTCAAAGATATAATATTACTAATTTAAAAGATTTAAATAGTTTGGTATCTAAAGATGAAATTCATAAATTTGGAAGATCTTTTCATGTTAATATTTTAGTAAAAAATCGAGTAGGTTTAAAAAACTTATTTAAACTAATAAGTTATGCCAATACCAAGTATTTATATAAAACACCAAGAATACTTCGTAGTGAAATAGAAAAACATCGTGAAGGCCTTTTAATTGGTAGTGGATGTGCTACATCAGAAGTCTTTACTTCAGCAAGAAGTAAAAGTGAGGAAGAACTTGCCAACATTATTAGCTTTTATGATTATGTTGAAGTTCAGCCATGTGAAGTTTATAATCATTTACTCCAACAAAATGACTTTGCAAATATAATTGAACTTGAAAATAATATAAAAAAAGTTATTAACACGACAATAGCTACTGGTAAGATTATTGTTGCAACTGGAGATGTTCATCATCTTCATCCTGAGGATAAAATATATCGGGAAGTTATTATTAATCAAAAAGTTCCTGGTGGGGGAAGACATCCTCTTGCTAGAAGTAATATTACTAGTATTCCATCAACTCACTTTAGAACTACTGATGAAATGCTTGATGCATTTGCTTATTTAGGAAGTGAACTTGCTAATCTAATAGTTATTGAAAATCCAAATAAAATAGCTAATATGGTAGAAATAGTCGATGTAATTATTGATACCAAGGGAGTGCCATTTTCACCTAAAATTCCTGGTTCTGCTGAAGAGGTAACCAAACAAGTTAATGAAAAAGCTCATGAAATATATGGGGAAGATATTCACCCAGTTATCTTAGATAGAATAGATAAAGAATTAACAGGTATAATTGGCAATCATTATGATGTTATATATTTAATATCTCAAAAGTTAGTTAAAAAAAGTAATGAAGAAGGATATTTAGTTGGATCACGTGGTTCGGTTGGATCATCTATTGTCGCATTTTTTATGGGAATAAGTGAAGTAAATTCACTTCCAGTCCATTATGTTTGCCCAAAATGTAAACATACAATTTTTGAAGATGAAAATGGGAAAGATTTAAGTAATATATATGCTAGTGGATATGATTTGCCAGATAAAATTTGTTCGTGTGGAGAAGTCTATACGAAAGATGGTCACAACATCCCTTTTTCATCTTTCTTAGGTTATAATGCTGATAAAGTACCTGATATAGATTTAAATTTTTCAGGTGAATACCAACCAAAAGCTCATGAATATACAAAAGTACTCCTTGGTGAAAACAATGTTTTTAGAGCTGGAACTATAGGTACAGTTGCGGAGAAAACAGCTTTTGGTTTTGTCAAAGGATATTGTGAAGATAAGGGTATTATAATTAAAAATATTGAGATAGAAAGACTTGCTCTTGGTGTAACTGGAGTTAAACGTTCAACAGGGCAACATCCAGGTGGAATTGTTGTTATTCCAGACTATATGGATGTGTTTGATTTTACTCCATATCAATATCCAGCAGATGATGTTAACTCTCCTTGGAAAACATCCCATTTTGATTATCATCCAATGGAAGATGAAATTTTGAAATTAGATATCCTTGGCCATGATGATCCTACGACTTTAAGAATGCTTCAAGATTTAAGTGGAATTGATATATTAACCCTTAAACCTTTTGATGATCCTAAAATTTTAAGTTTACTTACTAGTCCAGAAGCTTTGGGAGTTAAAGCTGACCAAATAAACTGTAATACTGGAACTCTAGGATTACCTGAACTTGGAACTAAATTTGTTCAAGGCATGCTTGCTGATACTAAGCCAAAAACATTTGGAGGTTTAGTTAAAATTTCTGGTTTATCACACGGTACAGGTGTTTGGGCAGGGAATGCTAAGGATTTAATTGAAAAAGAAATTGCTACATTTGATGAAATTATTGGTTGTCGTGAAGAGCTGATCACAAAATTAATGTCATATGGTATGGATGGAACAACCGCATTTAAAACAACAGAGTTTGTTCGTAAATCATATGCTAATCGTGCTTCTAAGCTTGCTAATCCTAGATGGCAACCCTTTAAAGAAGAACTTATTAAACCCGAATATAATATTCCTAAGTGGTTTATTGAATCAGTTGAAACAATTGAGTATATGTTTCCTAAGGCTCATGCAACTGCATATGTTACAAGTGCATTACGGATTGCTTGGTTTAAAGTTTATCACCCAATAATTTACTATTGTGCTTATTTTTCCATTAGATGTAACAGTTTTGAAGTACAAACACTAATTAAGGGAGAAAATGGCATTAGAAATCGCATAGTTGAATTAGAAAGTAAAGGCTATGAATTAACTAATAAAGAAATAGATATTTTAGATACTTTATATAGTGCACTTGAAATGACTGCTAGAGGCTATACTTTTAAAAATATTGATTTAGAAAAAAGTGCAGCCAAGACTTTTCTTATAACAGAAGATAAACAGTCACTAATTATTCCTTTTAGTGCTTTAGATGGATTAGGAGAAACTGTTGCTAAAAAAGTTATATATGAAAGAGAACAAAACCGATTTATTAGTATTGAAGATGTTCAAATGAGAGGGAAAATAAATTCTACGTCGATTGATAAAATGAGAAACTTAGGAGTCTTTACAAATTTACCAGAATCTAGTCAATTAAGTTTCTTTGATTAACCTGATGAAATAAAAAGAAGATTAGTTGGAAATTTCTCGCTCCATAATGCCCCAATTAGATAACTGATTTTTCCCCATCAATTTTTACAGTAGCTCCTATAGGAAATGTTGAATTAGAATATGTATGACCAAAATCGTCACACTTTATAATAGGAAAATTAAATTCTTTTGTTACTTCTAACACTAATTTTCCTAAAGTACCTGATGCGTCATAATTACCAATTAATATCCCATTAGTTTTATTAAATATCCCATTTTTTTTCAAATTTAATAAAGATTATTTTACAGTATCTGGTTTAATCTCAAAAGATGGATCTTCTAAAAATAATACGTAATTATTTTCTTTAGGAAAATATGCAGTATCAATTATGAAGCTTAAACTAGTTAAATTGCCTCCTACCAAAATTCCGGTTCCGCTTCCTTTTCTAATTGTTAACCATGGTGTGTTCTTTTTAAGAAAACCTTTGAAAATGCAACTGTGAAAAGTTATTAGTCCGGTTTTGGCATAAATTGCATTTAATAAAGAAGTTATATCGCTCATTCCAATAATAATTTTTGGATTAATTTTAATATTATCAAAATCTATATCATTTAATAGCTTATGAGTAAATAAACCTCCTTTGGATGCAAATATTATTTGAATATTATTATCATAAAAAGATGCTTTTATATCTAAAACATTTTTTTCTATTAATTCTTTTTCATCTTTTCGAAGTGAAATAAGAGTTCTTAGAATATAATGTATTTTATTTCAATTTTTCAGCATTTGTTTCTGATTCTATCAATTCTTGCTGATTCCCCTCTTTTATTTTTTTCATAACTGTAAATTCCTTTCTCACTTTAGTTTTCTATATTGTTCTAAATGTAATGTTAATTTTAGCATGTCATTTCTACATTCAGCATGATTGAAAGTTTTTTTTATTTTCTGATAAATAATCACTAAATTCTTGATTAAGAGCATCAATTTTTTTTTCTTTGATTACATCTTAATAGCTATCATCCCTTGTTTTGGGATAAACATACCCATTGAGATTAATTCTAATATAACTATTAACTTAATTATTCATGGAAATAGTTACAAAAAGGGATTGACATTCATATTTCTATATGATAGATTATATGTAGTCAAGGAAATGATTCGTTATTTCCTTGACTACTGGACTAAATATGATTCGTTATGTTTAGTCCATTTTTTTGGTTGATTTTTCTATCTTTAACTAGTATACTTATTATTAGGTGAAATTATGAACGAAGTAAAAATACCGACACACCTAGGAATTATAATGGATGGTAATCGTAGGTGGGCTAAACTTAATAATAAAAAAAACGTTGAAGGTCACCTAGCAGCTGCTAATCAGATAATTAAAATATCTAAGTATATTTTTAAAAAAAATATAAAATATTTAAGCCTCTATGTTTTTTCAACTGAAAACTATAATCGAAGTGAAGAAGAAGTTAGCTATTTAATGGGACTTATTATCAAGTTTTTTAATGATAGAGCTAATGAACTTCACGAAGAAAATATAAAAATGGTTTTTTCGGGAAGACAAAAGCCTCTTTCTAATAAAGTTTGGAAAGTTATTTGTAAAGTAGTAGAAATGACTAAAGATAATACCGGTGGAGTATTAAATATTTGTTTAAATTATGGAAGTAAAACTGAAATAGTTGATGCGATTATTAAAATGAAAGATTTAGATGAAGAAATCACTGAAGAGAACTTAAACAAATATTTATATCAAAATTTGCCTCCTCTTGATTATGTAATTAGAACTAGTGGAGAACAAAGACTTAGTAATTTTATGTTATGGCAAGCTAGCTATGCAGAACTTTACTTTCCTAAAGTTTATTTTCCGGATTTTGATGAAAAAGAAGTAGATAAGGCGCTTGCTGAATATAATAATAGAAATAGAAGGTTTGGTGGTAACTAATGAAAATAAGAGTTATAAGTGCAGCTATTTTACTAGCAATATTAATCCCAATCATAATAATTGGCAGAATTCCTTTTGCCCTTGTTATAGGTATAATTGGAATGATGGCTGTTAAAGAGATTAATGATCTTTATAAATATCCTAATGTTGTAAAATTACTAGCGTTTTTAAGCTTAATTGGCATAATTTATAGTAATTTTGATTCAAGTTCGATGATGTTTGGTTTAAATTATAATTGTTTAAGCATTATATTACTAGGAATGCTAATTCCCATAATTTTTTATCAAGCTAAGAATAAATACACTACTGAAGATGCTTTTAAATTATTAGGTTTTATATTACTTATTGGTCTTGGATTAAATTGTTTTATTTTAGTTAGAGAACATAGTTTAAATTACTTTATGTTTATGATTCTAATACCAATCATAACTGATACTTTTGCTTATATTGGTGGAGTGATGATTGGAACCCACAAAGTGACTAAACTTAGCCCTAAAAAAAGCTGGGAAGGTTATATAATAGGATCACTCATGGGAACATTTATTATAACTATGTATTATACAACATTTATTAATATTCAAACTAATTTATTAGTTGTGATTCTAGCGATATTTATTATGACTATTATTGGTCAGATTGGCGATTTATTTTTTAGTGCGATTAAGCGTCAGCATAATATCAAAGATTTTTCCAATCTTATACCTGGTCATGGGGGAGTAATGGATCGTCTTGATAGTTTAATATTTGTTTCGTTGATATTTGTTGTATTAATGAAATATTTGTAAGGAGGAAAAATGACATTAATAATCTTAATCCTAATTTTAGGACTTTTAATATTTGTTCATGAACTAGGTCATTTTATTTTCGCTAAAAAATCAGGTGTTCACGTTTATGAATTTGCTTTAGGCATGGGTCCTAAAATTTTTTCTTTTAAGCGTAAGCCAGAAAAAAAAGATCCGACTGTTTATTCACTTAGGCTACTTCCAATCGGTGGATTTTGTGCGATGGCTGGTGAAGTATCAGAAGACGATGAGGAAATAAAGTCAGATCAGTTTATGTGTAATAAAACTAAATTACAAAAATTCTTAATATTAATCGCAGGAGTCTCATTTAATTTTCTGCTTGCTTTTATCTTACTATTTTTGCAAAGTTTAATTTGGGGAAATCCTGAACAAGCATCAATTATTGGTTATGCTCCTACAGGCTATCCGATTAGTGATTCAGGTATTGAAGTAGGAGATAAGGTTGTTGAATTAAATGGCTATAAAATAAATACTTGGGATAAATTAACTGTAGTTTTAAATTTAAAATATGATAAAGATGTTTATTATTTTAAAATAGAAAAAAAAGATGGGGCAATTAAAAAATATGAAATTACTCCTAAGAAAGAAATAAATAAAGATGGAGACGAAATAAAAGTTTTTGGTCTAGGAGTAGGAGACAATGTTCAAACAGGATTTATTAATGCGGTAAAATATGCATTTACTAAATTTTGTTCAATAGTTACAACCATGGGAATGATTATAGGTGCACTCTTTACTGGTAAACTCGGTTTATCTTCTTTATCTGGACCAGTTGGCATGTACTCAATTGTTGGTGAAACCGCTAAATATGGTATGCAAAGTATAATCTATTTAACAGCTTATTTAAGTATCAACTTAGGATTTATTAATGCAATCCCATTTCCGGCATTTGATGGTGGCAGAATATTATTTATTTTAATAGAGGCAATTACTAAGAAAAAAGTTGATGTTAAAATAGAAGGAATGTTTCATACAATAGGTTTTATACTCTTAATGATATTAATGTTATATATTACCGCACTTGATATCTGGAGATTATTCTAGGGACTATCTAGTCCTTTTCTATTGCAAAAATAGTTTCTCTTTGTTAGAATATAGATAAGAATATAAGGTGTGTGATTAATTATGGATAAGTTAAAAGAAGTTTTAACAAATCTATACAATGGTGATAGTGAAATAATGATTTATATATATATGGCAATAGCAGTTATTTCCTTAATTATAGTTATTTTAATAATTATTTCAACATTTATTTCCAGGAAGTCTAATAAAAAGCTTGATACTTCTGTGCTAACAGAATATGGAGAATCTTCAGTCATCAGCGAAGAATCTTTAAAAATGGAAGAACTAGAGCCAGAAAAAGAGACTATTATTAGTGTTAAAGAAAATCCCGTTATTGTAGAAGAAACACTTCAGAGAAATGCGCCTCCGATGATAAAGCCTAAAATTAATTTAGAGTTTACTCCAATTACCCCAATTGAGCTTGACTCAATTGAAGAAGAGGATAGTTTGCCAGAAACAAAAGAACTTATTTTAAATCCCAAAGTTTTAAAGTCATTTCCAGCAAAAGAATTAGATTTTCCTAAAAAAATTATTGAAAATGAAAATATGGATGAGGAATCATTAGATACTAAAATAAATATCTTTAGTCATGAACCGCTTGCTGAAATACCAAAATTTGATCCTTTTAAACCTAAAACCCAGGAAGAATTAGTACCTTTAGAAAATCCGAAAGAAAATAAATTGTCTGCCGAAGATATAAAACACCGGCTAGCAATGCTTCAATCAAGTTTACCTAAAAAAACTGAATCAGAAAAAATAGTAATCGAGGAAACAAAAGAACCAGCCAAAGAATTAAATGAAGTTTTAAGTAATATTGGTCTTGATGAAATTCCTGATCTTTATGAAAACAAAACTGAAGAAGTTAATTATTTAAGGTGATAACTAGTAATTAAGACGTTAGTGTAAAGAGTTTTAGGGGAAAATAGTTAAAATAAATTTAAATTTCTAGTTTTATTAGCCAAAACTAAGCTTATTTTTTATTGAATCTATTTAATTAATATATTTTTATGCTAAAATATATTAGTAGCGAAAGGATAAGGCTCTGCTGGAGAGCAACCTGAGCATTCGCTACCCTAGAACTGGTGTACCTTTTTTATGCTTTAAGTGAGTTAAGAGCAATAAGTAATATGATTGACCCAAGAACTCATATTAAAGGAATTATTAATTACACAAATGAAGCAAAATCTGATAAGTTTGTTACATTAAACTTATTTAATAATAAATTTGCCAGTATTTTTGATCAGACAACAGTTAATCAAGTTATTAATTACTCATTAAGAGATTCAGCAATTAAGGGATTGCCTACATCACTTAATATTGCTAGTATACTGTGCTCTATTTTATCGATGATAAAATATAATGATGGCATGCATATTAACTACGAAGATTTTGTTAATTCAAATTATAAAGGTGCACATCCAACTGTGAATATCCCTGAATATGAGGAAAATATGCCATTAACAATAGTTCATACTGGCGGAACTACTGGACATCCTAAAGGTGCTGTTTTATCACATGATGGTTTTAATGCTATGGCTTGGCAGTATAAATACTCAGGACTAGATTTAAAACCAAAAGACATTCTTTTAAATATAATGCCTCCGTGGCTAGCATATGGATTTAATATGATACATATGTCCCTTGTAATGGGGATGGAAGTTGTTATGATTCCGAAATTTGACTCTAAGACATTTGATAAAAATATTTTGAAATATAAGCCAAATCATTTTGCTGGCGTGCCATCATCTGTTGGCGGTTTAAAAAACAGCAAAATTTTACAAAAACAAAAAGATTTATCTTTTATTAAAACTCCTGCTTGTGGCGGTGCTGGGATTGAGCCTCAGCTCCATAAAGAAGGCAGTGATTTTTTAAAAGAAAGAAACGCAGCTGAAATTGCTTCAGGATATGCCTTAACTGAGTCAAATTCCGTTTTTAGTGTATGTATTGGCAATAATATAAAGTATGGTAGCGCTGGATTTCCTTTACCAGGTGGAACTATGGGAATTTTTGATTCACAAAATAATGAGTTAAATTATAATGAAAAGGGAGAATTATGTATATGTACTCCAACTAGGATGTTAAGATATTTTGAAAATGAAGCAGAAACTAATAAGTCTCTTCAGATACATGCAGATGGCAAAGTATGGATTCATACAGGAGATATTGCTTGTATTGATAATGATGGGTTTCTTTGGATTGAAGATAGAATAAAAAATGTAATTATAAGATCAGATGGATTTAAAATATATCCAAATATTATCGCAAAAGTTATAGAAACTCATAAATACGTAAAACAATGTAAAGTAGTTGGTATAACAGATCATAATGCACCACAAGGGCAACTTCCTAAGGCTTATATAATTTTAGAAAATGAAAATAAAATTGGATATAAACAATTAATTGATGAAATAAATACTATCTGTCAAACTATGCTCCCTGAATACTATATACCAAATAAATTTGAGACATTAAAAACATTCCCTTTAACGCCAAATGGAAAAATTGATGAAATATTTTTAAGAAAAATGGAAGAAGATAAAAATATAAAAGGATTTTATAAAATATTAGCTCGAAAATAAGCTAATATTTTTTAAAATTATAATTTTTTTATATTTGTATTTGTTTTTATATTAATTTGCTAAATATTGGGTAAGTTTATAAACATTATATTATTTTTTTGCTATAATGAATAGTAGGTGGATAGAGATGATAGAAGTAGGTATTGCAATTATTTTTTGTAATTTAATATTTTGCTTAATGAATATTTATAATTATTATAGTAAAGCTAGATTTGAAAATATTGAAACTAAAATATATGGGATTATGGTAGTAATAAATTTATTTTCTTTATTATTTGAGCTAGGTTCTATTATGTTTGTTTCAAACTATGAAGAATATTATATTCCTAGTCAAATTATTAATAGGCTATTCATGCTTTCAATATTTTCTTGGGTAACTTTATTGAGTGTTTACATATATAACATATCAAAAAAAGAACCTAGTAAAAAAATATTAAAAATGATAAAAATAACTTTCTGTTTAGGTGGATTATTAATAATATTATTACCTGTAAATTTTTTTAATCAAAATAATATGGTTTATTCTTATGGTATGGTGACTAATGCAATTTTTGTTTTAGTTGGAATGAATGTTTTGTTTTGGATAATATTAGCAATAAGAAATCATAATAATGTTTTTGCACAAAAATATTATCCATTTTATCTTTTTATTATTTGCGTTATTATTACTATGATTGCAAGAGCAGTGAATCCTGCTTTATTACTTATCAATGTAACAATTACAATTGTTACTGTATTAATGTATAATACAATTGAAAACCCTGACGTTAAAATGATAAATAAATTAAATGTGGCAAAAGATATGGCAGAGAAAGCCAATCGAGCAAAATCAGATTTTTTATCTAGTATGAGTCATGAAATACGAACACCACTTAATGCAATTATGGGTCTGAGTGAATTAAATAAGGATGTCGAAACCATTGAGGAAGCGAAAGAAAATTCGGTCGACATTATAAACGCATCAAAAGTTTTGCATGAAATAGTTGGGAATGTTCTAGATATGTCAAAAATAGAATCAGGAAATGTAGATATAACAGATAAGGAATATGATGCATGCGAGATGTTTCAAAATGTTATAAAATTAGTTGAATACAAGTTTGAAGAAAAAGGAATAAAATTAAATGTTAAAATAGCACCAGATTTACCTCAAAAGTTACTAGGAGATAAATCTAATATAACAAAAGCAATAATGAACTTACTTACCAATGCAGTTAAATATACTAGCGAAGGACATGTAAATTTTGAAGTTAATTGTATTAATAAAAGTGATATTTCAACATTAATAATTTCAGTAGAGGACACTGGTAGAGGGATAAAACCCGAACAATTAGATAAATTGTTTGTAAGGTTTTCAAGACTTGAAGAAGATCGTAATACGACTACTGAAGGAACAGGATTAGGTATGGCTATAACCAAACACATTTTAGAATTAATGGGTGGCAAGGTAACTGTTCAAAGTGTTTATGGACAAGGAAGCAAGTTTACAATAACTTTAAATCAAAAAATAATAAACACATTTAGTTTTCAAAATAATAATAAAGAATTACCATCATTAGAACAAGATTACTTCAAAAGTTCAGTTGTGAGACAGAAGAAGTTTCAAGTGGACAGGAATGTATTGATAAAATAAATAATGGTGGGAAATATGATTTATTATTAATGGATGAGATGATGCCTAATATAAGTGGAACAGAAACAATGAAAAAATTAAAAGAAAGAGGCTATACAATTCCAATAGTAGTAATAACTGCAGAGGTGGAAGCTAATTCTAAAGAAAAATTTATATCATCAGGATTTGATGATTATTTAGGTAAACCTACAAACTTAAAAGAATTAGAGTGTGTTTTAACAAAGTTTTTAAAATAAAATTAAAACCTATAAGGTTTTAATTTTATTTGCTTGAATTATCAAGTCTTATGCTTAAGCTCAATGCCTTCTACAAAAGTAGTAGATAGGCTTTGCTTTATTAACATTTGGTGACCCGTACGGGATTTGAACCCATGAATGCTGCCGTGAAAGGGCAGTGTGTTAAGCCACTTCACCAACGGGCCATATTTAAATGGTGGACCTGGATGGACTTGAACCATCGACCTCACGCTTATCAGGCGTGCGCTCTAACCAGCTGAGCTACAGGTCCAATCAAAAAGCCTATTTCATTTTATAATAAAAGCTTTGATTTTGCAACCGTTTTTAACTTGTTTTACCTTAAACGCAACGATTTTAATGAAATACTGTTATTTTTTTTAGTTTTTTTGAATAATTTCTTCTTCATTTTTATAAATATGGTTTTCGGGAACATATCCTCTTACTGAGCTAAGAGGGTAGACAGTAGAGTTTCTTCCGATTATAGTTCCTGGATTTAAGACAGTATTACAGCCTATTTCAGCATTATCACCAATTAGGGCTCCAAATTTTCTAAGACCAGTATCATTTTTTTTATTATTATATTTAATTGTAACGTTTGTTTGATCAGCTTTTAAATTTGAAGTAATGACTCCTGCTCCTAAATGGGCTTTATATCCTAAAATTGAATCAGCAACATAATTAAAATGCGGAATTTGTGAACTATTAAATATAATAGTGTTCTTAAATTCACATGAATTACCTATAACACAATTATCTCCAATTATAACATTTTCTCTAATAAAAGCATTTACTCTAATATTAGTGTTTTTACCTATAATAGCTGGACCAAGGATGACAGCAGATGGATGAATAGTAGCATTTTTAGCAATCGCAATATTTTTATCTATTTTATATTCTTCTTTATCTAAAGAATTAATTATTTCTAAGATAAATTCTTTAATATGAGGTAGGGCTTCATATGGATAATTAAAATTTTTTAAATATTTTCCTGTAATGCTTTCATTTAAAGAAAATAATTTATTCCTTTTTATTTCTTTCATTTTGATATAATCCTTTCCAATTTCTTTGCTAGCTCACTAGCTTGTTTTTTAATATAATCTTCATGTTCTCCCCACATTGTAATTCTAATTAAGTTCTCGGTTCCTGATGGTCTAACATTAATTCTACCTTTTTCTTTTTTTAAAATGTTTTCATATTCTCTAATTAAAGTAGAAACTTCTATACTGGTTTTAAAAGACTCTTTAGCATCAGCATCAGCCTTAACATTTGTAATAATTTGTGGTAGTTTTTGGACAATACTGGCAAGGCTATCTAAAGATTTATTAGATTTTTTGATAATATCTCCAATAACAATTGAAGTAAGAAGTCCATCACCAGTGCGCATTTTTTTATTTCTTAGGATAATATGGCCTGATTGCTCTCCACCATAATCAATATTATTTTCTTTCATTGCCTCATAAACTAGGGTGTCTCCAACGTTAGTTATTATTAGGTCAATATTACTGTCTTTAGCATAATTAATTAAACCTTGATTTGCCATTACCGTGATAACTAGCTTTTTTTGTTTTTTATCATGGTTAGATAAAATACCTAGAATATGATCTCCATCAATTTCTTTGCCGGTATTTGTTATCATTAAACATCTATCTCCATCACCGTCATAGGCAACGCCAAAATCTAGGTTTTTATCTTGGACTAGTTTTTTTATTCCTTCTAAATGAGTAGAACCACAATCTTTATTGATAACATTATTATATGTCCAATTATTATTAATAAGTATATATTCAGCATTAAGCTTCGAAAATAATTTTTCAGCTATTATACTTGTTGCGCCATTAGCGCAGTCTATTCCGATTTTCAAACCTTTTAAATCACTAGAGATAGAGCTAAGTAAATGATTTAAATAATCATCAATTGCTTTTTCATGAATATTTTTAATCTTTCCACTTGTCTTAATGATATCGTTATCTCTATAAGTATCTATATAATTTTCAATAACATTAATTAAGTCATCACTTAATTTTTCTCCATTTTGATTTAAAATTTTAATTCCATTATCAGTATAGGGATTATGTGATGCGGTTATGATGATACTACAATCAGCTTTATACTTACTAGTTAAAAAGCTAATAGCTGGAGTTGGTATAATTCCAGCATCAAGTACATCAGCGCCTCTTATACTAAGTTCTTTAGCTAAAATCCCACTAATATGTTTAGTGCTTTTTCTAGTGTCTCCCCCAATTAATATTACTACTTTTTCTTTATTTATTGTTTTAATTAAAGAACTCGCAATGCATGTTAGAACTACATTTGTAAATATTTCATTCCTACCTCTAATTCCATCTGTTCCAAAATATTTTCCCATATTTATCTCCTTTTTTTTAATTGTATCTTATTTTTTAAAATTATGAAAGGTAAAAAATTTAAAAAAACCACTCTCTTAGGAGTTGTTTAAGTTAGATTTAGCGCTTTTGTATGCTATTTAAAAAAATAAGCTAATATAAACTCTATTAAAGTTGCTAATAATTCAACTATATATAATATAAAAACAATATTCACTTTTTAAATGATAAATTATTAATTTCATCATAAGCATCAGACCAATCTCTCATTTTTGAAAACTTCATTATGAGTTTTCAGAAAAAAGCATAATTCTTTTGGTGAAACAATCATCGAATTAATATTAGAAGATTTTAAAGCGGATTTTAAAACTTCTTCATTTGGTTCACACATAAATCTTACTTCTTGACCTTGGATAAGCATAACAAATATTTCTGCCATTACAGTAGATTCAATATATCCATCTGGATTACATACAAAAACACAGTCAGAATCCGGTAATTTATCTAAATAATTTTTTTCTAATTCATGGGCCTCCAAATCCTCCTCTTGATTAAAAATTATAAAACCATTTTCTTCCTTTAATATTTTATCTTTTTTAGGAACTGTCACAACAAAACCGTTTTCTTCAAATATTGTTATCGTATTACAAATAATATCATAATGTTTTCTAAAAGATCCACAAATCCCTATGGATGTATATTTATTTCCAACATATTTTCTCATAAAACCTCCTAAATTTAAGACTTATTATAACAAACGAAAAAAGAAAAACCCATAACTATATTTGTTATGAGTGTTAATCCCAATTTGGTGTCCCCTGGGGGATTTGAACCCACGACCCATCGCTTAAGAGGCGATTGCTCTACCAACTGAGCTAAGGAGACAAAAAAAATATGGCGGAGCAGGAGAGATTTGAACTCTCGCACCGGTTACCCGATCTACGCCCTTAGCAGGGGCGCCTCTTAAGCCACTTGAGTACTGCTCCATGTCCATATGAAGATTTTACAATAATTATTTACTAAAGTCAATGACTCATCAGGGAATATATTTAAAAAAAACAGCAATTGCCGCTTTAATATACTTCTGATTTAATTGCTTCGATAAAGTCTTTCATAAAAGTAATATAGTCTAGATCTTCTTTTCTTTCTTCATCACTAATGTTTGCCATCTTATTAATTACTCTAATACTCGCACCGCTACTTACCATATTAACGATATCTTCATCTTCTTGATTACTACCAGATAAAATAAATAAATAACTATTTTCTTTATTGTTAAAAGCTTTTTTTGCTCTACTAATATTTGCTGAAGCTGTTTCTTCTTCACTGCTGATATTGACTACTTCAAAACCATATTTGCTTAAAAAATCAAAAGCATTACCATAGGTGATTAATGTTTTATTAGTTGCATTTTCAGCAATTAATTTAAGTTCAGCATCGATTTCAGATATGGCAATTTTTAATTCTTCATAATTATTATCAACTGCTTCTAATATAGAAGTGTTAGTTATATAATCTTTTAATCCATTTTTAATATTTTGGGCAATCATTAAACAGTTTGAAGGACTAATCCATAGCTCTAAAGCCTCACCCTTAATTTCTAAACCTCTTGAAACATCAATAATATTCAATTTTTTATTTTTATTAACAAGTGAGGCCGCAATTTGTTTTTCAGTACTGAGTCCATTATAAACAAACAGGTTAGCTTTACTAAACTCATTTATTTTTTTATTAGTAATTTTATATTCTTCTATTTCAATTCCATCTGGGTAAATACTATAAATATTAGAATATTCTCCATATAATTTATCGGTAATATATTCAATAGTATAAGCAGTTGTATATATTGTTACACCTTCAAATTGGTCTTTTTTAAATAAATTGCATCCTGATAAGATAAGTAATCCACAGATTATTGTAATAATTTTTAATTTTTTTTTCATAAGTTCTCCTTTACTGGGTCATAACCATATTTACCTAATGGATGGCATCTTAAAATTCTTTTAATACCAAGCTTTACTCCTTTATGTGAGCCATACATGTTGATTGCATCAATCATATACTGGCTACAGGTCGGTGTAAACCGACATCTAGAATGAGTATTTATTGGCATGCTTTGATATAATTTTATAATTTTAATTAACAGCTGACTCATTTTTTTCACCTGATATAATTTTACTACAAAATTCTGTTTTTTGAAAGAAGTAATGTAACTATTCACGGAAATATTATGATTTAAAGCAAGAGTTTACAGTAAAGGCTTGCTTTAAAAAGTGGCCGGTTTTAAATTTTATTCTTTAAACTATCTTATAAGAGGCTTTAAAACATAAAATA
>JAQVNR010000067.1 GCA_028703035.1 Bacilli bacterium | reverse complement strand
AATATATTTTAGCATAAAAATATATTAATTAAATAGATTCAATAAAAAATAAGCTTAGTTTTGGCTAATAAAACTAGAAATTTAAATTTATTTTAACTATTTTCCCCTAAAACTCTTTACACTAACTGATTAATTAGTAAATATGGCCACTTCTTTTTATTTATATTTTTATGACCCTTTTTGGTAAAATGAGATGATATTATGAATTTAGAATTTATTTTTATGATTATTTTGTATTTATTCATGAAAATGTTAACATTATCTCACCTCAAAACTATATCAAATGACACAATTTCTTATTATAGAATAAAAACTAATTATTCACTTTATCCTGTCTTTTTACCAAAAAATATTGCAGAAAAAAGTTAGTTATGCTATTATTAAGAAGCGATGGATCTTTAGCTCAGTTGGTTAGAGCATCCGGCTCATAACCGGGCGGTCGTAGGTTCGAGTCCTACAAGATCCACCATTTTTATTGCAGGTATGGCGGAACTGGCAGACGCGCTAGACTTAGGATCTAGTGGAGCAATCCATGCAGGTTCGATTCCTGTTACCTGCACCATTTAGTTTTTATACGAACTATAAAAGATTAGAATAGTACCTAGAAATGGGCACTTTTTTAAATCTATGTAATATAATTTGATATAAGGAATAAAAAGTTATTAGAGTATGTATATAAGTAGTTTTTTAAAACATTATAAAAATAATAATATTTATTATTTAGCTGTGTTAAATTATTTTATTAATGAAATACCAAGCCTTTATTCAATAAAATTCGAATCGGATACAAGTGAAAGTATATTTTATGCAGATGAACTTAAAGGTTAGTGGGCAAATGAATTTACTTTTTCTTTTATTTGATAAAATAATATGCTACTTTATTTATCAAATTGCTTTCGCAAATTAGCTGTCGCATAAAAAAATTAAAACTTCTTTAATGTTAGCTTTTCGGAGTCTTTTTTAAATATTTAAAAAAAGCAAGATAATTACTTATCTTGCATTTTATATAATAAATCAATTTTAAACATATCTTTAGTAGTGTTAGCTTTGCTTATCATTACCCCTTTATAAGTAGCAAGCTCAGCCACATGACCTTCTAAAAGAATTTCAGTTGGAGTGATAGTATCAAGCATTACAACATTTTCATTTTTATAAAGAATATACTTTAAAATTACATCACCGTGAACTTGACTAAACATATAATCACTAGGTAATTTCAACTCATAAACTTGGGTGTTATCTTTTTTATTACTTGATATTTTTTCACCAACTAATTTTCCTCGTCTCAAAGACGGATAATAATCAAAGTTTAATTTCTTAAAAGCTAGCATATTATATTTTTTTAATGCTCTTTCTAATTTTTTAAACTCATTTTCATTGATATAATCTAAGAGAAATCCTTTCATTTTTTAACCCCCTATAACCCTAATACACTTGCATTATAGCATATATCATTTGAAATGTCAAAAAATGAGACAAACATAACGAATCATGTTTGTCTCAGTAGCTAAAAGAACAATTACTACCGTTCTTTCAGCTACATATAATTTACCACATAGAAAAATGAAAGTCAATCCTTTTTGAGTACTTTTTAAAAAAAAATTTCGATTGGATTATTGCCAAAGTAATATTGAAGATAAAAAAAAGATGAACCAAGTGAATCATCTTTTATAATTTAGTAATTATTTCATCTTTTAATTTTTCGTAAGTATCATTAAATATTTTTTTTATTCCATCCTTCATAGAAATATTATAGGTTTGGAGAATGCTATCATAAATTATCTTATCTTTAAAAGGCAGTAAAGTTAATTCAACAAATGCTGGGAGATTATGAGCGGGAATATTCTCGGAAATAGGATTTGATATACCTGCAACGCCATATATAATATTATTATTTGAAATTAAAATAGCTAAACCTGATTCATATTTATATAAAACAAAGCATTCAGTTATTCTTTTTTTCCAAGATTTAACAATTTCTGCTTCTTCATTAGGCAAGTCAGTTATTTCCAAAAATTCTTTAATTATATTTTCATCTTCCCACATTTTTTCTCTAATTTTTACTGAGTAATCAGCTTTAACAGTTCCATTAGAATTAATAAAATCTTTTGCGGAATTTACATCTTTAATAATCTTATATTTTTGGTTAGTAAAAGCCATTAATGAAGTATATAATTTATAAAATAGTAGTGAATCTTCATATGTTATAACAGCTCCTTTTCTAATTAAGTCTTTTTCATTTAAACAACATTTTTTGTATTTCTTACCACTACCACAGGGACAGGGTTCGTTTCGACCAATTTTTATTGCTTTTTCAGTTTGAAATGGTGCTGGATTCTTTGATTTTTCTTCCAGCATTTGTTCAGCAGCATAAAAAGAAGGAACTCCTCCATTTACCCAGTTTGGCATTTTATTATAGGCATCCATTATTATATTAAGGATATTATTTGCTTCATCTAGGTCTAAATCAAAATTTCCATACTTTGAAATCATATTAATTATCTTGCCTATACTATTATGATTAGAAACACCAGCAAGATTAATGAATTTTTCAACTATTTTTTTTACAAAGCATAATTCTCCCACTGTTTCTAAGAGATAGTTATAAAATTTCATTATGTCAGGTTCTTCTAAGTTAATCTTGTTTTTTGCTATGGATATTAAATGTTCTTTAGGAAACCTATAGTTGAAATATTGAGAATTTTCATTATAATTATCGTTGATTTCGTCAATGTTTTCTAAATACTCTTCACTAAAACATAAAAACTCATATTCTTCTGATCCTTTAAGATAAATGTATTTTTTTAAATAAATAGTGTTAACGAGATATTCCTTAAAATCTATATATGACATATTATGATGTTCGGAAAAATATTCATATAATATATCTAAGTCAAAGCTATAATAAGCCCTAATTAAGCCTATTAATAAATTATTTACTTCATCTCTTTTTTTAAGTTCTTCTTCATCTAAATTCTGAAGTGCTTTTTTTATTGTTTTTTCTAATTCAGGTGGAACGAGAAAATACTCATTATCATGATCAAAAGATGCTAGATATTTATATTTTATACTCCGAAATATTTCTAACTCTTTATAATTATAATAATCATTAACTTTTACTTTCTTATTTAACATTTTTTTAAGAAACATTAATTCTTCAAATGAACAAACATCTACTATAAATTTAGGATTTTCAATGTATTGTTTATATACATCTAATACCATTTGATATTTAGTTATTTTTTCATAATCTTTTGGGTGCTTAGTTAGGTAGCAATAATTTAAATATAATATTGTTTTATTATAATTTTTAACTATTTTTTTTAATTCCATTTAAATTCCTCTTTTCATCAATATAATATCACACTTTTTTAAAAATAATAGTCTATATGGTAATTAATATATTAAAATTTGGGAATATTTGTCTTTTTATTTTGTTTATCTAATTAATCAAAAGCTCCAGCTGGAATAATACATTTACCTTCTCCACTAGAACTTCCATCCTGATACTCTTCTCCAATAAGCGGACAGGTTGTTTTAGTTATGGCATCTTTAAAATATCCTCCATAATAGCTTACTAAATATGTCACCAAAATACTTATTATTAAAATTAAGAATATAAACTTAGCAGGAGTTAGATTGCTTTTCATTCTGCATCACCTACATAAATTCTAAAGCATCAATTCTGCTTTTTCTGTTAAAAATTGTCAAAGTCTTTATTTTTTAAGTATTTTCTGTTAAAATACCCTTAGCGATGGTGAAAAAAATGAAGTTACCTAATATAAATATTTTAGATGAAACTGATAAAGTTTTAAGAACTAAATCTTTTGATGTGAAATTTCCTTTATCAAAAGAAGAGAAAAAATTAATTAATGATTCTCTTGATTACTTAGAAATGAGTCAAATAGATAATTACCGAGAAAAATATGATTTAAGAGCCGGTATGGGCTTATCTTTCATTCAGTTAGGCATCCCTAAAAGAATCTTTGTTATATCTGAGGAAATAGATGAAAATAAATTTAATAGACATATTGTTATAAATCCTAAAATTAAAAGTGAAAGTGAGGAACTAATTTTTGTTGGCGAAGGTGAAGGCTGTTTAAGTGTTAATCGTGAAGTTGATGGAATAGTTCCAAGACATGCAAGAATTACGATTGAAGCATATGATGAAGAAGGCATTTTCTTTGAAATAAGAGTCAGAGAGGATATGGCTGTTGCTTTCCAACATGAACTAGACCATTTAAATGGTATTTTATTTATTGATAGAATTGATAAAAGCAATCCTTATAAAAACAGAAATATTATGAGAGAAATTTAAAAGAGCTTTTTAGCTCTATTTTTTTTTGTTAAAATACTTTTACTATTTTTTGATAATATAATCATCAGTATCTAGCTCTAAACCAACTATTTTATCTAATTCTTAATCCCAAGCTAATATGCTTAATAATGTCAATTCACTTGAAATTCTGGGAAGAGAAAAAGCACTGTTAAGTGCTTAAATTTTATAATCATCTTCTAAAGAAAATTCCACGTTTTCATTAATCCATTCTTTACGTGGTTCAACAACATCTCCCATTAAAACACTGACTCTTTTTTCGGCAAGTGTGCCATCATCAATATTAACTCTAATTAAATTTCTTGTTTCAGGGTTCATCGTTGTTATCCATAATGGTCCTGGGTTCATTTCACCTAATCCTTTATACCTTTGAATTTTATAATTAGTTTTGTCTTTAAGAAGTTCTTTTAATTCTTCATTGGTATAACAGTATTCATGTTTTTTACTATAATCTACTTTATATAATGGAGGCATCGCAATATAAAGATGTCCTTCTTCAATCAGAGGCTTCATATATCTAAAGAAGAAAGTTAATAGTAAACACTGAATATGAGCTCCATCATCATCAGCATCGGTCATAATTATTACTTTATCATAATTAATATCTTTTACATCAAATTCAGGTCCATAGCCAGCCCCAATACAGTGAATAATACTATTAATTTCTTCATTTTTAAATATATCTGTTAAACTAGCTTTTTCAGTATTTATTATTTTACCTCTAAGAGGAAGGATTGCTTGAAATTTACGATCACGAGCTTTTTTAGCAGTACCACCAGCTGAGTTTCCCTCAACGATATATAATTCATTAATTTTAGGGTTTTTAGTTTGAGCTGGGGTTAGCTTACCACTTAAATTTCTAGCTTCTTTTTTATTTTTACCAGTTCTAGCATCTTCTCTTGCTTTCCGCGCTGCTTCTCTAGCTATTTTACTTTTATTCATCTTTTCAATAATTAAAACTGAGATTTCTCTGTTCTCCTCTAAGTAATATTTTAAAGAATCATAGGTAATATTTTCAACTACCGATCTAGCAATTGGCGTTCCAAGTTTTCCCTTTGTTTGACCTTCAAATTGTAAAATATTCTCAGGTATTTTTAAATTTATGATTGCTGTTAGTCCTTCTCTGGCATCTGATCCTTCAAATGATTTATCTTTAGCTTTAAGTATTCCTTTATCCTTAGCATATTCATTAAAGGCTTTAGTAATTGCAGTCTTAAATCCTATTTCGTGGGTTCCCCCATCAATCGTTTTAACATTATTAACAAAAGATAAAATATTTTCTGTATATGAATCAGTATATTGAAGAGCAATATCAACTTCAACTTTATTTTTATTTCCCTTTATTGGTACTACTTTATGGAGGCTTTTTTTATCTTCATTTATATATTCAACAAAAGAGATAATTCCGTTATCATAATGATAAACATTTTTTTTCTCATCTAGGATATCTTCAACTGTTGCAGTTAGGTTGTTAAATAAAAAAGCACTCTCTTGCATTCTTTCACAAATAGTTGTAAAACTAAAGTTAGCATTTTTAAAAACTTCGGGATCTGGTAAAAAACTTACTATTGTTCCTGTTTTGTTTGTTGTTCCTTGTTTAGTTAAAGGTGTTTCAACCTTACCACCATCTATAAATTTAATATAATGAATCTCTCCATCACGAAAAATAGTAACTTCCATCCATTTACTTAAAGCATTTACTACTGATGCCCCTACTCCATGGAGACCTCCAGAAACTTTATATCCGTCGCTTTGAAATTTACCTCCAGCATGAAGCATTGTATAAATAACTTCTGGAGTTGAGGCTCCACTTTTATGTTTACCAGTAGGTACACCTCTTCCATTATCAGCAACAGTCAAACTTCCGTCTTTATTAATTCTAACGCTTACCTTATCACCAAAGTTATTTATTATTTCATCAATACTATTATCAATTATTTCCCAAGATAAATGGTGCATACCTTTTTTATCAGTACTTCCTATATACATTCCTGGTCTTTTTTTAACTGCATCTAGTCCTTCTAATATAGTTATTGAATCCTCGTCATATTTTGTCATGTTTTCCACCTTCTTAAGTATATCAAAATGAGAAAAAAAAGACAAATAAATCGTCTTAATGATAGTGTAAAATATATTAGGGGAAGGTATAAAAACTTGCTAAAAAAAATCAAGAGTTTTTAAATGTTTTTTTAGAATAATATTATTGCATGACAAAACAGACTTATTAATGAGTTTTTTTAAAA
>JAQVNR010000066.1 GCA_028703035.1 Bacilli bacterium | reverse complement strand
TCTCGTAGAATAGTCTAAGCTATAAGGTGAGTCAGAACAATCCACAGTGTCAGAATGTATTATAATAAAAGAAAGGATATAATACAAGCAGTTCTTTAATGAACTAATAGTATTATACAAGGTGATATTATAAAAGCAATATCCGACTTATTAGACTCTTTGAATAATCGCATCAATGTAATATCTGCTCAAATGGACGCTGTTAAAAGAAAAAAAAATTATGTTTTAGAAATAGAGAACTTATTATTTAAATATAATATTGATAAAAAAAATATAACTATTAAAGACTTGCAAGATATATCTGCAGATGATTTTAGCAGGATAATGGAATTAATGGAAGAGGAAAATTGTCTCAAATTAACTGAAAAATTTCAAAGTTACAATAAGATAATAAAGTTGTATAACGATCTACTAGGTGATTTAAACGAAATACCTGATGCTACGCAGTATGATGAATCAGTTTTATGGCTTAATCAGATTGCAAGAGTTATAACTCAGCATATAGCCACTTACAGCCTTAATCAAGGAGAAGAAACAAAAATATTAGAAAACACAAAAAGTTTGACACTTAAATATATAAATCTTTTTCAAGGAGAAGAATTAACAAAAGAAATATTAGATCCTCGTGAATTTGATGATTTGTTAGACAAATGTGGCTTAGATTTACCGACTAAAGTTGCGGTAAAAAAAGAAATAGGCCAAGAAAACTATTATTTAAACTTTCCTAGAAATAAACAAAACGAAGATTATGCTTCAAAATATCGCCTTATATATGATAAAAAATCAAAAGCTTATGAAGATGAAATTACAAAAATACTTGATATTTGCTTAAACAATAACATTGTTTTAAAAACGAGCACAGCAGTTGAGCAAATTGGTAAAATTAAAGAAATTATCGTTGATTATTCTTATAAACAAGTTCAAAATGCAGTCGTTGCTATTTTATTAAAAGAAGAACTTATTCTATATGATAAATTTATGAATACGGCAAGTGGAGAAGATTTTAAAAGACAGTTTATCGAAAATTGTGAAAATCTTATAATAATATCTAGAAAACACGAACCTAAAAAAGAAAATATCGAGTCAGATGCAATTTCAAATAAAATAATTCAAGTTGCTGAAGAGGTACTATTAAAAGCTGAGGCAATTATTACTCAAGAACATGATTATTTAGAAAAAATGATTTATAGTAATTCAGAAGAATATTATCAGAAACTTTCTTTAAATACGGGGGATGATGAAGAGTTAACTCTAGCAATAATTATTGATAGCATCAAACAAAGTGCTAAGCTATTAGATAATTTCATTACTAGTTATAAAGAAACTCCAAAAGCTTATGAGCAGAACTGTCAAGAACAAATTTTAAATATTACGGAATATATAGAGACATATGAAATTCTAAAAAAAAGAGTTAGTAAAGTAAAAGAAAAACCGGATTTTCAAAATAATTCACAACTAATATATCTAACTGATAATAATGAAGAAGCACTAATTCTTAAATATTTAGAAAGTAAGAGCATACTAAAATCTAGCAGACACCACTTAAAAAGCATTTTAGATAACTTGGCTAGCGGTAATAAAAATGGCAATGATAAAGAAACAACTCTAAATAATCATACTATTTTAAGAATGTTTTACATGGACATCGTTTTAATGTATATTCCATTAGCAAACAATGCATTACTTATATTATTTGCCGATAAGAGTTCTAATGAGCCACAAAAAACAGTTGCTGATATATTAAAAAGTTATAACGAAAAAATAAGTGAAATTAAAAGCAAGTCTGCGTCGTTAGAAGAATTAAGTCTACTTTTTGATTCTCAAACTGAAATAAGAAGCAAAATAAAAACGTATTTAAAATCAATAAAAAAGAAAACAAAGTAATTAGGAGGGAAAATTATGTTAAAAGGCAAAAATTTACTTGAAAAAATAATAAATCAAGCTCTTTTAGAATACCAATCAGAATCTGATGAACAAAAACTAGCTTTTGATAATACTGAATTAAAAGCCTTTTTAGCAACTTACAAAAACCCTTCTGAAGATATTAAAAACTTATCTGATGAGATGCTTAGTAGTATAAAAAACCATATTGATACTGAAGATGCTCAAAAAAAATTTGCAGTTTCAATCAAATATATTAGAGGAATAGCTCAAATAAATAATGGTAAAGAAAATAAAATTGCTTTTAGTGATGAACAAAAATTAAAGCTAGTTGAATTAGAGGAATTAATAAATAAAGTTATTGAAAAGAATGAATATTTAGCTAATAATATAAAAAAAAGATCAAAAAAACAAATTGAAGACTATCGACATATATTAGTAATTATCAATAACAATCAAATATTTACAGCAGAAGATTATGAAATTGTTGAAAAAATTGTAAGAGAAGAAAATCCGTTGTCAGCAGAGTCAAATTTAGATATTATTTTTTCGTATTTAAATGAGCATAATTCAAGAAAATTTAAAGACATTAGAAATCAAAATAATGTAAACTTAAATATAAATGAAGCAAATGATATATTTGAATCATTTATTCGAAACGAAGTTCCTAAAACAGAAACGAAGTTGGTAGAGGCAGAACGTACTCAAAAAGTCAAAGAAATAATAGCTACCTTAGGATATAATTATGATGATTTAGAAATATCTTTAAAATTAAAATTAATTGCAGTTAAAGATTTAACCACTCTGGAAAATACTGCGAAAGAACTAATTAACAAAAAAACAATTCAAGAATTTAAGCCCGGCAATATTTATAGCCTTATCTACATACTTATTAATTCTAACCCAGAAATTATTAGTACCATTTTAGAGCTTTTAGAAACAGAATATAATATAACTCCAGATACCCCTGAATTTAAAAAGATAATTAATACGAGCACAACTTTATTTACCTGTGAAGGTTTAGCAAACTTTAAAAAAAATATTTCTATTTTTTATAATATAAAAATACCAATTAAAAAGATTATAAAAACCAACATTGCTTTACTTACTGCAAACCCAAATAATCTAAAAATAATCATGTCTAAATTGAAGAAAAAAGGTGCAAACATTAGTGACATTCTAGACAAATGTCCAAGTATATTTGAGTCTAAAAGAAAAAATCAAGAAAAAACGGAAGTAGAATATAACCTTGATATCTTGGAAATGTATGGGTTTGATTTAGAATCTTTCTTTAATGAAAATAATCCCAGTTATTCAGTTCTTTGTAGTAAAAATTTAGATGCGAAACTAGATCAGTTTATTGAAGTTGGATTAAATGATTATATCCACGAATATCCATCGAAAGCTGGAACAGCATTTAAATCATTAATAATAAAAAGAGTTTATTATGCATTTAAAAATAATCTGAGTGTTTGGTCTACATATTCTAATGCCAAAAAGAAACTTAATAAAAAGACGAATGATTTAGATAACTCACTATATCCTCCGGAGTTAGTAGAATCATCACTTCCGGAAATAACCCATACTGAAAATGAGCATTATAATACCGCCATAAATGAAAGTTGGCTTATAATGAGTGACTTCGAAATCGAAAATATCAAATCAGCTTATCCTGTTATGGAATTAATTGATGAGGGGTATCGAGCGGCAATTTATACTAATGCCCCAAAAGGGTTACTTAAAAGAAAAACCGAATTAGTATTTGGAACGCAAATTATTTCTAGACCAAAAGTATTTAAAGTATTTAGAATATTGATAGATTTAAAAGTGCCAGAAAAAGAAGCACTACTTTATGCTATAACATTTAATACCCTTTTAGAACCACACGAATATGATTTCATTAAAGAAGCTATTAAAAGAATAGGAGTAGATAAAAACAATGGACTTTTTAAAACAATTTGATTTAACAAATGAAAATTTAGAGGAATTAAAAAAATTTTTATCTAATGAAGTAATTACAAATTTAGATGTTATGAGACATAATGTAGTAGAAGTTTTAACTTATTTAAAAGATTATGGTGTTGAAAACTTTTACGATGTTTTAAAATATCGCCCAGATTTATGTCTAAAAGAAAAGCGAGGTTTAGAACAAGATTTAACGACTTTAGATAAAGAACTACTTTTATTTATTTTTAATAATAATATTGATGATTTAATTAATTTTAATATTTAATCCGTATATCTAAATCCTTACTACATATAATAAAAAAGACGGCAACATTAGCACTCGGGGTTGACAAGTGCTAATGTTGTGTTATAATTATATTAGGAAAGGAAGTGGATGAAAGTGAATTTAATCCCAAAAAGTTTTTTCTTTGATGATGATTTTGATAACTTTTTATTAACTGCGAAAGGAAGAAATGATATGAAATGTGATATTTATGAAAAAGACAATAATTATCATATTGAATTAGACATTCCTGGATTTGAAAAAGAAGACATCGACGTTGAAATTAAAGATGGTTACTTAACAGTAAAAGCTAAAAGATCAAATGAAATAGAAGAAGAAGAAAAAAATTATATTCGAAGAGAAAGAAGTTACGGAGAATATACTAGATCATTTAATTTAGGAGACGCTGATGAAGAAAAAGTAGACGCTAAATTTGAAAACGGAACATTATTAATTACCGTTCCTAAAAAAGACGAATCATTATCAAAAAAGACTATTAAAATTAAATAAAACGAGGAAACCTCGTTTTATTTATTGCAAGTAGTCTGTTTTTTTTATATAATTCCTTTATGGCCCATTGGTGAAGCGGTTAACACATAGCCCTCTCAAGGCTACATACATGGGTTCAAATCCCATATGGGTCACCAGATATAATGAAGTGGCATTAAATCAATAAAAAACATTTAGAGATAGATTGTTACCTAAAGGAGCAATCTATTTTTATATTGGAATTAAAGACAATAAGGAGTTTTTAAACTTTGTAGGTAAAAAGTAACCAAATATTACAACCTTTGGAAAACTAAAATTAACATTTCTATAATACAAATTGTCCTTTTTAATTATAAGCTTTACATTTTGTAACAATCTTATAGATGAATCAATAGTAGATTCACTTAATCCAACCTCTAAAGATAATTTATTTTTACTTACCGGCCTGTTATTTTTGATTTTTAGAAACAATTTGGCATTAGAAGGTTTTGCCTAATACTTCGCACTGACTGATATTAAAAGGTATGAAATTTAATTTTGTCTTTTTTCAATTTTATTGAAAAATTTTTAAAAATTTGTAAGTCAAGAAAATATTTGCTGTTATTATTGCTTATTTACACGAAAGAATAAAATTGACTTTTAATAAAATTGATGTATTATATATTCATGCGTTAAAGGGAAGGAGGATATTGTATGGATACAATAGACGGAGAATATGGAAAAATCACAATAGAAAATAATGATACAGACAATCGACTTTGGAATAATATAGTAGTTACTAGATTATCTCTATATCAAAATAAAAAAGATTTTCGTTTGGGAGTAACTTCTAATAATACAGATAATAGTTTATGTGAATTATTTTTTAGTACACAAATACCTGATAATCAATCATTTAATTGGGATTATTCTATGATATTAAGAAAAAATGGTAATCAACATCAAATAAAAAGAACGTTACTTGGTAGTGTAGCAAGTTTAGATGATTTACCTATATCTAAAAGGTTATATGAAGTATTATGTGATGAAATGGTTGGAATGTGTAATCCTGATGTTGACTACGATATTAATAATTTAATTGATTTATTACGTTTTTCAGAAGAACCTAAAATAAATGAATGGTTATCAATTTATGATCGATATATTACTATTCCCAAATTTAAAAATAAAAACCTGCTATTCAATAAATAGTCTAATTATATTAGTAGAGGCAAATTATAATAGCTTCTTTTTTTATATTTGGATTTGTAGCGGTTAAATCAATATTTCACATTGTATCACTAGAAGATGAAGTTATAAAATTAATAAAAAAATCTATTAACTTAAAAGAAAATGCCTCAGATTTTCCTAACCTAAATATACTAAACTTATAAAACAATAATAGCTTCTTAAAAATTATAATTACATATAACAACAGAACAATATTTTACTTTGTAGGTAAAAATAACCAAATATAAAAATATATCTATGATTGAAAAAATATAGTATAATATTTATATAAATTGAAACAGAGAGAAAATATGAGGAGTAAAATTATAATATAACAAAGTGCATTGAAGAAATAAAATAGTGGCTAGAACTTGGATGGATTCGAATATATAATGAAAGTGGTGTAGAATAATGAATATAAAAAAATTGATAAAAAATTATACTCCTTATAATGAGCAGGAAGAACAGGACAAAGAAATTATTTTGAAATGGATTGATACATTTGATGATGTATTGACTAGAAATAATGAATTTGCCCACTTCACCAGCTCAGCTTTCGTTGTAAATAAAACTAGGGATAAAGCATTAATGATTCATCATAATATTTACAATTCGTGGGCTTGGACTGGTGGCCATGCCGATGGAGAAAGTGATTTTTTAAATGTTGCTTTGAGAGAGACCAACTATAATGTGTCAAGATAAAATTGAAAAAAAATTCAAACACAAATTAGGCACACAAAAAGCTGAGAAGTGGTCTTTAAAAATTTTTCTCAGTAAAATAAAGTTCTTCGCCTTGCA
>JAQVNR010000065.1 GCA_028703035.1 Bacilli bacterium | reverse complement strand
AAATCGGAAGCAGTAGCTTATGCTATAAGGTTATTTCTTAAAGATTATTTTAAAAAATTATAATAAAAAAATAACAGCCCCATCACAAATACTAAAAAGTATAAGTGATAGGGCTTATTTTTTACGCTTATCCACAAGTTAACAAAATTTTTCTAACCCTATACCATTGTGGATAAATTTGTTGTATAATAGGGCTTAGTAAATATTTGTGGACAACTTTTCTTTAAGAAGAAGAATTATGTCGATGTTTACTAAAACCACAACCCAATAAAATAAGTGGGAGTCACCAGCCCGCAAAACTGATAACTCCCAATCCAGCAAATGTTCTGACCAACAAATGCTTAGATATCTTAAAGTAATTATATCAAACGCAGATGAAGTTGTAAATGTTTTTGATAAAAATTATTAAGATAATCAAAGTTAGTAGTTGTAAAGGAACATGCTACTAACTTTTTTTATTGGATAAAAGGAGAGAAAACTAATTAATTGAATTAATTGAATAAGCAAAGCAAAATCTCCAGTGAGTGAACTTGTCGGCAAACTCGACACTCATTGGAGACTCAAAAGGCAAATGTGTTAACTTCTAAAAAATTATAACATTTCTTGCCTAGCTTTGCAATACTCAAAATGCTAGGGAGAAGTGAAAAGATTATGTTCAGATTACCTAAACCACAGAAAAATTTTACAGAAGTTCCCAATGTTGTATTTGATAAATTAATACCTAGAATTAGTAATTTTTCAGCTTTAAAGTGTTATCTTCTTATGATCCGTAAAACATGGGGGTTTTCAAAAAGTGGTGATTGGATAAGCATTTCTCAGCTTATCAAATTAACTGGTTTGTCTCGTCAAAGTTGTATAAATGGTATGAATTGGTTAGAAGAAAATGGTTATATTTGGACATGTAAATCAGGAAAGGTAGGGGCTGAGAGAAAAATGTACTTTTTATGTAGTGAGGAAACTGAAGAGGTTGAGCAGTTGTTTAAAGAAGGAATAATAAGTGCCGACAAATTATACAAAATGATGATGGAAGAAAGGGAAATATGAAATAGCAACCAGTCTAAATTTTATACTAGTTCATACCTACTTATCCACAGAAAATACCAGTCTAAATTCTAGACCAGTTTAAATTATGTACCCGACCAGTCTAAAATTTAGACACACAAAATACACTATTACAAAATATATATCTTAATATTATTAAAAAGAAAATTTGGGAAGTTATCCACATAATTTATCTACAATTCTATTTAACATCCATTCTTACACGACCAGTGCATCCCTGAAACCCTACCATCAATATCATATTCAGTGTATTCTTCCAATGGGCTTCTGCAGCTTTCACATAAACAATTTTGAGCACAATATTTTTCATTCATTTCTTTTAATACTAAACCTAAACTATGCCAACAGATTATATCCGAAATTGGTCTATTGCCATTAAGTATTTCTAAAAATTCATGATTTTCTACATTAAATTCTAAGATTTCACCAATATCTATATTAGTATTATTCATATGTATTTTATTCTCCTTTAAATTATTATTTATTGACTAAACATATTTATAAGTAATTCTATAACTTCTTCAAGTGTCTCACATTGATGGGAAATACAAGAGTTGATATGTGGACTATTATGCTTTGTTCCAAATGCAATAACAGGTTTCCGCATATCTTTAAAACGAACAATTTCATATACTGTGCCAGGACTAAAATTAATTTCATTAAGATTACAAACCATAATATCGCATTTGTCTAGATAATATTCATTTTGGTCAACACATAATCTTGGATTATATGTGTGATTTTTCTCCATTAGAAAATCTTTCGCAGGATTAAACGTTTTTATATTTAAATCTTCTGCCCAAGAATCTATTTTTCTTCTCCAATCAATTCCCTTTTGCATTTTATTGATTCTACGATAATGGGATAATGCTCCTGCGAGATAAAGATACAACTAAATCCCTCCTCTCAAATATTTACCTAATTTATCTTCAATTTCTTTAATTAAATCTTTTTGATCATCTGAATTATTATATATTTTTATTTTACACTTATTTATACATACTCTGGCTTGTATCTCAGTTTCATGATTAAATGTGTTGGGGTCTACAAGATAATCAACTCTTTTTTTAAGTCTCACAATTCTTTTACTATCTTCTGTAACAACTCCAACTGGTAAGTATCCTAATTTAACATAATAGTCATATTCATTAAGTTGTCGTCCATCCTCTATTACAATTTTATTACATCCAAGACTTTGATTATAAACATAATCACACCATATATTAATTCCAAATATTTTTCTCATTGATTGCCCGTACAGTTGCATTTCAGTTCTTGTCTCTGATCCGTGCATACGACATTCACTATGAATTTTTGAACCAAAAGCAAATTTAGAATATCCATATGTATCTCTTAAATAATTAGCAACGGTAGATTTCCCTGAACCCATTTCACCGAAAATTATTATATTCATTAATTAACCTTCCTTTCACTTAACCTTTTCTATAATACTACCTATAATATTTTTAATATATTCTTCGTTTCCAACAATTGATTTATATGTAATATTATTATTTATTAACAATTGTCTAATCTGATTATCTTTAATCGAAGCTTCTTCTAATGTTTTTTCCACTCTTCCATTAGGATTATAATTATGAGTTCTTTCAATGAAGTAATTAAGATTATTATATGAATTAAACACTTCCAAAACTAACTTGTCAAACACATTAGATAAATATTCAGGTCTATATATAATTGATAATAATAAGGGACTATCAGTAATTACAACATCAACTTTACCAATCAATCTTTCGATTCTATGTAATTGATGACCAAAAACATACATTTGATTTTTTAAGGTATTGAAGTTTTCTTCCCATACTAAATCCTTTGCAAATTCTAAAGCTAATTCAGTTTCAACATTTAATTTCTTTAATCTTGAAAATATATCTGTTGCTAACGTGGTTTTACCTGTCCCTGCACCAGCAAAAAAGTTTACTACTATTGTCAATTAATTATCATCTCCCTTACACGAATTTTTTTCATTACAATAACCATATACTTCACACTTTGGTTTAGCATAACTTACAATTTTTTTCCATTCACCATCAATATTTCCAATAACATTAATTAATTCAATCATAAAATCCCTATATTCTTTTAATGCTCTATTACATAATCTTGTTAATGCCATTTCAATAATTCCTCTTGCATTAATTTTCAAAACAACTTTACTATGCATTGCTAATGGAAGTACGTTTGCAGTATCTTGTTTAGGAATACCTAACTCTTCTAATTGCAAATAAGCTGTTGAAATATGTTGCATTAAATTTTCATATATATCTAACGCCTTATTATTATTTTTAACTGATTCAGGGATATAATATTCAAATTCACCATATTGAATATATCTTGTACTAGCTTGAAGTCTTGTAACACCAACGATTTTTGTATAAAGTTCTCTTATCATCCTTGCAGAATATCCATCAATTTCAACAATAACATCTGGATATTCAAGAACGCGACCATGACCAGATTCTATACAATTAATTCCTATTTGTGGTGATGGTGTGCTGTTCCAACAAGTGCTTGCCACAATCCCCATAAGTGTCAGTGGATTTGGTGTTGCTCTAATTATTTTAATCAACTACTTCATCATCTTCCTTTCTTTCCTTTCTTAATTTACTTAACTTTTAACTTTAACATATTTGTATTTCTTATAGTAAATACACCTGTTCTCGAATCCGCATTTATGACATCTATGTTCATAATGAGCAATTGGATTCAAACAAGTTTTTGGGTTTTTATAAGGTTCTAGACCTTTTTCAATAACTTCTTTTTCTAATTCTGATATCGTATTCTGATCATATTCTTTATTTTCTTTGATTTTTTCTTTTTCTAAATTTGATTCAAATTCTTCTACTGTTTGTAGGACACCACCTGCAACGTCTTTAAGAATTTCATCATCAATGGCGAATTTAATAGTATAATATTCACTTATGTGCTTCCTACTTCTTTTCACAATTGTACATAATGTATTTCTATACTCTTCTACTAATCCAAGATAAATGACTGCATCATTTATGTTAAAACTATATTCTCTTTTTACTTTTGATTTTTCAGAATATTTATCTTGCTTCTTTGGTTTGTCTCTTGGTGTAAGATTGATAGATTTTGATTTTTGCTTTGCCAATAATATCACCACACTTCATTAATATTTTACAATATTATTATATCTTACTTGATATGCAAAGTCAATACTGCAAATAACCAACAATGAAATCTTCTTCTAAGTTACATTCTTTATCTTTAAAATCTTCTTTATTGTTTTCATTATATTCATACTCTTCTAAATATTTTTCTTTGTCACACATATTTTCACAGTTCCTTTTCTTGTTCATAATTTGCCCTTCTAAGCCCTTTAAAATTTTATAGGCATAAAACTACCCTAAAGAATTTTAGACATGAAATAGGTATCAAATTTTCGCTCTAAGTTAATATTTAGTGTTTGGAAATGTTGCGGTCTAAGTTAATTGATAATAATTTAATAAGCCTAACAAACATACTATAATATTATTATATTTGACTTAAACTATATTTTTATTTCCCCATTTTTCACAATTCACCTTTGGGATAAATTCATATTCATAATTTGAATTATTTAAATATAATTTTAATTTTTTATTTAATTTACAATATTCTAATTTATTTTTATGCAATCTAGCATTTTTACAGGAATAACATGATTTATTTTCTGGATTATAAGAACAAATATTTTCGTGTATTTGACATTCGATTTTTGGCAAAATGGTTGTGCAATAGTCACATTGGAAAACTTGTTTCATTTTTTATTTACACTTCCTTTCCTTTTTTTAATATTATTTGGCATAAAATATGTTATTTATTTGTTTTATCTCACATACCAATTGGTATAATACATTTCAGCTAAACTTTTTCTGGCTTCATATTCTGAAACACAATAATCTTTCATGAATTCTTCAACAAGTTTTACATCAAGTTTATCCATGATATCTGAAATTATTTGCTGATCATAACTCATCCTACAACCCCTTTCTTTGCCGATAAAATCATTATTTGATAGTATATTATAAACCCTGAAACCCTTGGTACGAGCCACTTTTAAAATTTCATAAAATTACTCCAACTGAATAATCTGCATAATAAGTGGTAGTTCCTTGCTTATTATTTTCACACCATTTATCTAATAATGTTTGAAGTTCTTTCTGATCTGCATCTGAAATATTATCCATAGCGTCCTCGTGTAAATCACTACAAACATCTTCTAGTAGACTTGATGCATCCATAGATAAATCCATTGTATATGTTCCATAAATCCTTAAATAATTTCTACTAATAGGTTGTAAATTTTCTTCTTCTCTTTCTTCTAACCATTCTAATAATTCATCTGAATTAACGAAATCATCAGAGTTATCAATATAAACCATCTCATATTTTTCAATAGCTTGTGATAATGAAATTTTTTCTGCTTTATTCCATTTTTCAAGTTCTTTTTCATATTGTATTTGATCACGTTCATATTTTGATTTCTCACAATTACACTGATAGGTTTGTCTATTTAAAATTGTCTCACAATATAAACATTTTGTTTGTACACCATTATAACAATGTCTACAACCTGTGATAGTTTGTTGTTTATGTGGGAAGTGGACTTTACTATTTTCTCCTTTAATACCAAAAGGGTGATCATCTACTTGGAGTCCTGTACCTCCACAATGAGAGCATATTACTTCATCTTCTTGTAAATCTTTTTGAAGTTTTAGATTAAAAGATACATCTATATATTCAGTTCTTAACATTTGTTTTCTCCTTAATTTATTATTTTTACTTTTAATACCATTCGTAATAGTCTTCCAAATTCCTATCAAAGTTCCAATAATCATCAATACCATACTCAGGTATAAATTTAGAAGTTACAACATGATCTAATAATTCTTTACTAATATCTTTATCTATGTATGCATATTGCCATCTATAACCCCTAGCATTATCACTAGCTCTTACTGCTTTATAACAATCTCCACTTTTTAATTCAATGGTGAATATCCCAGTATTAAGAGATGTTTTGGTAACTTTTTTAATATCTTCTTGGTTCATATTATCAATTAATTCTTGTAATTTATTAAATGCTTTTTCTGTAGTAGAACCATATACAATTATATTTTTCATATATTACTTCCTAACAAAACTTCATAAGGTGAAACATAAAACATTTCTGGTTTATAATCAGCATAACTTACAGTTCTTTTTTGATAGTAGACCTTCATGTTACTATCATCTTTAGGGGTTAGCCAATAATATTTTACATGTTCACTATATTTAGGATCGCTGATTCTATATTCTTGACCTGTTTTTATTTTAAGATTAGATTTGATTACCTGTGTTTTATCAAATTCAATAAATGCTCCGTAATCACCTATGACAATACGATTGTATCCATTCGATATTAGTGTACCTTCGATGCTATGTATTTTAAAGTTTAAGTCTCCATTTATATTTAGTTTTGTAGGTAAATTATCTAAATATTTTTGCCTAATTTCTTTTGATAAAGATTCTTTAAGTTTTCGGTATTTATATTTGATAGATAATTCTTCTTGGAATTGCAG
>JAQVNR010000064.1 GCA_028703035.1 Bacilli bacterium | reverse complement strand
AAGATGTTAAAAAAAGATAAACTAGCCAAACGAAATAGTTTTTTTTATATAATATAAAATATAGTAAAAAAAAGGAGTTAATAAAAAAATGTTTAAGCTAAAAAAAGGGACAAACGAAAAAATTCAAACACAGAATAACTTGCAAATATAAAAAAAAAATGGTTTAATAATTAATGAAGTAGTTCAAATGAAAAATAAGCAAATATTTACAAAGATAATTCATTATATTTATATTTATTATTGCTGCCAATAATTGATTTAGTTACTTCGTTGATGACAAGATTTACTAATTTCCCTTATTACAACAATAATTTTTGCGATTTTTTATGTTTTAACTAAAGAAGGAATTTTTAATTTAAAATTTTTATTTACAGAAGCTATGTATATGTTTAAATATTTTTCACTTCCTGTAGTATTTTTTGGCTTACTAAGGGAATAACATTTACTGAATCTTTGACCGGGGAGGCTTTAATCAATTTCTATACAAATAGTTCAATTTATATAATGACATCATTTGAAGAATCATTGGGATTAGTACTATTAGAAGCTGCAAGTTACGGATTGCCATTAGTGGCATTTGATACTGCGCTAGGTGCAAAAGAAATAATTGCAGAAAAATTTGGTATTTTAGTAAAAAATAGAGATAAAGAAGAAATGGCTAAAAACATAATTGATTTACTAAACGAAGAAAAAAAATACAAAAAGTATAGTCAAGCAAGCTATGAAAGAGCTAGGGAGTACTATTTTGATAACGTTAAAAATAGTCATATAGAATTTTATAATACAAATTTATTAAATTAAAGAAAATGATATTGATTATTTTCTTTATATTTTGAGTTGGGAGTGCAATAAATGTTATTTAGTAGTTTTACATTTATATTGGTATTTTTACCAATAACAATTTTATTATATTTTATAATTAAAAATAGAACATATAGAAATATAATTTTATTTATTTCTTCTCTAATTTTTTATGCTTGGGGAGAACCTATATATGTTGTATTAATACTTTTCTCTATATTTATAAATTATATTTTATCAATATGGATGGATAAAAATGAAAAACACAGTAAAAAAATTTTGGTTGTAGCAATAATAATTAACTTACTATTAATTATAGTTTTTAAATATACGGATTTTCTTATTAATAATATTAACTCTATATTTAAAATTGATATACCGTTTGCTAATATTGCGTTACCTATAGGTATAAGTTTTTATACTTTTCAAATTATATCTTATATAATAGAAGTTTATCGAAAAAAAGTGAAAGTTCAAAAAAATATTATTAAATTGGGAACATACATTGCCCTTTTTCCACAGTTGATGGCAGGACCAATAGTACGCTATCAAACAATAGAAAAAGAATTAAGCAATAGGAAAGAAACCTTTGAAGATTTTGTATTGGGATTGAGACGATTTATTTTTGGTTTAGGCAAAAAAGTTATTATTGCAAATAATATGGCACTTATTGCGGATACTATCTATAATAATAGTTTAGCAAATACTGGAACCGCTTTGCTTTGGATAGCAGCATTAGCTTATACTTTTCAAATTTATTTTGATTTTTCAGGATATTCTGATATGGCTATTGGTCTTGGTAGAATGTTTGGTTTCAAATTTCTAGAAAACTTTAATTATCCATATATTGCAAAAAGTATTACAGATTTTTGGCGCAGATGGCATATATCTCTATCAAGTTGGTTTAAAGATTATTTATACATTCCTCTTGGAGGTAACAGATGCTCCAAAAAAAAATGGATAAGGAATGTTTTTATTGTATGGTTTTTAACTGGATTATGGCATGGTGCTAGTTGGAACTTTGTTTTATGGGGGTTATATTTTTCAATATTTTTAATTCTTGAAAAAACCCTTTTAACAAAAATAATCGAAAAAACTCCTAAAATTATTCGATGGACGGGAACTTTTTTAATAGTAATAATAAGCTGGGTAATATTTAGACTAGAAAATTTCAATGATATGTTTATAGTTTTAAAAAATATGTTTATATTTGTGCCAACAGATTTTAAAAAAACGTTTTTAGATAATTATGATTTAGTGGTTTCTAGTATTTATTTTATACCAGCTATATTAGGTATGTTTCCTTATACAAAAAAGTTAGCGTTGAAGTATTCAGAAAAAAATATTGTTTTTGTAGGAATGGGATATATAATTACGTTAGTAATACTTATTATATCGATAGCGCTTTTATTATCAAATACTTATAATCCATTTATATATTTTAGATTTTAAAAGAATTAGGAGGAAGGTTGAAAAATAACCTCTGAAATTATTTCATGCAAAAAGAGTTCAAATAATATAAGTTTTTTTTAATTAAATATGTCAACGAAGACATTAAAATAGGCTGTTCTTTGAAAATAACAAATTGTTATTAGGTATTCTGCAAAGAAATGTCATAACCTAATGAAGTTAAATAAGAAATCATCTCTTCTGGAGAATTTTTGATATTTTTATGGGGGTTAAAATTACGGTTAAGTAATGTGTTAAACCTGTCTAAATCAAAAACTTCACCAGTTTTCAAGATATGATAAATTGAAACTAATAGTAATCTAGCTATAGCAAATATACGGGTTTAGAATCTATGCTCTAACACCACTCACCTCCGCATGCTCTGTAGTATGCCCAATAACAATTTGTTATTATATCAAAGAAAACTAAAAATTGGGATATTTTTTCATCTCAATTTGTGCCTTTCGAGGTACGAGAAAGGAATGTTAGTTATTTATGAGAAATACTATTATTATCAAATATTTTTTTCTGTTGTCCATATTTGCAATCTTATCATTTGGATATTACTACTTAATATTTGGCCAAAAGAGTGTAATTTATAATGAAAACAGATCTGCGGAAAAAATTCCTTCTTTTTCTTTTGAATCCTTCCTTGCTGGAGATTTTCAGAATAGACTCGAAGGAGCTCTTTCTGATCAATATAAAGAGTCCGAACTTTTAAAAAGCAAAGTTATATTATTAAAGAATGAAGTATTTAATAATATAACAAGTCTTTCTCGTAGGAATCAATATTATTTAGTTACTAAGGGTTTTTACGGTTTTGATAATGAAGAATATTTACTACATGAAATACTTACAGATGAATATATAGAAGAAAATATGAAATACATTGATATCTTAGCTGCTCAATATAATGGAATCGATGTTTCTAAAAAGTATTTATATATGGTATCAACTGATAGAACAATAGATTTCTTGAATTTGAATAAAAACAAAGAATATTTTAATATGATTCGTGAGAAATATTATACATATAAAAGTGACTATTTAAAAATAAATTCAGTAACTGATTATAAAAAATATTTTTACAAGACAGACCACCATTGGAATTATGAAGGAAGTTATCAAGGGTATAAAGATATAATAAGAATGATTTTTGGCGAAAAAGAAGAAATATTAGTTCCAAACGAGTTATTCATATTTGATGTGGATACATTTGGAAGTAAAGCTAGAAGGGCTCAATTTTTTACTTTTACAGAAAAATTTAAGGCATATAAATTTAGTTTTCCAGTACATACAGAATATATTGGTGAAGTTGAGGCAAATTATGGAAACTATTCATCCTATTTTGAGAATGATTATTCTCGAGATATTAATACAAACCATTATGCCCACTTTTATGGTAATGATTATCCTGAAATTAAATATAATTTTAATAATTCAAAAAAAGATAACTTATTAATTTTAGGTGCTTCTGATACTAATGCAGTTAATACCTTAATTGCTAGTCACTTTAATAAGACTTATGTAATTGATTTAAGATATTATAAAATTTTTGATGTAAACCAATATATAAAAAATAATAATATAAATAATGTTTTATACATTGCTAACTCTGCGATGTTTATGTCTACAGATTTTAATCTATCACCAATAAAGTAATATTTACTAAAAGAAAAAGATGAATTCAAAACTAAGTTCCCGAAAATAGCAAAATAAAAATATTTAACACTAAAGTTCCGTATTTTCAGGACTTTTTTAGTTTTCGTAATAGTCTCTTTTTCTTTACTTTTAGTTATAATGTGATATATATATTTGATGCAAAAATATTATTGCATCACAAAACATACGCGTTTTTAGTCTTTTTGCGACTAAATTCCCGAATTATAGAAAGCGGGAACTTCCAACTTTAATTACCAGTTGATTTGAAAAAGATTGCTTTTTTTGATGTTTTATGATAGTATAAAGCCAATTCAAAAAGAGAGGGTTTTGATTATGAAAAAAAAGATATTCTTGTTAATTGCTGGCATTTTATGTTTGTTTGGATTTACAGTTAAAGCGGAGGCATCTGCGCCTAGTACTATTAAAGCGGGGAATTTAACTCCTATTACTAATTATATTAATGGAGTTCAGGCATCGTTAAAGACAACTAGTAACGGCCAATATTTATATTGTGAGATTGTTAATTTACTTTTCCCAAGAAATAAAACATTAACATTAGGAACAGAAGTAGATAAAGGTTTTGCTTATATTTTAAATAATAAACCTAAAACAGGAGATTCTAACAAAAATTATTATATTATGCAAATGGCAGTTTGGTGGTATAAAGATATTTTAAATGGTGGAAATAATAATGTTTCTGCTAATACTAAGACTTATTGTACAAAAAATAGAAGTACCCACGATGTGTGTGGTAAAATTTATAATTTAGTAGAAGGTGCTAAAAAATACCAAGTTGTAAAAGGAAAAATGAGCTTTGATGATGCAGCTATTAAATTCACAAAAAGTGGTGAATACTATGTATCTGATAAGATTAGTTTTTCGTCTACAAACTTAACTTCTTTGGGAAGTTTAAAGTTAGTTAAAGCGCCAACTGGTTCAAGTATTATTGAAAGTACAATTAATTCTACAAATAAAGCTGGAACATTTAAAATAAAAGTACCTACAAATTCAGTAAAAGAGGGAGAAACTATTAATTTTTCAGTTGAGATAAATGCAAATTATAACACATATTCAGTATATGATTATTTTTACGGTTCAGCTTATCAAAGAGTTATTTATGATGTAGTATATGCTAAGAGTCATCCACTGAGTGCCTCAAAAACATTTTCGATTACCAAAGAAATTACTCCTAAGGATACTAACTTATTAACCATTTATAAAGTTGATCAAGATGGTAACTCTTTAAAAAATGCTACACTGACACTATACAAAGGTAACTGTTTGAATACCACTTGTTTAAATAGTAATTCATATGCTTCTTGGAAAACAACTACAAGCCCTAAGATATTTATTGATATTCCAACTGGCTATTATACAATAGAAGAAACTAATACTCCAACTGGATATACAACCGCAACTAAAGGTCTAATTTATATTAAAAATCCAAATGAAAGCTATAATTATACGGTAGTAAATGTTAAAAAGAGCGAAGTTAAACCAGTTAAAATTAGCAAAACTGATATAACTGGAGAAAATGAAATAGCTGGTGCAACTTTAATTATAAGAGATTCTAATAATAAAGAAGTTGCTTCATGGGTAAGTACAACTTCACCTAAGTATTTAACTTTAGCTAAAGGAGAGTACACATTAATTGAAAAATATGCCCCTATTGATTATAAATTAACTACTAATATTGTTGAATTTAAAGTTGATGAATTAGGTAATGTCATGGTGAGGAATGAAGAAGGTAAATATGTATTAGTAGAATATATAAGTATTATAAATGAAACTAATGATACAATAAATGTTAGTAAACTTGATAAAAGTACTAATGATTATTTAGCTGGCGCAAAGCTAGTAATAAAAAATGAAAAGGGAGATATAGTCACTACTTGGGTTACAACTGGTGAGAGTTATAATGTTGCTTTAACTGCCGGAGATTATACACTTGAAGAAACATCAGTTCCAGCTGGATACGATTCAAATAATGAAGTTATTTACTTTAGAGTATTAGAAAATGGAACATTGATGATTAAAAATAGTAGCGGTGAGTATGAACTAGCAAATGGAATAATCATCTATAATGTACCTGTCTTAGAAGAAGAAACTGTTATTGTTCCAAAAACGGGCTTAACAAGTATCTTAACTTATACTTTTGGAACATTAACTTTAGCAAGTGGTGCCTATTTATTAATGAAAAATGGACAATTTAGTATCTAAAAGAAAAATAAAAGTAACACTTGGAGTTCTAATAATATTTATTGGTCTTTGTATTGTATCAAGTACTTATTTTAAAGAAAAAAAATTTGAAGTATTTGATGAAATGAATGAACTATATTATGACCAAATAGTAGAACTTGCCAATTTACCAGAAGAAGTTGTAGCGAAAGAAGAAATAGATAATGTTTTAGATGTGATAAATGAAGAAGTAATAGAAGAAACAGTATCTGTAGCTCCTGTAATTGATTATTCAAAATATTATGTTGGGTATTTATCAATTCCGAAAATAAACTTAAAAAAAGGTTTTACAGAAATTGATAGCAAATATAATAATGTTAATCGTAATATTGAAATTATTAAACCATCTAAATATCCTGATATAGATAAAGGTAATTTTATAATCGCTGGTCACTCAGGAAGTAGTTCAGTATCTTTTTTCAAAGATTTATATAAATTAGGACTTGAAGATGAAGTGTTTATAACTTACAATGGTATTGAATATAAATATAAAATAAAAAATATTTATTCAGATTTAAAAGATGGTGATGTTGTTATTAAAAGAAATAAAGATATAACTACATTAACACTTATTACATGTACAAAAGGGGATAAAACTACTCAAACTATTTATATTTGTGAAAGAGTTTAAAAGGAATAAAAAGGGTAAAAGAGACCAACTATAATGTGTCAAGATAAAATTGAAAAAAAATTCAAACACAAATTAGGCACACAAAAAGCTGAGAAGTGGTCTTTAAAAATTTTTCTCAGTAAAATAAAGTTCTTCGCCTTGCA
>JAQVNR010000063.1 GCA_028703035.1 Bacilli bacterium | reverse complement strand
TTTGTAACCATAATAAAACCTCCATATTGAGGTTTTATTTCAAAAATAGTCTTTGGGTAGTCTTGAAATTATCCTGAACTTTACTGTAAACATTCTAAATATTGTTATTTATTACCTAAACTGTAACTTAGTTTATTGATGACCACACGTTAAAATAGACTCCATATTCACCTTTAAAATGCTTAATGTATAAATCAACTACCTAATCCTTTTACGAAAAATATTAGATAAATTAGAAGAACAATTAGATAGATTGTTTTATGTATTATTTAACAAGGTTATATATTACAAAAATCGGTTCCATTATTAAGGAGTTATATAAAGCATAAATATTTTTTTTGATTTTTACATAATGAGCATATTTCCCTTTCAAAGTATATACAACTTAATCTATACTAACTATTCTGATATTATTTTTTACTATATCAAAATTTGTGTATTCAAGTAAATCATTTGACTCTCTAACTTCTTTTAAATATCCACTAGATGGAACAACTTTAATAAATATTCCGTCTTTTTTTAAAACTCTTTTAACTTCTAAACTATTAAATAGAGATAATATATTAATAATAATATCCTAGAGTTATTTGCTAGCGGTAAATTATTAATATCTGCGACTAAGAAAATTTGTTTATTGGTTATATAATCTGTTGCTAGGTAAAATCGCATCTTCGGAATAATCTATCCCCAACGTTCTAGTTTTATTATCATTATTTATTAAATTTAAATGGCTTCCTTCCCCACAACCAAGATCTAAAATATTTATTTCATTTATCTGATTTTTTATATAATTATTAATACAATCATAAACAGTTTGATAAGGTTTTGAAAAGCAAAGTTTATAATAAAAACTTATTTTTAAATAAAAACTGAATAACCTTTTTTAGAAATATTAAATGTGTGATTATTTTTACAACTTAAACAATAATTATTATATTCTATTTCTTCTTTACAAATCGGACAAAGAATAAAGTTTTGACTTTGAATATAGGATTGAAAATGGACTAATTTTGATTTCATAGATTTAAATCTCCTTCATTTTTATTTATTGTAAATATGATTAATAATAATATTAAATATAAAACTATACGATTTTTCGTATAGTTTTCATATTATTACAAACTTTTAATAATCTCTTCAATCTCTTCTTTAGTTTTAAAACCTAAAAAAGTGGTTGCGAGTTTCTTATGCTTATATATTTCTACAAAAGGGATAGACATAATACCTTTTTCTCTTGCTAGGTCTTGATGTTTATCAGTATCTACTTTAACTATTTTTATATCATCTTCTCTATTTAATAAATCTTCTAGTTCAATTGATAGCATTTGGCATGGACCACACCAACTAGCAAAGTAATCAACTATTGTAATATCACTTCCTAAAACATCTTCTAATTTTTGTCCGCTTAAAAATTCCATATTAACCCTTTCTATATTTATCAACAACACTTACTGCACCTGGGGTTGTTAATTTTCCTTTATTTATTAATTTATCAGCTGATTTACACGAAAGTATTTCATATTTTAATAGAACATCTAAGCTATCTAAGTTTGCTTCATCTTTGTTTATATTATCTTTGTTAACTATCTTATAAACTTCGTTAACTGAGTTATATGTATCACCTACTACTTCGGATAAAACAGGAGTTTTTTCCATAATAATACCCGCATATTTACTTTCATTTACTTTAGTTGCCGTTCCACTTATTAAACTCAATATAAAAACAAGTAAGAAAACTAATATATAGCCTTGGAATAATCCGACTAAGGATCCTAATATTTTACTAGGAAAACCTAAAACTAATGTTGCATTTATTAAACTGTTAACAGCCCCTGTTACTTTAGCAATTATTCTTAGGATAATAGCTAAAAGCGATATTGTAATTAAATAGCTAATAGCTTCATAAATTAAAATATTAAAGACTGTAACTCCGGCAAATTTACCGCCTAAAGTAAAAAATGGTAAATGCTCATATAATAAACTAGAAACAGGATTTTTTAAATAAAAAGCGAGTATAAATACTAAAAGTGTGCCAATAAATGTAACCACACTATTAATTATTCCTTGTCTAAAGCCATTTAATATTGCCAGTACTATGATAATAATAATTAAATAATCAATTATATTCATATTTTTTTCACATCCCTATGATAAGTATATAATAAAACGCAAAAAAAAGAAAGAAAAAATCTTTACACTTACTACTTTATATTAACTATATAATATTATTTGATTCTAATATTATTTTTTTTAATATTTTTTCGTTGATTTTTTTATCCTCAGTGATATATTCAAATATCTTGTTTAAAATATTTTTAGATATATTAATTGATTTATCTAATTCATATATACTAGCTTCTTTTAGCCAATTATAATTATTTTTAGACAAATTAATTAAATTTTCTTTTCTTGTATCAGCACTATACAATTCTGAAATTTGTTTTTTTAGATTAATAGAAAAGTTAGGAATTAATATGTTCATAATACCTCAGCGCACATAATTACGCATATATATTTAGAAGAAAGAGTTGTAAGTTTGCTTAAGCCTTTATTAAACTCATCACTTAAAGCATAATCAGCATAATTATGAAAGCTGGTAACTCCTTACATCTACTACTAAGTTTATCTGCTCTTTTTTTAAAATAGCTATCAAAAACGTCTCATAATATGATATGATAGTGGCGGTGATATAGATGACTATTGTATTTAAAGTAAGTGACAATATTAAAGAAAAAATGATCGAGTATTATCGCGATCTTAAAAGAGAAAAAACTCCGCCCTATGCAACTTTTCAAGCAGATGAGGCGGAAACAGTTATAACTTTATATGAATCTGGTAAAGTTGTTTTTCAAGGTGAAAGTGCTGATATTGATGCAAATATGTGGAAGGATTTAGAAAAATCAGTTAATAATCGTGATATTGATTTAGAACTTAATAAGGAAAACAATAAAAAAGATGAAGAGAAAGATACAAGATTTATTGGTGTTCCAACAATCGGTTCAGATGAAACAGGAATAGGTGATTATTTTGGTCCAGTTGTAGTTTCTGCTACATATGTTGGTAAAGAACATTTTAATCTTTTATATGATTTAGGAGTAAAAGACTCAAAAAAAATCAATGATTTTAAAATCATGAAAATAGCCCCAATTATTATGAAAAATATTCCTTATGTTAGTTATATTTTAACTAATAAAGAGTTTAATGAAAAACCTACTAACATGAATAAAATAAAAGCTCTTCTTCATAACAAAGCTTTATGTTCTTTATTAAAAAAAGATAATTTTAATTATAAATATATTGTTGTTGATCAGTTCTGCTATCCAAAAGTTTATTTTTCTCATCTTAAAGAAGTTTCTGAAAAATGCACTAATATAACTTTTACAACTAAAGCTGAGGATAAAGTCTTAAGTGTTGCTGCAGCTTCGATTATAAGTAGATACATTCTACTTCTTGAATTTAAAAAGTTAGGTGATTCTCTTAATATCATTTTAAAAAAAGGAGCCAGTAATATGGTAGATCAGCAAGGGGCGATGATAGTTAAGAAATATGGAGAAAAAAAATTAGCTGAAATTGCTAAATTAAGTTTTAAGAATACTGATAAAATTAAAGCTATTTTAAAAGATCAAGCTTAAGCTTAATCTTTTTTTAGTAATTGATTTATTTGTTCAGTTTGATTCCAAGAAATAATTTTTAAATTTAACTTTTTTTCACAAAAAGGTTTCATAACAACCGCAGATCCGTATTTTTTGCCACCTAAATCATTATATAGTTTTTCATTAGTTTCATTTAAAATGAAATCCGCCCATTCTGATACTAAGTCTTTTATCTTAAAAACGTTTTCTAATACTGTAATTCCATACTTAGAAATAATATATTGGCATTTATCACTACTACTATTACAATAGTTTAAATCTTTTTAGCGATTCTCGGACATTTTGGGCTTTTACAATTTACAGGTCATACAAAGACAGTTGCTTTTTTTGAATATATTTAGCATATATATTAATCACCTCAAAATTATCTCTTCTTTATTTACTATTTAAACATTAACTAAAAATATTTTTAAAAGCATATATTTATCAACCATACTTGTCTTTAAGTTATAATCTAAATCACATAAATCAAGAAGTTTTTTTTGTAATTCTTCTTTTGAATACATATAACTTTTTTCTTTAGCAAGTTTTACTCGATATGGATGAACACCTAGTTCTTTAGCAATCTTATCTGGGGTTTCGTTTAAAGATTTTACCGCATACATTAAGCGGTACTGACTTGCAAGCAGAGCAACAAAAGGTATTACTTCTTGTTTAAGCTGTTTAAATTCATTAAAATGAGTTATTATTTTTGGATAATCTTTTTTAATTACAACATCACAAAATGTAAAATTATCCTCACCGATTAATTTAAATGTATATTTTATTACTTCATCTAAAGTAATATTATTAGTAGCAATACTAATTTTATCTATTTCATTTAAAACTAAATCATAGTTGTTTAAATTATTTTCTAGTAATTTATTAACTGCTTTAAAATCAATTTTGATATCTTTTTTTTGACAATAAACATTAATCTTTTGATTTAAATTTTTTACATCTTCAACAATAATTAATTTACCACTTTTAACTATTTCTTTATAAATAATACTTCTTTTATCAATTTTATCAGTAATTAATATTAGGACTGTATTTGGATGCGGATCTTTAAGATAATTAATTATTTTATTATTATCGCTAGATAGTTTAAAATTATTAACTACGACATATTTTACATCATTAAGTAGAGAATAATAAGAACATTCATTAATTAAATCATTAATTGTAATTTCATCCATATTAATTTTAATAATGTTATTTGAGTTAGCAGTAATTTTATCTATTTCATCATATAAAAGTCTAAGAGAAAACGAAGATATTAAATATGAATTCATTTTATAATCCCCGCACGATCAATTGGAAAAAGAATAATATTAGTTTTACCTATAATCTCTTTTTTATTAACTGAGCCAATTGTTCGGCTGTCTTTAGAAATCGAGCGGTTATCCCCCATGACAAAATATTCATCCTTATTTAATTTTACAAATTCAAAATCTTCGGTTTTTGATAAAGAATAATTATCTTCAAGAGCTTTACCGTTAATATATAGTTTGTAATCATTATAATAAATAGTCTCACCAGGAAGAGCGATTACTCTTTTAATTAAATGACTATCCTCAGTATCAATGACAACAATATCCCATCTATTAATTCCCTTAGTTTTCATTCCAAGTTTATTTAAAATCATTGTTTCACCATTATGAAGAGTTGGATCCATACTTGTTCCATTTACTCTTACAGGAGTTGCGATAAACGTTCTTAAAATAACAACAACTAAAATAATAATAATATATGGTAAATAGTCTAAAAAAACATCTCTAGCTGCCTTTTTTTGTTTTATTTCTTCATTATTTAATTCTTTTTCTTTATTTTTACTCATCTTAATACCTCTAAATAAGTATATCACAATCAAGATAAAATTTGCGTAAATTTTATCTTACTCTTTTTTTATTATATGGCTTCTTCTTATTTTTAAAGTTTTTATATTTAGGTTTACTTTTTTTAGTAAGATCAAGATGATAATCATGATTTGTTTCTAGTCTTATTTTTCCTTTTATTAAAGATTCGATGGAATTTAAATTATTTACTTGCGTATTATCACAAAATGATATCGCGATACCTTTTTCACCAGCTCTGCCGGTTCTACCAATTCTATGAACATAAACCTCTGCTTGACTTGGTAAATCATAGTTTATAACATGAGATAAGCCGGTAATATCAAGGCCATGAGCTGCAACATCAGTAGCAATTAAAATATTTGTCTTTCCGGTTTTAAATCTTCTTAAAGCTGATGTTCTTTTTCTCTGCTCTTTGCCACCGTGAATTACTTCATTTGGTATTTTATAATTATTTAGTAGTCTTGCAAGTTTATCTGCTCCTATCTTAGTTCTTGTAAATATTAATAGAGATTTTATTTCTTGTTTTTTAAATAAATCAAGAAGTAAGTTAAACTTATTTTTTTTATCAACAAAGTATACTGATTGATCAATAAGTGGTGCTGGACTTGATATTGTATCTATTTGAATACTTACATGGTTTTTAAGAAGTTCTTCACCTAATTTTCTAATTTCTGTTGGCATTGTTGCTGAAAAAAGTAATGTTTGATGTTCACTAGGTATTTTAGCAAGTATTTTTTTAACATCATTAATAAACCCCATATCCAGCATAGTATCTGCCTCATCTAAAACCACAGTTTTAATACTATGAGTTTTAACTACTCTTTGACTCATTAAGTCAAGTAATCTTCCTGGAGTTGCAACTAGGATATCAACTCCTTCTTTTAAAACTTTGATTTGTGATTTAACATTTGCACCACCTACAACAACACTTGTTTTTAAATTAGTATATTTTCCATACATTCTAAAATTATCCCTAATTTGCATAGCCAGCTCTCTTGTTGGCGTAATAATTAAAGCTTTGATTCCCTTATTATCTGAATTATTTAATAAAGATTCGATAATCGGCACGGCAAAAGCAGCAGTTTTTCCAGTTCCAGTTTGAGCGCATGCTAAAACATCTTTATTGTTTATTATATGAGGAATAGCTTTTTCTTGAATAGGGGTAAGATTTACATAGCCAGTTTCTTTTATTCCTTGCATCAGTTTTCTTTTTAATTTAAGTTCTGTAAATAACATTTTAATTCTTCTTTCTAAAAATAAAAGAGATAGTTTCATTTCCTATCTCTTTTTGATAAGCTATGCAATCTTAACATGAAAACATGCGAAGTGCAAGTAAAAAAGAAAGTTTCAAATTTTTATGTGATTTTTAAGTGAAAATGTTACATTTTTAGGTAGTCAATTTTAAGTGAAAATGTTACATATAAAAAAAGCTTTAAAAATATATTAATCAGTCAATTTTAAGTGAAAATGTTACATATTAATTAT
>JAQVNR010000011.1 GCA_028703035.1 Bacilli bacterium | reverse complement strand
TCGATTCGATAATCGTTATCTGTTTTAAATATAGTTTTTTCGATAATTTTACAGATTATTTCTTGATAATCAGGTCCATCTTCAATTACAACAAATTTTATCATACAACCACCTATATCTAGCCCCCTTATATTTAAATAAATTATACAACAAAAAAGATTAAAATAAAGATGATTTTAATCTTTTTCGTTGATTTTTGGTAGGTTTCGTATTTTTTAGTATTAATTTTCTCACTATGAATAAGAATGAGGTACTTGCTGTAAAAAATATTAAAATTTTAATTAATATTGAATAGTTTTTATTATGTTGGTATTGCTGATTTAAGTTATCTATTAGGTGACTATTATCTTTATTTAGATAATCTCTAAAAAACTTTTGGACTTCTGTTAACCACTTCTTTTCAAAATCATATTTTGCATTACTCATTTTAATAGTATAATTTGAAACTAATTTATTTAAATTATCAGGCACTTCATAAAGTGATGGTGCAATTGATGGTGTTTTGTGATTCTTATTTTCATAAAGACTGGCAATATTATATAATAAATCTTCATTATTGGATTTAGCCATGAATTCTATTCCATAGGGAAGATTATCTTTATCAAAACCAAGAGGCAGAGTTATAGCCGGATAATTTATTGTTGATGAGGCATGAGCTGAGAGATTTTGAACCCTTGAAGAATCAGCATTTTTTAATAATTTATTTTTAGTAGTTGGATACATTATTAAATCAATATTATTGTTTGTCATTATCTCATTAATGTAATCTTTATATTCTTGTTTAAGAATATTTTTTTCGATAAGTCTTGTTTCTAAACTATCGCAGGAGCCAGTATAATCACTTAAATCTGTGATTATATTTGGTGAAATAGCTAATTCCGTAAAACTTCTGATTGTCGAAGAAGTATTTTTAAGATATTTATTAAAACTATCACAAAATAAATAGCCACTCAGTGAATTACTAAACCAAGAATCTGTTTGATAATTATAATAATCATCAAGGTAAATAATGGTAATATTTTCTGCTTCTAACTTTTTTATTGCTACTTCCATTAAAGCTTGGATTTCGCTATAAGTCGATTGATTTTCTGGTAAATTGTTATTACTATCTCCTTTAAAAAAATTTGTTGGAATTCCAATTCTTAAACCTTTTAAATTGTTTATATCAACTTTAAATTCTTTATTATTTTGATTAATAATATTCATTATATAAATTGAATCAGCTACGGTTTTTGTCAGCGTGCCTATTGTATCTCTAATAGGATCGTAGGGAAGAACACCAGTTTTACTAATTAGCTCTGTTGTTGGTCTTAATCCAACTAAATTAGAGGCAGCAGCCGGAAGTCTAACCGAAGAGTTAGTATCAGTTCCTAGAGCTGCTGTTGCAAAAGATGCTGCTACTGAAGTAGCTGAACCTCCACTTGAACCATATGCCGAATATTCTAAATTGTATGCGTTTTTTACAGTTCCGTAACTACTTCTTGATGAGGATGCCTGAAAAGCAAATTCACTCATATTAGCTTTGGCAAGAATAATTGCTCCCGCATCGATTAATTTTTGAATCGCATCTGCATTTGCTTTAGGGTAGTTATCACTTAATGCTTTGGCTCCTGCAGTTGTGGTCATTCCTAGAACATCAATATTATCTTTTACTATAATCGGTATCCCATGGAGAATTGATCTTACATTACCATTATCTCTTTCTTCATCTAATTTTTTTGCTTCAACAAGTGCCTTATCATTAATCGAAATAATTGCATTGTAGTTTTTATCATATGCTTCAATTCTATCTAAATAAAGTAATGTAAGTTCCTGGCTGGAAATAATTTTTAAATCAAGAGCATTCTTTAACTCACTAATATCCACCCTAGTAATATCAATAGCTGCTTTGTTATAAGCTATAGCAGTTTTTGGCAATATTAAAAAAGAAAACATTAATATAATTAACTTTTTAATATTCATTTAATTTTGCTTCTTTCTTTAATTCTTTTTCTTTTAAAGCAGCTCTCTTATCATAGAGATGTTTTCCCTTGCAAACTCCAATAAGAAGTTTAGCACGACCGCTTTTAATATATAATTTTAAAGGAATAACCGTGTATCCATTTCTATCTATATCAGTTACTAATCTCTTTATTTCTTGTTTATGAAGTAAAATTTTTCTAGTTCTGCGTTCTTCGTGATTAAAACGGTTTCCCTCTTCATATTTAGCAATATACATATTAATAACATATGCTTCATTATGTTTAATTTTAACATATGCATCTTTAATATCAACACTACCTTTACGGATAGATTTTATTTCCGTACCTTTTAAAACAAGTCCCGCTTCAATTTCTTTTTCTACTATATAATCAAAATATGCCTTTTTATTTTTTATTTCCATTTTTAACTCCATTGTAAACTTCAAAATCTATAGTTCTAGCTTCTTTGCTAGCGCCAATTACTTTAACAGTTATTTTAGATCCTAATCTATATGTTTTTTTAGTATTACGTCCAATTAAAGACATTAATTCGGGGATATAATTATAATAGTCATCAGTTAAATTATTAATATGAACGAGTCCTTCAACTAAATTTTCTAATTCGACAAATATTCCAAAATTAGTAACACCAGAAATAATACCTGAGTAGATTTCGCCAATATAATTTTCCATATATTCTGCCATTTTCATATCTTCGACTTCGCGCTCTGCTTCAACAGACTTTTGTTCTTTTTCTGATGAATGAACCCCAATTTCAGGAAGACCTTTTTCCCACTTATTTATAGTTTCATTATTGATACTGGCATCAAATAAATATTCTCTTAATAATCTATGAACGATTAAATCTGGTAAACGTCTAATTGGACTTGTAAAATGGGTATAGCAGTTACTGCCTAGCCCAAAATGGCCAATATTTTCTGGTGAATAAATTGCTTTTTGCATACTTCTTAATAAAAGTGATGATAAAATACTATATTCTGGCTTATCAGATAATTGACTTAATATTTTTTGCAATGACTTGGGATTTATATCTTTGAATTTACCTATAATTTTATATCCCATTAAACTTACTAAAGAAATGAAACTTTCTATCTTTTCTTGTTTTGGATTTCCATGAATACGATAAAGAAATGGTAAATCTAAATTAGATATGTGAGTTGCAACTGTTTCATTAGCAGCTATCATAAAGTCTTCAATTAGCTTTTCACCATCTTCTCTAATCCTTTTTTCAACTCCAATGCATTTTCCTGCTTCATCAATAATAAGTTTTGGCTCATCAATTTCAAAATTAATATAACCTCTTTTTACTTTTTGATTTCTTAATATTTTAGCAAGTTTATTCATTTCTTGTAAAATTTCTACATATTCTTCATAACCTTTGACTTCAATATTTCTCATAAGTATATCATTTACTTCATGATAGGTCATTTTTTTAGTCGATTTAATATAAGAAGGAAATATATCATAGCCAGTATTATTTCCGTTTTTATCAAATTTCATAGTACATGAGATAGCTAATCGAATAACTCCTGGATTAAGCGAACAAATACCATTTGATAATTTATGAGGAAGCATAGGGATTACTGAATCGGCTAAATAAGAGCTCGTTGCTCTTTCATATGCATCTTTATCAAGCGGTGAATCTTTTTTTACATAATAACTTACATCAGCAATATGAACTCCTAAGGTGTAAATACCTTTTTCATAATTAAAACTTAAAGCATCATCAATATCTTTAGTATCAAAACCATCAATTGTAAATATATTCTCATTAGTTAAATCTCTGCGTCCTAATAAATCTTTTTCTAAAACTTCTGAAGGGATTTTTTCTATTTGTTCTAAAGTTTCTTTACTAAAATCATCAAATATATCATACTTGTACGCAACTGTTTTAATATCTACTCCTGGATCATTAATATGTCCAATGATTGTTACTACTTTACCGAAATATTTGTTGTTTCCCAGCGCCTTAGTAGTATTAACAAGTACTTTAGTACCTTCTACACAATTTTTAGTGCTTTCTAAATCTAATTCAATTTTAATAGCTTTTTTTTCATCATCAAGTTTTAAGTAAGGCCTTTGTTTTTTATAATAAATAGTGCCAATTAAATTTTTAGTATTTCGCTCTAATATTTTAATAATTTTTCCTTCAAGTTCATCATGATAAAAAAATGTTTCTGCTAAAACAAGATCATCATTAATTGCGCCATTTAAATTATTAAAATTTATATAAAGATTTTGCCCATCTAAAAATATAAAGCCATTACCTCTTTTATTAATACTTAATTGACCAACTTTTAAATTTGAACAATTTTCATAAAGCATATATTTATTCTTTTTAGTTTTAAACACAATATGTTCTTGTTCTAACTTTTCTAAATTCTCATTAAGTTCTTTTAACTCATCTGATGTTTTTAAATTAAGTAAATCATTAATTTGGATGATTTCTTGAGCATCTTTTTTTAATTTTAAAACTTTTATTATTTTTTCTTTCATATCAACTTAACTCCTATATATTTAAGTATAGCATAAACTTAATTTACAAAGAAAAAAAAGTGCATTAGCACTTAATTAATTATATATAATAAAAATGATAAGACAAAAAAAGATAAACCTAATAATAAAGTAATACGACTAATTAAAAGTTCTGAGCCTCTTTCTTTTTGATTTTGAAATAACTCTGTATTTCCACCAGTAATAATCTGACTTGCATCTGATGCTTTACCACTTTGTAATAAGACAATCGCTATTAGCATAACACATACGATTAATAATACTGTTTCCATTTATTTCACCCAATTTCTTTAATAATTTAACATATTCTTGACAATAATTCAAGTAGCTTCCTTAAGATAGTTCACTATTTCTATAAAATTATTACTATTAGAAGATTTAACTATTATTAAGTCTTCTGGTTTTATTAATTCCTTTAGAAATATTTTAGATTCTTCTTTAGTCTTAAAATGTTTAATATTAGATTCAATCATGCCTAGTTTTGCTTGATTACTTATATATTGAGCATTATCTCCAATCGTTATTAAAAAGTCAACTGGATACTCAGATATAAATTTTCCAACATCAGAATGCAATTTTTTTGAATCATTTCCTAGTTCATTCATATTTCCTAAAACAGCTATTTTTCGCTTACCAGGCTGAGTAAGTAAGTATTCTATAGAATTAATCATCGATGAAGCACTTGCATTATATGAATCATTTATGATAATAGCGCCTTTTTTAGTCATAATTTTTTCTAATCTACCACTTGTAAGTTCATAATTAGTCATCGCTTCTTGAATATCTTTTATTGGCACCTCTAGTTTAATTCCTACCGCAATTGCTAACAAACTATTAAGTAAATAACCTAAGGTACCTACTTTGTTAACAAATGCATAATTTTTATTAGCTATCCTTACTTCGAAGGAATTTGATTTAATATTTTTAGCTAGATAATTTCCTATTTTAGTTCCACATTTAATAATATTAATTGCCGGAATATTTAAGGATTTTAAATTTTCATCATTACCATTAATAATTAATGTTCCATCTTTTTTTAAACCAGAAATAATTTCTAACTTTGCTTTTAAAATGTTTTCTATGCTATTTAGATTCCCAATATGCACAGATTGAATATTAGTAATAACCGCTATATCTGGTTTAGCAATATTTGATAAATATTTTATTTCTCCTAAATTATTCATTCCCATTTCAAGTATTATAACTTCTTGATCTGTTAATTTTAAAATTGTTAGAGGTAAACCGATATGATTATTATAATTTCCTTTAGTAGCTAATGTTTTATATTTTTTACTGACAATTGATAGAGTCATATCTTTTGTACTAGTCTTTCCCACACTTCCAGTTATTGCGATTACTTTAGGATTTACTACTTCTAATCTTTTTATTGCTAATCTTTTAAGAGCTAAAATAGAATCATCGACTATAATGATTGTTTTTTCAGTCTTACCTAGATTTATCAAGTACGACTTCTCAATAATGCAAGCTACTGCTCCACTCGAAAAAGCTTCATTGTAAAATGAGTTTCCATCAAAATTTTCACCCTTAATTCCGATATATATTTCTCCGGCATTAATTGTTCGAGTATCTTTTGAAAAACCACTTATTTTAATGCTAGAATCCCCCGAATATAATTTTCCATCACAAATTTCTAAAATATTATTTACTGTCCATTGCATGTTATTCTCCTTTCAAAAAAACAAACTTTTTAATTCTTCTTTTTCTTTTGTTAAATCATTAACGATAAGATCAGCAATTATAATTATATCCATTTATTTTAATTTTGCCAATTAAGATCTCACCAACAAGCTCCTGTTTTAAAAAAACTTACCGCAACATGATATGTTTCAAATAAAAATCCTTTGTTTGCATATTGGCTGTTAAAAATATCGTTTATTTCAAAAAAATTTTCTTTAATATTATTTTTCATAATTACTTCTTTCTTCAATCCTCAAAAGTTCATTATACTTACAAGTTCTCTCTGATCTACTTAGTGAACCAGTTTTAATATAACCTAAATCAAGTCCAACTGCTAAATGCGCTATAAAAGGATCTTCTGTTTCCCCACTTCGATGAGAAATAATAGTTTTAAAATTATTATCTTTAGCTAACTTGATAGTTTCTAACATTTCACTTATTGTTCCTATTTGATTCGGTTTAAGTAAAATAGAATTGTTATATTTTTCTTTAATTCCTTGCTCTAAATGTTTTTTATTAGTTACAAAATAATCATCTCCTACTAACATTATTATATTACCGATTAAGTTAGTAAGTTTTTTGATGGATTCTATATCATTTTCCGCAAATGCATCTTCAATACTGATAATTGGATATTTATCTACTAAATTTTGATAATATTTAATTAAAACATTTTTAGATATTTTTACTTTATTAATCGTATAATTTTCTCCATCATAAAATTCTGTTGCTGCGCAGTCAAGGGCAATGAACACATTTTTACCAGGAATATATTTACTATCTTTTATTGCTGCTATTATGTAGTCCAGTGCTTCTTCATTGGTTTTTAAATTTGGGGCAAAGCCACCTTCATCACCAACTGAAGTTGAAAAACCTTTTTGCTCTAATATTTTTTTTAAACTATGAAATATTTCTGCTCCACATCTTAATCTTTCTTTAAAACTTCCTTGCCTTGGAACAATCATGAATTCTTGGATTTCAAGACCACTACTAGCATGAACGCCTCCATTAATTATATTCATCATTGGTATTGGCAATGCACCTTTTCCTAAATACTCATAAACTTCTTTGTTTTGTAATTTAGCTAAGGCTTTTAAAATGCAGATTGAAACCGAAAGTATACTATTTGCACCCAATTTACTTTTATTTTCTGTTCCGTCTAACTCAATAAGTATTTTATCAATTTTTTCTTGATTAATTTCTTTTCCTATTAGAGCTTCTTTAATAATTGTATTTACATTGTTAACAGCGGTTAAAACTCCCTTGCCATGATAACGTTTATTATCATTATCTCTTAGCTCAATTGCTTCATTTTCTCCAGTTGATGCCCCACTTGGGACACTAGCTCTTACCATTATTCCATTTTCAAGTACTAAATCTGTTTCAATAGTTGGATTACCTCTTGAATCTAATATTTCTCTTGCATAAATATCTTTTATCTTCATATTTTCTCCTAATCTTCTAATAAAATTATAAAATAAATGTAAATGATAAGCAAGTTAAATGTTTTTTATCTTAGGTGTGCTATAATTATAAGGAGGTGTAAATCTATGAAAATAGTAGAACTAACAATCCAAAGATTCGATGAATTTGCTAAAAATCATCCACTACGTAATTATTGCCAAAGCTCATGTTATGCTAGATATATGGGGGAACAAGGTTATAGTTATGATTATATTGGTTATGAAGATGATAGCGGTAACTTAGTAGCTGCATCATTAATCCTTTTTAAAAGAATTGCTGGTTTACAAAAATATGCCTATGCTCCTAAAGGTTTCTTAATTGATTACTATAATTTAGACTTACTTACAAAGTTTATTAAAGATATTACTAATAAATATAAGAATAAAAAAATAGTATTTATGAAAATTAATCCGGAAATTATTATTGGTGAATTAAAACCCAATAAAAACTTTGCTGGAAATTATAATAAGAATGTTAGGATTATTGATGATTTAAAAGATTTAAATTTTAAAAGAAGAAGAGAAGTACAACCACTTGAATTAATTACCCCTAAAATTAATCCTTATATTAATTTAAAAAAATATAAAAAAGATAAATTAACTGAGGAAGTTAAAAATTATATAAATATTGCCAATAACCGAGGTTTAGAATATGATATTGCAACAAGTAGAGAAATCAGTATTTTTTGCAACTTTATTAAAGATAGCTCTAAAAATCATTTAAATAGTTATCGAAATTTACTTAATATTTTTACTAAAAATGATATGGCAGAATTGATATTAATAAAAGTAGATTATAAAAACTTTCTAATTCAAGCAAAAGATGCATATGAACTTGAGTTAGAAAACAATAATGAATATAATAATAGAATTCAAGTAGAACCAAATGAAGAAAATTTAAATATTAAAATGGCTTCTGATAAATTATTATTGCAACTTAAAAACAATATAATTGAAGCTACTGAAGGATTAAAAAAAACACCCAATGAATATATTGCTGGAGCACTTGTTGTTAAATATTTAAATAGAATAACAATTATAGCAAGTGGGTATAATGAAAATTTTGCCAATTTATATCCTAATTATTATTTATACAATAAATTATTTGAAATTTATAAAAAAGACTATGACTATATTGATTTAAATGGATTAGCATCTGATTTTAGTGCTGACTCAAAATTTTATAATGATAATCAATTTAAACTAGGATTTAAACCAGATATTTATGAATTTATAGGTGAGTTTGATCTTATATTTAATGAAGCTAATTTTAAAAGATTGCAAAGTAGAGATTTAATAGCTAGAGAACTAATAAATGTGAAAAATTAAAAACACTTTTCGAAGTGCTTTTTTAATAATTTGTTTTATGCATTTCCATATGCGCTAAAGGATGAGCACATACTGGGCAAAGTTCTAAAGCTTCTTTTGCTGTATAAATATGCCCACAATTCCGACATTTCCATACAACTTCTTCATTTTTTTTAAAAACTAAATCTTTTTCTATATTTTCTAGCAACTTAATATATCTTTCTCTGTGTTTTTCCTCAACTGTAGCTACTCCGTCAAAAAGTTTAGCGATTTCTTCAAAACCTTCTTTACGCGCTTCTTTAGCAAAGCCAACATACATTTTAGTTGCTTCGTAATCTTCTCCATCAATTGCATCTTGTAAATTTTCAATAGTTGTTGGAATTTTACCACCATGAAGTTTTTTAAACCATATTTTAGCATGTTCTTTTTCATTATTAGCAGTTTCTTCAAAAATAGCTGCTATTTGTTCATAGCCTTCTTTTTTAGCTTGAGAAGCATAATAATTGTATTTTGTCCTAGCTTCACTTTCCCCAACAAATGCTGCTAGTAGATTTCTTTCTGTTTTACTTCCTCTTAATTCCATAATTACTTTCCTCCTATTTAATATTATAATCTTTAATGATAAATATTTCAAGAGGACTTATTTTTTATTTCTAAACCTAGGGTCAAGCTCTTTTTTACGTATTCTAATTTCTTTAGGCGTTATTTCTACGTATTCGTCGCTTTCAATAAATTCAAGAGCTGATTCTAAAGTAAACGTATAAGGAGTAGTCAGCGCAATAGATTCATCACTACTTTTACTTCTCATATTTGTAAGTTCTTTGTTTTTACAAGGATTAACATTTAAGTCATTACTACCATTATGAATTCCGACAATCATTCCCATATAAACATCAGCACCTGGTTTAATAGTTAATGCGCCTCTAGCTTGAAGATTAAATAGTGAATAACCAAGAGCTTTTCCTGATTCCATACTAACTAAAACTCCATTTTTCCTGGTATGTAAATTAGGAACTACTTTCTTATATTCAGAAAAACTTCTAAACATTTCTCCCTCACCCTTAGTTAAAGTTATAAAATTACTTCTATAACCAATTAAACCTCGTGTCGGAGCGGAAAATTCTAGCGTTGTAATATTGCCTTCTTGTTCTATTTTTAATAGTGTACCTTTTCTTTCTTGTAATGTGTTTATTATTGTGCTTGAATACTCATTTGGTGTATTTACAATAACATTTTCAAACGGTTCATACTTTTCATCATTTATTTCTTTAAATAGTACTTCTGGTTTACTAACACATAATTCGTACCCTTCTCTCCGCATATTTTCTAATAGAACAGATAAATGAAGTTCTCCCCGGCCACTAACCTTAAAACCATCACTATTTATTAATTCTTCTACTTCAAGACCAACATTAATTTCTAATTCTTTTTCTAAGCGCTCTTTAATATGTCTATTAGTTAAGTATTTACCACTTAGACCAGCAAGGGGGCCATTATTAACTATAAAGTTCATACTAAGTGTTGGTTTAGCAATTTCGATTTGAGGAAGTGGATCAATAATATTTAATGGGCAAATGGTATCACCAATAGAAATATGGGGACATCCTGCCACAATTACCATTTCTCCAAAAGAAGCATCATTAACTTCAATTTTAGAAACACCTTCATTAATAAAAATCTTAGTGATTTTAAAACTCTCTATTACTCCATTATTTTTAATTAAGTTAACTGTTTTACCTTTAGTTATTTTCCCTTTTGTTATTCTGCCGCAACCTAATCTACCAATATAATCATCATAATCTAAATTAGAAATTTGTAATTGTAAATTATCATTTATATTACCTTGGTATGGTACACATTTTTCTAAGATAGTATCCAGAAGAGGATCTAAACTTAAGTCTTCATCTGATAATTCATATTTAGCAATGCCATTTTTAGCAACACCATAAATAATTGGAAAATCTAGCTGCTTATCACTTGCATTAAGTTCACAAAAAAGATCGAAAGTCATATCTACTACTTCAGCAGGTCTTGCATCGGACTTATCTATTTTATTAATAAATAAAATTGGGTTTAAATTGTTTTCTAAGGCTTTTTTTAAAACAAATTTCGTTTGGGGCATCGGTCCATCTGAAGAATCAACTAATAAAACTACTGTATCAACAGTTTTAATAATTCTTTCTACTTCAGATGAAAAATCAGCATGACCCGGAGTATCAACTATATTAATTTTATAATCTTTATATCTAATAGAGCAATTTTTTGAGTAAATTGTTATTCCTCGTTCTTTCTCTAAATCATTATTATCCATTGTAAAGCTATCAATAATACCCTTACCATTTTTTTCGTTTTGCTTAAGTAAAGCATCCACCAAGGTGCTTTTACCAGCATCTACATGGGCTACTACTGCAATATTAATTATTTTATCCATAAACATTCTTCTTTCGTGCTTGCACAAGCATACATTATTTTTTGTTGTTTTGCAATATTAAAATCGAGTGGTATAATAAAAAAGGTGATAAACATGTTTTTTAAATTTAAATATTTTATTAAAAATAATTTAAATATTATTCTGACTTTTATTTGTGGAATACTTATTATATCAGCAATTTATTATTTACAAAATGTAGCCCCATTTGGTAGTAAATCTTTATTAACAATTGATTTCTATCATCAATATGGTCCAATGTTAGGTGAGCTTTATGATCGAATTAAAAATGGAACAAATTTAATATACTCCTTTTCAATGGGGATGGGACTTCCTTTTATTAAAAACTTTTTAAATTATTTATCAAGTCCATTTAATTTAATAATATTACTTTTTAATCGAGATAATCTATTAATGTCATTTTCAATAATTATCGGAATTAAAGCAGTTTTTGCAAGTACTACGTTAATATATTTCTTAAATAAAAAATTCAATATAAATAAGTTATATTTTATACCTTTATCACTGGCATATGGCTTTTGTGCCTATTTCACAGCATATTACTGGAATATAATGTGGTTAGATGGAATGATTTTCTTACCAATTATTGTTTTAGGAATTGAAAAAATAATTAATGATAATAAATATTTACTTTATATTATTAGTCTAGCAATAATGCTTATTGCAAATTATTTTATTGGTTTTATGATTTGTATTTTTTCTTTTTTATATTTCATTGGTTATTTGCTAACTAAAGATTTTAAAATTAAATGTTTTTTAAAAAAATGTTTAGTTTTTGCAGGATCATCTTTGCTTGCTGGTGGCTTATCTGCAGTAATGTTACTCCCTCTTTTTCTTGGAATGAATGAGATTAGTGCAACATCAGATGCATGGCCAACTAGCCAGTATTATGCTTTTAATTTTTGGGAGTTTTTAGCTAATCATTTTTCTGGAGTTGGGAGCACAGTTTTTTCTTCTGGTATATCTAATGTTGCAAATATTTCAGTTGGAATTTTATCTATTCCTCTACTTATGCTTTTTTTAATTAATCCAAAAATTAAAATTAAAATTAAATGTTTTTATTTAGGGTTGATTATGCTTTTAGTTTTAAGTTTCTTTTATGCTCCACTTGACTTTATTTGGCATGCTTTCCACGTTCCAAATGATTTGCCTTATCGCTATTCATTTCTATATTCTTTTATTTTAATAATCATCTCAGCCTACTCATTATTTAATCTAATGCATCTCAAAACCAAATATATAAGTATAGTTTACTTCTTAAATTTAATTTTTATTAGCTTATTATATTTTTTAGATTATGAAAACATTTCTGTCGAGATGATAATTTTAAATTATATAATTTTAACTTTGTTTTTTATGATTTTTTTAATTGCAAAATATTTTCCATATCTCAAAAAATATGCCGGAGCTTTGTTTATTTTAACAATTATGGTGGAGCTTGTTATAACAATTAATCATAATTGGAACATAAACCAAAATATTAATAATTTTTATTCGGATTATATTCCAACTACTAAAGCTCTACAGTATATTAATCGAAATGAAGAAGAAAAAATGTATCGTATTGAAAAAACTGAGCTTATGACTTTTAACGATTCATCATGGTATAACTACTATGGGCAAACTACGTTTAGCTCAATGGCTTATGAAAATATGGCCATACTTCAAAATTATTTAGGAATACCAGGCAATTTAATTAATAGTTATTACTATAAACAAAATACACCTATATATGATTTAATGTTTAATATGAAATACTTTATTGGTGATACATGGGATATCAATAGATACTCTCTTAAATATAATAAAGATAATGTCTTGGTTTTTGAAAACAATTATAACGTGGGTTTAATGTTTGGTGTAAACAGCGATATTAAATTATGGAATTTCACTGGCGATGACCCACTTAGAATCCAAGATGAATTTTTAGAAAAAGCATCTCTAGTTGATCATATACTATCTAAGTTAGAGGTTAGTAATAAAAACATACTCTATGACCGCGTTAAAACATTAGTTAAATACACTTATAAGAATCCTGGGGATAATATGTACTTTTATATTAATGACCCAGATATCGACTTTATAATAGTTGATGGTATTTTATATTATAATAATGAAAGTATCGATTATTATAAAGAAGTTAGTGAAGAAGTTAAAATTTTTAGTTATAAAGATTTTAAAGAAAAATATATTATTAATACAAGAACAGATGAAGAAGAACTTAATATATATGTTGGATATTTAAATTACAAAACAGATTCTTTTCAAGCTTATACAATTAATCATGAGAAGTATGAAAAAGTTTATAATATCTTAAATAAAAATAAAATAATAATTGATGAATTTAAAGAAAGTTATATTGCAGGTAATGTTAATTTAGATGAAGATTTAACTATTTATACATCTATTCCTTATGATAAAGGTTGGCATGTTAAAATTAATGATAAAAAAGTTGAAACATTTAAGATTGGTAATTGTTTACTCGCATTTGATGCAAATGCTGGAGAAAATATAATAGAACTAAAATATCGCTCACCTGGTATCGTTGCCGGAGGTACAATTAGTTTGCTTTCTCTATTAATTTGCCTCGCTCTTTCAAGCAAAAAAAAGAAACTTTAATTAAAAAGTTTTTTTACTTACAAATATTTTATCAACATTTTTTTTAGGAAGCATAATTTTAATGTTTTGCTCATTTTCTATTAAATATTTTAAAACAGCACGATCTAATTTTTCGCCATCTACGCACCAGACTTTTTTAGGATATTCCTCAAAATCGACTTCAATTTTGTTTGTTCGATAAAACTCAAAGCCCGAAACTTTAGTAATATCAGTAGTTAGAAGGACACTAAAGGTTCTTAATATATCAATTCTTCTTTTAAAATTACAAAACAAAACTTCAAATTGATTATCATCAAGTTTAATGTCACGATAAAAATTATTTATTCCCGCAATTCGGTTAGCATTTGATATCAGCATAAAAGAATAATAGCCAGTTTTTTCAATTCCATTAACTTTATATGTTACTTTATATAGCTTAGTTGGTCTTAAAAAATCTTTAAAGCCTTCAATTAAATAAGCAATTTTTCCATATTTTTTCTTTAAAGCTCGTGGTGTTTCATAAGCTACATTTAAAAATTTACCAAAACCTGCTACATATACAAAAGGTCTTCCATTTATCATGCAAACATCCATACCTTTAACAACACCATTAAGTAAATTTCTTAAATTTTGTTTCATATCTTTGCCATAACCAAACATTACTCCAATATCATTAGTTGTACCAACTGGAATGTGGGCTAGCACAAGACGTTTTTTTCTTTCGATGTTACCGCTCATGACTTCGTTAAAAGTCCCATCCCCACCCATTGATATAACAAGATCTACACTATCTAGATGACTTACTATTTCCTTAGCATGCCCAGCATACTCTGTTCCAATTATTTTTGGTTCATAACCGTACTTAATTAAAATTTTTTTATACTCTTTAATATACCTTGGTTTTAAAGTATGCCCGCTATTTGGATTATATATAACTGCACATGTCTTTTTTTTCATTCTAACCACCTTACTACTAAATTATACGTTTTTACAAGTTTCATGTCAAATTTCATTTTAACAAAATAAAAAGTTTGCTATTTTAACAAACTATTATAAAATTTTAAATGATAAAGCGACAATATTATTTAGAATGTGAACTTCTTGTTTTTCTAATAACTAGTTGATCATCAGCCGAATATAATGGCGAGCATGTTTCATATCCAAGCTCTCTTGCTAAAGCGCAGTCCATGTCAGAATATTCATCAGCAATCCTATAAATCTCATCATTAGAAATATCACTATCTTTAGCAAATAACTTTTTTAACCTAGCCTCTGATATTGTTCCATCAATTATTTGAGATATGATATGTCTACTAAAAATTCCAAATGTTTCAAAACGAGCTGCAAAAACATCATACCAAGATTGTAATTGTTCACTTTTAACTCCAAAAGATAAAAGCTTTGCCATTGATACTTCTCTTAATCTTTGATGAAATTCAACATCAATTGGTTCTGCGCCTCTATTAATATCATGATTATTCCATGAAACAGCGATTAAAGAATCATGAAGTGCCAAATATATAAGTGGCATTATTGACTTCTCTGTAGCTTGTTCTATTCTTTCAATTATATTTTTCATTTAATAAAACCTCCTGTTTAATTAAAGATATTATATATCTTTTTTTGACAAAGTCAAGTTTTAGAAGTGCGTTCCCAAAACTTTTGGAAATGACGTGTCTTTTATTGAAAGTTTATAATAGCCCGTAATAAACTGTTTCTGCATAAAAAAGTCAAAATCTTTTTGCACATCTAAAAACTCTATATTTAGCATATTAAAACCAAAAAAAAAGAGCTGAAATCATATTCAACTCTCATAACAATGCACACATTGTTATATTAAATATTTTATTTAATTATTTTAATATTTCCATCTTGCTTTTTATCGTGTGTTTGATATGATTTCATTAATTCTGCTAAATCAGTAAATAAATATTCGTGGAACACTCTTTGATCTGCATATTCACGTGGTCCTTGAATATTTTTATATAATTTAGAATCAATACTAGCCATTGTATGTTCAACAACTTCTGCTGCTCTATCAACATTGTGTCCAGCTAATTCTTTTTGAACTTGTAAATACATTCCATATATTTCAAACATAGCTAATTGATTATTATTAGTTTTTAAAACATATTCCATACCTTTTCTATCTTCATCAGTTACTTCATATGGGAACTTAACTAATTTCTGCATAAAGCCTAAATCAACACTACTCCCAATTTTGTTTGATGTAATAAAATTCCACATATTTTCAAAATTCCAAACAATATCTCTTGCTTGTACTATTTTTTCAACAGTTATTATTCCATCTTGACCAATTAATTGTGCTAAAGCACTTGCATTATGCTCCCCAACAGAATTATAATCAATTTTTACTTGTATCCATAATGGCTCATTTGGTCTGTAATCTAACCAACAAGAAAAATTATTCTTATTTTCTTCAGCTGCATTGATAGTGTCAAACATATTAACTATTCTTGCTCCTGCTTCCTTGCTTTTTACAAAACAAGCCAAATCATAACCAACGATTCTTGGCTTACAAAATTCTCCTATACCATTTTCTGGTCTTATGTCTGGTCTTACAAACTCATGACTTGGAATGCCTTTTCTTGGATGTGCTTGTAGTAGTATTGGATATGCAAATATGTCTTTACCCTCAGCATCTTTCTTTCCAGTCCCAAATCCCATTCTTGAAACATTTAAACCATCTGCTAAAATAACAAATTCAATATCGCATTCTCCACATTTAACTGGTACAACACCACCGCCACTAGCTCCGCTATGATTATAGGCAAAATCACAGCCACAATTTACACAACCCGATTCCTTAAAATCTCTATTACTTACTGCTATTTTCATTAATATTCCCCCTAACAGTTGCTATATATATTATATTAAATTAAAATATAAGTCAATGCTTGTAGATATTCACTTAAAAATCACAGGGATTGGTGTATATTCCACATAATTCTTTAAATTTCAAAGGCTCATCACTAATAATTTCTAATTTTTATTCTTTCTTCATTTCATTTTTAACATTAGTTATTATTTCTTTAATTTCATTGTCATCTAACACCCAATTGTCTAAACATGATTTAAAAATTTGCATTAAAGTTTCTTCTTCGTTTTCAAAATATTGTCTATAAAACAATAATTCATAGATGAACCTTCTTTTAATCATTTTCTTATAAAATGTTTTAGACTCTTCCTCGTAAGTCATTTATATCACCAATCCTTTCTTTGTCCTTTCAGTGATGGAAAGGAATATTGATTCACTATTATTAAATACGAGGAACACCAATGAATCAATATAAATTCGATGAGGTTCAACGTAAGCAAGATTGGTTTTATTTATTGTTCTAATACTACCATTGATGTATTTTGCTTTTTTATGACAGAAGCTACAAACAATATTAACCTTTCTTTTTATCTCCTCATCAAATTCAAGTTCTTTTTTTGTTATTTCTAATTTCATAAATTTCCTTCTTTACAACAAAAAAATTCAACTCGTTATAAGTTGAATCTTATCTTTAAGTCGAAAAGTTCGACATTTTTGCTTAATGGAGGGGCCTACCGGATTTGAACCGGTGCTGAGGGAGTTGCAGTCCCTTGCCTTACCACTTGGCTAAGGCCCCATGCTAAAAAGATTATAGCAAAGATTTATAATCTTTTCAATTATTATTTATTTTTGTAAATAAAGAAAATATTTACCTTCTCTGGTATTTAAAGAAATATTCAAAAGATTGGATCTTTCAGCAGTTTTAGGTATTTCAATAAATACTTTGTTTTTTATATTTTTATTTATTTTAACATTAACATTTTTTATTACGTTTTTGTTATTATAATTATATTCTAATTTTAAAAACTTATCAAAAAATGCTTTATCACTTTTAATAGTTTCATTAATACCTATACTATCAGATATTTCTAAATTATAATCTAAGATTAAAAGTGAATCTTCAGCTGGATTACTTGGCGCTATAATGTCATAATACTCAGTGCATTCTTCATTGCATATTTCATATTTATATTCATAACTACTTTTTATTTCGGCATTTATTATATTTAAATTTGAATTGTTAAAAAAAGTAGTACCAAAGTAAATAGTTTGATTAATTTTAATTTCTTCTTTATTAATATTAGTGTTGTATCTTTGTGGATTTATTTTAAATTTTACATAGTTATATATCGTTTCTCCTTTTTTCGTTTCAATGTTTTTTAATATATTTAAATAATAATTTTTTATATCTATTTCTTCACTTATTTCAAATATAAAAAGATAATTATTTGTACTTGATGCAGGAATATTATCACCAATATAAGTCTTTCCAATATCAATAAAAGAATTTCTTAATGACGGCATATTATATAGCGATAAATCCCCTGCTTTTAAATAAAAATGGGTATTATTAAGCTCTTGAGGTATACTTAACATATTAGTTATAAGCATGTTGAGAACTAAATATTTATTGCCTGAACTAATTATATTACCTTTATAATCATATTTTGTTTCATAAGCCGACACTAATTTATAATTAAAATTTCCAACCTTACCAGAACTTCCGACTTTGTAGGTTCTATTAAAAAGATTAAAATTTATCATGAGTATTACTGAAATAATTATTAAAACAACTGAAATAATAATAGTAAATATGAACTTATTTTCTAAAATATAATATTTTAATTCTCGAAAAGTTCGTCTAATTTTTCGTTTATATTTAAAAGTATCTGTCCCCAGAACAAATTCAAACTCTTCATTATCTTCACTTCTTATTTCTAATTCTTGTAAATCTTTAGTAAAGTTAAATTTTTTAACATCAAACCCAATTCCTCTAATAATACTCATTATTAAAAAATAATACTGAGGAAGTGAAATTATATAAAATATATCTCGGTATGCTCTAGAGCTTTGCTGAGTTAAAGAAGCTACTTCTATTGATTTTAAAATACTTGTTGCAAAAATAATCATAATTAACATTATTAAATAGTATATAAATAATGTAATATATAAAATTGTCGGTTTTTCTTTTTTCTTCATAAGTAAAAACATTGCTAATGAAAAACCTATTATTAAAATTAATAATATATATATGTGTGAATTTATATATGTTGAAGAAAGATCAATAGTTCCACTTATTGAACCTTTAACATATTGAGAAAAAAAACTAGTTATATTTCTAAAAAGAGATATTATAATGATGATAATTATAGATAGAATAATGTGGATTAATTTAAAATATCTAATTAAAAATGCATAGGGTTTTTTTAATATCATCACTATCAACCTTTCCAAATAATTATATCACAGAAAAATAAGATATGATATTTCTTATTTTGCTATTTTTTATTAACAATTAATTGGCCTTCTTTTAAATAGACTGTTTGGTTGTATTTTAGTAAATTATTAATATGAGTGTTAAACATATTTACTAATATCTCTAAAGTGTCACCCTCTTTTGTTATGTAATAAGAAAAACCTTCTTTAGGAATCATTATTTTTTGATCCTTATATAAATAGTCAGTTATATCAAGTCCATTTAAAAGAGAAAGTAAATTTGGATTTACATTCTTCTTTTGAGCAATTGTAAACAAGCTATCATTTTTTTCTATATTATAATAATCAAAATATTCAACTGGTTTTATTGTTTTATAATCCATTTCATCACCTAATATAAAGTATTCACTAGCTGTAATTGTGTTAATCAAAAATAAATATCTTGTTTTCGTAGTTAAAATTCCATTCATTACTTTCTAACAATTTAACTTCACCGATATTAGGATTAAATAAATAAAGTACATCATTTACTAAATAATATACATCGTGATTATTAATATATATTATATCTTTGATTTTATAATTTGATATTAGAATTCTATTTTTTTTAATTAATAAATATAATTTTTCATCTATAACTTGGTAATTATATTTTTCTTTTTTTAAAAAAGTATATTCTTTGTTAGCTAATTTTTTTAATGAAATGTTTTCCCATTTATCTGTAAAAATTAGGCCATTCTTTTTTTCAGTTCCTACAATTTTTAGTTTATTTTTATTAATATTTAGTTTATATTCCATATAATTTTTTTTATCAACTAAAAATATTTCGTTTTTAATTTCACCTAAATAATAAGATGAATATGATATTTCGTTTTCAAAATCAAAATTATATAATTCTTTGTTTTTATTATCAATGACTAAAAACGAATTAAAGTAATATTCTTGGTCATAATTTGGAGTTAAAATATATCTATCATTTTTATAAGCTAAAGAATTATGATAATTATCTTCATCAAATAAATTGATAGTTGTATTTTCTTTTTCATTTAAATATTCATACCCCTTGTAATTCCATATGTAGAATTTTTTATTATTATAGTTATAAATTTTAATATTTTGATATGTATCGATGATATTATCATTTTTACTACTAATTAATTCTTGATAATTTTCTTGCATTTCCTTAGATAATAAACGAAAGTCTATTAAAATATCATTTTTGTAACAAACTGGATATTTTTTATCATTTATTACAATTGTTAAACACTTTTCATCTTCTTTAATAATTGAGGTAATATTTTCTACTATTTTCCGAGATTTATTATATTTATCTAAAAAGATTAATGGATATTCTAAATTATTTTCACTAATTATAATTTGATATTTCTTTTCATCAGTTATATAAGTTTCGCTAACCTCAAAGTTATTTATAATATAAGTGGATGTATAATTCTTAGGCAAGAACAATACAAGCAGATAAAAGATAAAAGCAAATATAAAAATAGAAATTAACATATATATTTTTTTCATAATTCTCCTTAGAAAAAAAGAATTCTTTAAGAATTCTTGTTGTTTTCATGCTTTTTATGATACTTCTTTTTAGCCTCAATCATAAAGGTAGAAATCTTTTCTTGAATTTCTGGTAACGCCTTATTAGAGAGCTTGGATATGTAGACTATTTCTTTTACAGTATCTATAGTAACTGTTCCCCATAACAAACCAGCCTCGACTTTTAAATCGTTATATAAATCTGGTGTGACAAAGGAAACATCATATCCTACTATTAGACGATTTTGAGCAACTATTAATCTTTCGTTGGTAACTGCTACCACTACAGTATTAAAAAAGCTACTTGGAATATTATCGTTTTGACCAGCAAGGGCATAAAATACCTTTTCATTAGGTTGTAAATATTTGTCAAGTAGTTCAGCATGCTTTTTTAATCGCCACCATGTAACTGTCCAAGGATAATTATTTTTAAATTCTTTTACTAATTGATATGTAGTTTTCATGTTACCCATTCCTTCTATTTAATCATTCCAACATCTTTAAGTTTTGCTATCAAGCCTTCTTTGCTTTCAACTCCATTAATACAATCTATAACTTTACCTTTTTTAGTAAAAATAGTTAATGGAACAGCATTTAATTCTGATAATGCAACATCTTTCCCAGACTCATTACAATCCTTAGGAATTTTTAATCCTGAATTAAGCAGTTTGTTATACTCTGTTTTATCATATGAATCAGAATCAAAATAATATATATTGATTTCATTTTCTCCAGCCACATCGTTATAAATTGGTTTATAATAATTACAAGCAGGACAAGTGTCACGCCCTAAAACAGTCATTATAACTTTTTTTCCGTCAATAATCTTTTTATATGCGGCATAATCTTTAGCTACTTTATAAGATATTTCATCCTCTGGAATAATATTGTTTAAATATTTGTCTATTAAAACTTCTAATTTATTGTCTGTAAGATCCCCTTCATGCGTATAAACAACTTCATAATCTTTGATAAATATATAACCATTGTCATATTCAAATGATGCGCTTAATTCTGTTTTTTCTTCATCAGATAGTGAATTATTGTTTAAAGTTTTTACATTAATTGTAAAATCATTTCGAGCTGTTAATAATGATTCCTTGACATTATTATAATTTGCTTGATCAGAATCTCCAAAATAAACTATAGCAAAATCTGGGCTATTCATTAGTTCTAAATAATTATTATATGATATTATTTCAATATCTTTATTTTTATAATAATCAGAAAATATCGGGATCATTAAAATTAATATTACTATAACACCAAATATCCATCCTTTTAATTTTTTATTCATTCTTTTACCTCCTTAAATACTATTTTATCGCCAATTAAGAAAATAATCAATTGTTTTACTTAAGATATTGAAAAAAGCAGGTGGTATTGGTGGAGCTGACGAGTTAAAAACAATTACTTTGTCTTTAGTGGTGGTTTTATATTAATTATAAAACACCAAATGAAATTACCTTTTACTAGCAACTAATATTAAAGTTGTTGGGTTAGCTGATATTTTTCTTTTATCCCAAAAGTTACTTTGATAATTCCTATATTATTATCTTTAATTGGTGTTTCTTCAATAATTTTATCTAAAACTAGTCCGCTTTCAATTATTGCATTAACTAAAGTAGATATTTTTAAATTTTGTTGGACAAGTTCTATTTTATCTGGTCCCTTTGTTAATATGTCACACTTTTCATCATTATAAGACCTACCAATAATTAATTTGTTATCAACAATATCTATACAGTTAAAAAACGGATGTGTCCAGCACACAATTAACTGCCCATTATTTTTCAGGTAAGAACTTGCCAATTTTAATGATGCTACAGGATTAGAACTATAACAATACTATATAAAGATAAAACACAATCAAAATAATCCATTGGAATATCACTATAAACTTGGCATTTTTAAGTAGTTCCTTTTGAGAGGCAATGTTTATTTTCCTGTGAAAGTCTAATCCCCATAATTCAGAAGCACCTTTTGTTGCAAGATATTCTAAGCATGAAGCACATCCGAATTCCAAAATGCTCTTCCCTTTTATATCTTTAAATAATTGCAATTTTTCTTCATTTTCCATAAATGGACCATATTCAGGCAATGAAGTATTAGAAAAATTTTTGCCACTTCTAATTAATTCGTCCCAACCATCTTTATTTTTATTTATAAAAGCTTTTTGCTCCAAAAAAAATCATATTTTAGCTTGTTTATCACCAATACCATTTTATTATTTTTTATAGTTTTTTTCTACCTCCCCACACAAAGTAGCGAAGAACTTAATTTAAACATTAACACTCTAAGAACCGACTAAACCTACTTTACCTTGCCTTTATCGATATAAGTATTTAGTCTGCTACAAAATGGACTGTATCGACTTCCGCTTGTTGTAGATACTGGTGTTTGGCTAGAACTTACCATTATATATTAAACACCCAACTGGTGCACTTATCATTATTACCTACATTTTTATATTAGCATTTACATTTCGCATGCATTAATTTATAATTTCCGAGAATAGTTACGATATTTGCCCTTTCGAGTAGTTCTTTTTCTATTTTGATTCTTTGCCTTGAGTTAAGAAGAATATTGTTTCATTAACAAAAGTAGCATCATTTAATTTTACGATACTATTTTTTATGAACAGCTTTCCAATAATTTACTATCAGGAAGTAATGTTAACTCGCCAGTTGAAACTGCATTTATAATTATTGATTTAGTTTCTCTGGCAGAAATTCTTTTACATTTTGTAACATCAGTTTCTATTTTATTAAATATTATTTTAGCAACTTTCCCTATTGCTTCATAGTTTAAGTCACATAATTTATAATGTTGTTCTCTTATTTTCGTGTTTCCCTCTGGTGCATTAATTGGAGTTATATCTACATTATTCAAATCGTTTTCATCAATCAGAATTAAATCTACTTTATCAGCATAATCTCCAACTGACACTATGGCAATAACAACATCATTTATTTCAGATTCATCTTTTATTTTCCATAGTGAAATTTCACCATGTTGTACTTTCAAACAACTAGATAAAAAGTCTGCTTCCAATTTATTAACATCTTCCTTGTCATTCAATTTTTCAGAAGTTTTCCATTTTGCTCTATTTATTTTTCTAACATAATAACTCATTATAATCCCTCTAAATACGATATAGTTTTGTCAAAATATTCTTTAAGCCAGGGTACATCTGGCACATTAAAGTTTTTTAGTAATTCAGCATCACTTTTTCTTCCCCATTTTTCAAAACAAGATATTGCCCCATCAATAATTTCAATATTCTTATGACTAAACAATGATAGAGTTATAATCGAAAAATTATCTATTTCTATTTCATTTTTTATATTTGAAATTATTTTTAAAATTGATAAGGTAATTTTTAAATCATTATTTTGCAAACCTATTTTATGAATACTGTTAATAAAGTTTGTCGCCAAAACAAATCCATACTTTTTAGCAATTTCCGTATACAATAATTCTGAATTAGATAAAAACCCATCTTCTAACTCTTCTCTTTTAATAACATTTAAAAACTTTTCAAGATATTCCTCATTTAACAATTTAAAATTATCATCTAAAGGACTAGAAACATCAAAACTATTCGTATTAGTTAAAAACTTATTTGAAATGTTATAAGTTGTAGATTCATCCCTTTTATAATCCATGTTAAAAAGTCTCCTCTATTTTATCTGCTAATTTTTTTGCTTGCTCATAAAACTCATCAATAAATTTTGCATCAATTCTTGTCTGCATATTATTTGGGCTAGTATTTATATCTATATTATACATTAATCCATATATATCTATAGCACTATTGCCAATAGCAATTTTTATTCTATCAGAATTGTAATTAAGACTTGTTATAACATTTATTTCTTCTTCATTATCTTTAATAATAAATAGTTCTTTTATTGCTGATCTAGAACCCCATTCAAAAGACTCATTACTTTTATAAAAATAATCGCTAACAACTCTTCCTTTGACCTCATTAATTTTCTCTGTTTTTGTCTTCCCAGAATTTATTACATACGAAATCCTATTCCCATTCACTTTGTAATGAGCTAGTAATTCTTTTTGAATATTTTTAACACATTCTAAAAATTCCACCTCATCATAATCAGTTTTCACACCCTTATCATTAACAGAAAAAGGCTTAATTATTTCTATTCTTTCTCTTGATAATCTAAGATTAATGTTTTTACTATTTGATACGAATTCTAACATGGGAACTACAATTCCCGGTTGTCCAACAATATTTTGATTCAACGTACAAAAAAATTCATATTCTTTAAATAGATTTTGAATTTTTAATGTTTCAGTTTTTATATTATCTAATTTAAAGTTCCCAAATATGACTGCTAAAGCATCCATTCTTCCATCCATAAAAAGCCTCCTCAATTTATTTTCCATTTATTATCACCCTACAATAATATATACAATGATAACTATTTGATGAAATTATACTACTTTTTTACATTTTATTTATATTTATTATTAAACAAACTTCTCCTAGAAATACAAAAAAAGTTAATCTTATTTTCATTATGGTGGAGTCGAGCAGATTTGAACTGCTGTCCAAAATATAAACATATTATCATCTACAAGTTTAGATAGATTGGTTTTTCACTAATATCTTGAAAACTATCAAAAAAACATTAGCTAAGCTTTTGAATTTTCATTTATAAACTAAAGCAATTTATAAATATAACTCACTATTATGAACCATCATCTTACTTTGTGAGTCTAGTTAGATAACAGCGCTTTTACGCGGTTAGGCGTATGATAAAGCTGGGTTAAAATTCACTTTGTCAGTTATTTTAAATTTGGTGCTATTTAGGTTTAGCAACCACTTGCAAATAATATTTTTAATACTCTGTCGAAACCAATGACGACCCCATAAATAAAGTTTATCACAAACTAGGTAAAATTTCAATTATTCTGGAATTCTGATTATTTTTTCTCCATCTTTAGTATACATATATTTTTCTCTAGCGAACTTAGCCACATACTCGGGATCTAGTAATTTTGTTGCTTCACTTGAAAGTTTTTTTTCTGTTGACAATAAGTTTTCATAATCTTTTTCTAAAATCTCTCGCTCTTGATAATTAGCTAAGATTTTTGACCAATAATTATATGTGAACACTCCTAAATATGAAACTATAATTAAGATAAGCAATGACCAAAACAAAAATCTTCGTTTATCTTTTTTAGATATTTTGCTCATTTGTTTCACACTCCCGTATGGGAATTATAACACTTATCATTAATATTTGTTTATTTTTTACTATAAAAAACTCTTGTTTTACAAAAAATTGACGCTTTAAAGGAAGTTAGAAAGCCAGTTATCAAAACTATTTTTAAATATAAATGAATTTCAGCATTATTTATCAAGAAAAACAAGAATATATATATAGTAGTTATAAGCATAAAATATACAAGAATTATTAAATAATAAATGTAATTATATTTTTTAAATACACTATTTAGTAAGTTGTAGAGTAAACCTGAAATAAATCCATAACTAAAGGAGATAAGCAAATAAATAACTTGATTCATTTAAAAAGTTTACTAATTATTGAGCTTTCTTTATTAGCAATATCGGTATAAGTAAAGTTGTCAATTTTTCCTTTAATAGAGACATTGCCTTCTACAGTATCAAGTTTTATCATTTCTAAATCGCTACCCTTAATAATTATGGTTCCCATAGTTGATTCTAAGTAAAACTCACGGTCATCAAAACTAATTATCTTTTTTATTCCACTTATAACAATATTTTTTCGATCATTAATTTTTACTACATGTGAAAATGCTGGTACATCAATCATTTTATCCATATATCCTCCTGTAAATAGTATGAACTCATAAAAATTATATGCATGAACAAAATTAAATTAAAGTATACTTAAATTTAACTTAAAAGATCTCACGGTCTTTTTTTTCCTGTTTCACAGGGTTCATAATCTATATCCTCCACAGGCACTATTAGGCGACAGTCGCTGCCGTAGTATTGTTTTCATTCCTTTTCTCATTATATTTATTGCTGCATTCATATCTCTATTATGTTCTTCATTACATTTAGGGCATATATATTCTCTTATACTTAAATCCTTTAGTTTTTCATTTTTATAACCGCACTTATTACATATTTGGCTACTGGCATAATATCTATTTTCTTTCACGAGCCGGACTTTTTTAAGTTTGGATTTATATTCTAGTTGTCTTATTAACTCGCCCCAGGAAGCATTTGTTATCTCTTTTGATATGATTTTTTCCTTAATCATTTTTTTAATATCTAAGTTTTCTACAGCTATAACTTTATTTTCTTCAGTTAGTTTTTTACTGATTTCATGTAATAAATATTTTCTGGAGTTTCGTATTTTTTGATGTATTCTTTGAATTTTATATTTATTTTTCAGATAATTATTACTACCTTTTAATTTTCTTAATAAATTTCTTTGTTCATGTTTTAATTTTTTTCCATATTTTTTTATATAATCTTCTGTTTGATATACTTCGCCTTGACTGGTAGTAAGAAGATTAGTTATTCCTAAATCTATACCTACAGCATAATTACTTTCTATTTCTTTAATAGGTGATTTATCATCTACTAAAACACTTACATAATACCTATTTGCTTCTTTTTGGTACTATAAAAGTGTAATAAGTAAATTACTGAAAGTAATTGAAAATTACACTTCTTTTTATTATGATTGAGGTGATTGGTTAACGTTCTTCTTTTAGAGTTAAAGTACTCGTCATAA
>JAQVNR010000062.1 GCA_028703035.1 Bacilli bacterium | reverse complement strand
GAGCATATGAGCATCACAAGTAATAACAATAGGAGTATTAGTTAGCTTCGATACTTCTAATAATTCTTTATTACAAGCAATCTGATCTTCCGTTTCATGACTCTGAAGTTCTATATAAAAATTTTTAAATATAGACTTCATATAATTTACAAATTCAATTTTTTCCTTTCTATCTATTTTATTTATTCTCCCATTTAAACATGCTGTACTAACCACTATATCGTCAGCAAATGGTTTTAACCAATCAATTTCAATACGTGGTTTATAATAGAAATTTTCTTCTTGAGTAGACCTTTTTACTACTTTATTTAATTCTCTCATCCCATTATTATTTTTACATAATATAAGTAAATGATAATATCTATTATCTTTATCTTTACTTAAAACATTAGACGTTTCATAAAACTCGATCCCATAAATTGGTTTAATGTTGTTCTTTTTGGCCTGTAAAAAAAATTCAGCCATGCCTCCTAAAAATCCGTGATCAGTAAGGGCTATACTTTTCATACCCTTACTGACTGCATTTTTAATAATTTCTGTTGGACTTGGTAAACCATCTAAAAGGGAATAGTAACTATGTGTATGTAATTCTGTTCTATAATTTGGTCTTGTCAAGTAATCACATCCTAAATATATTAATTGTCATTTTCTAAAACTTCCCATTCATCAACAAAAATCTGTCCAGTTAATTTACCATTATATTCATTAATACTTGCTCTACCAACAATATTTAATACTACTTCATCTTTCCAATCTACCATATCATTATAAACTTCTTCACTACTTCTAAACTTAATAAAATCAACTTCATCTGTCTCTATTTTTATGGTATTCTTTTTTTTACCTATTAGTTTAATATCTTTTGTTTGCACTTTTACATTTTCTACATATATCAATGGTTCTTTAATATTTGTACTATACATATATTTTAAGTCACAAATATCTTTAATAAATTCAAATGATATTTCTTCAAATGGTATTTTAAAATCTATATAATGAATTTTTTCAAAAGTTTCATCTTTAAAAAATTCATTAAGTTTTTCATCAATATCTTCTAAGCAGTGTTCCTTAATTTGTAATCCCGCTGCGTCTTGATGTCCTGCAACAAAAACAAATAATCCTGTTTTTTGCAATTTGTCTTTAAAATCTCCAGTATTAGCTCTCATACTTCCTTTAATTTCATTTTTGCTATTTATTGAATAGACAATAGATGGTTTATTAAATTTCCCTAATAAAGCATTTGCTAATAAACCAGACATTCCTTCAGATTCTTCTTTATCAACTTTAACACATATAATTTTATTATCTAAGTTAATTTGATCTTCAATTGGTTTAATTAACTTTTCTGACAACCTTTTTCTTTTATTATTGTGGCTAACACACATTCTTGCAGATTTTTGATAGATAGTTTCTTCAATTTCTTGTCCTTTTCGACTACCTCTAGTAGGTTTATATATGTATGTTTTATCACTATCAATATTCGAAAATGATTTAAACATCAAATCTTTATCTTCAATCTTCCCTAATCTATAAACTGAATTAATAAGAGGTGCAATATAAAAAGCAATAGCAATTGGATTTATTTCTCCTTTTAATGAAAAATCTTGTGCTTCAATTAGTGCTTTTAATGCTGGACTTTTTATATTACTTAAACCTTTTCGAATATAATATTGTACTTCTAAATCTTTTGTGTCCATGTAATCTGCCAGTAACCCAACTGCTACTAAATCAAGATATTTATCAGCTTTATCTTCCCATAATTCTTCATCTAATGCTTTGCAAAATTTATATGTCATTCCTACCCCTGATAAATTGGTAGAAATTTTAGATAACTGATTATTTACAACAATTGCATTTTTACTATAACCTTTAACACTATGATGGTCTAAAACAATAATATCAATACCCATATCTTTTATTATTTTATGTTCTTTAAATTGTTCGCTTGAAGCGTCAGGAAGAATTAATAATTGAATTGTTGGTAATATATCTTTTAAGTCATCTAACATAATACCATGCGTTTTTTTAATATGGTTTTGAAAGAATAAATTAGCATTTGGATATATTTCTTTTATGTAATTATAGAGTAATGTAGAAGCTGTAAGTCCATCAACATCTGTATCTGGTATAATTAATATATTAGATTCTTCTTCTAGGTGTTTTAATAAACATTTTACTGCAATATCCATATTTTTAAAACTTAAAGGATTTGTAACTATACTTTCGTCAATATTTAAAAATTTTTCTATATCTTCTACTTCTCTATTATAAAGTATTTCGTATAATAAATTGTCAGCATTATAATTATTTCTTCCTATAATTTTATATTTCATCTATTATTTAATCCCTCTCAATATTCTTTTATTTTCAAATAATTTTCTAAATTTTGTTTCATTATCGGTGGGGGATTCTTTTTCATTAAGTATTCCATCCTCATCAACTAAACAATAAATTATCTGATTTTCTAAAAACTTATTACATTCTTTATCATATAACTCTTTATTAAATTTTTCATCTTTAAACATAACATCTTTATCATATGCCAAAATAATATCTACACCTAAATGTGTCAATTTTTTCGCTTGATATTTTGATATTGTATGCGAACCAATACTAACAGCATTTCTTATACCATATGACCATAATTGCAAAACTCCCTTTTCTGCTTCTGTAATGTAAACAAAACCTTCTCTTCGTATGTAAGGCATAGTTTTATTTAATCCAAATAATATTTTAGATTTAGCACAAGGAATTAAATAAAAATATTTACTTTCCCACTCTTCTAACTCCTCCAACGTTTTATAAAGTCTTGCTTTGACTCCGACTAAAGTATTCAATTCATCTCTGATTGGAATAGTAATAGAATGTGTCTCTAAGTCATACCCTAGCCCAAAATCTATTTGCGTTTGTATGTCTATATTATCTTTTAAGAATAATTCATTACTATAAGTTCCATAATATTTAAGCAAATTTTCATCAATTGGTTTTAAATTTACAACTTCATCTTCATTATTTTCATTTTTGCCATTTTTTTGTTCATAAATATAATCAAGAAATTTTATCATTCCTGTTTTACTTTTAGGTTCAGCATAATAATTATATGAACAAAGATCACAGATCCATTTTATACTATTTGAAAAATATAATTGTTTTATAAAAGATACAAGTGATATTATATTTGTATAGCCATATTTATCTGAAATGTCTCTAGTATAAGCATTTACCCAAAGATTATCTTTATAAATTATAGTGCTTTTAGTATTATCTCCGTCTGGGAAACCACAAGTGAAATATTCATCTTTTTCTTCAATGTGGTGCATACCTAAACTTTGTAATATCTTTTCTATATCATTATTTTTGATAATCTTTTTGAATAATTCTCTTACCTCCATAGTGCTTTAAGCCCCTAATCTTTGTTTTGGTTTTGAATCACTATTCCTATTTCCCTTCTTTATTAATAATCCAACTTCAGTCCAAATGTTTCTATCTAAATCAACTTCACATACTGTAACTTTCCCTTTCCCACCAGTTCTACTTTTTGCGAATCTATGACCATAATATGTTTTAGTAATATCTAAAGGTATTTCTCCACCCCAATCATCAATTATAGAATATTTGTCATAATCATCCCGAAACAACCTTTTACCTAAAACAAGATAGTCTAATACGTGAAATATTTGTTTACAGTTTGCTAGATTCATACTATTTAAATCAAAAACTTCTATGTATACGGAATCATCAGTAAGTTGGAAATTAGCATATATACCTATCATTAATTCTTTTGCTAATTCTTCTAATCTTGTTGCTGTTTGTTTAATTGTTTCCCAACCATCAGTTCTATACCCCTTTAAAGTATCGTACATTACGTATTCTACATTCTTGGATAGAACGTGCTTTCTTATTTCCATTTCTAAATCATAATCAGCATATTCTCTCATTTCTTTAAAATATATTTTAGTATTATTCTCAATCCATTCTGCGACTATTAAAGTGTTTCTATATTCTGTTGATTCATTATATAGTTTTTTTTCAAATTCATCATCAGTTAATACAGGATCTCCACTTTCGTCTATTTCTCTAATTATAAATTGACCATTTATATCATTTCTATATCTTCCAAGTACAATTTCTTCCTCAGTTTTATTTAAATCAAAATTAAAATGTAATTTATGTATTGGATCATTAATAACTGTTACTATTTTACATGCTTCAATATCTTCTTCTGACATTTCATTAGTCATAATAAGTACAGCTTTTTTCTCTACTAAGGATATATGTGTAGCAAGTGCAACCATTTTTCTTGATTTACCTTCATTAGACAACATACCTTCTACAATAAGTTTACCTTTACGAAAACCTCTAAAAAATATGTTCCAACAATTCCAAGGGAATGTAATACCGAAACTTGGTTTTTTAATCCAGTCTTTAATTCTTTTTACAGATTGTTTCCCTAAAATAATACTTTCTTCTCCACCACTAATGACGGTATTAATAGTGTCGGCTTTTGCTTTAATCATTTTATAAATATCATTTGCAGAAAACTTTTCAAAGTTTTTATGTTCAAGGATTTTTTGAATGGGATAACTATTTCGTTCGTATTCACGTATTAGAGAGAATTTTTTAACTATATTGAAATAATTTTTAAAATCATCAATATTTGAAAGTTCTTTTGTTTTTTCTATTGTTTTATAACCACCATACTCTTTATATTCGGCATTTCTTTTCTTGTCTTGAGACATATATATATTAATATTATTCTCAGTAAATTCTTGAGAAAAAGTTGTGTACATCATCTCAAAACTATCATAGAAAAATTTACAAGAACTATCATAGAAATCATATTTAGGACGCATTATATGTCCATATTCAACATAAATATCTGGTTTTTTATACAAACTACCCACTAAAAGCGTTTCTGCTTGGATATTATGATTTTTTATTTCTGACAATCAGATAACACCAACTCTCTTTTTAAAAAACTTCATCTAAAATATCTGCAATATTTATTTCTTCACTTTCTTTTTGATTATTTTTTCTTTGTAAAGATGTAATAGTATTTATGTTTATATTATTCTTAGAAATGATATCATTTTTAGTTTCTGTATTCTCTATTTCTTCTGCTTTCTGTTTCTGTTTCCATTTTAAATAATCATCATAATTATTAATAACAATTGCAAGATCATAGTTAATTCTACCAACTGAATCAATTTTTTTACCTTTTCTTTCATTATTATTATTAACTTTATCAAGATAAGTTTTCATTTTCTTAAACATTTGTAACAAGTCATAGTAAGATATAGGAGTATTCACACGAGTACTAAATGTTCCGTCATTAATTTGTTTAATTTTTTGAAAAAACAATACTGGTAAAACAGTTAAATTATAATTTTCATATATCCAATATGTAAGTCTATCTCTATCTATTAAGCTATTTATAACTTCTGATTGTGAAGTTTTTATAACCATTTTATCAGCTAAATCTTTTGCTTGGTCATATGTAAGTTCTACGCCATTTTTTTTCTTTTTCATTTGTAATTTGATAAAGCAATCATAATGAAAATAAGAATTATTATAGAATATAAATTTATCTGTTTCTAATTTAATAGTTTTAGTTCTTGGTTTATCACAAACATAACATTTCCTTAATATTTCTTTCATTATTACCTCCGTTTAAAATGAGGAATGATTTTTTCTAACCATTCCTCATTTTATTATTTATAGTTAATTCTTAGTCATAATATCATATATCTTTTGAAGTGTTTCAATTGATAAATCTGGAGTAAATTTAATTGGCAAACCTTCTTTTTCTAACATTGGTTTCATTGCTTTACGTTTGGTAGGAGGCATTGATTCCTTTACTTTATTAAGAGTATTTATTAATGATTCTACAGAAACATTTTGAGAATCAGTTGTTGATGAAGAATTAGGATTTGTATTTTTAGATGAATTATCATTGTAGCCCGCAATTTCTTTATATGATTCCTCATTTTTCCTAACTGTATCATTAACACTACCTTGCGACATGCCAACATTTTTACCTCTATTTTTATTACTATCAACTACATCTTGCCATAGTAATACTGATGGATTTTCAACAATTTCATTTTGTTTATATTTCCCAGTTCTATCTTTTTGTTCAATTACAGCATAAACTTCACCATCGGCGTTCACCATGTTGTGAATTACAGTATATACTTCATATTGAATAAAGTCCCATGCTTCTGGTACTTCATACCCCATATATGTAAGTACCATTTCTCCTTTAGCATTTTTAATCATTTCTTTCTTATCTTTGGCTCGGCCAGTAATAGCTACATATTTATCTGTATTTGTAATTAAATTTCTCACAAGTGATTTGCCGTTTGATTTAATTTTATTAAAATCTTTAAACTCAAGACCAGCAGTACCTACCATTACTTCTTTTTCATCTGATGTTTTACCTTGAATCTCTGCTCTAATAGCTGCTCTTTTTTCTGAAAGATTGATAGCTGCATCTGAAACATTATCTGCGACAACAGTAATACCATCAATTATAATAGCGTCCGCAATAAATTGTTTTCCATCTGCGTCTAATACAATTTCCTCTGTTTCAATCCCGTCTTCGTCTAAGTGATATAATGGTTCATCATTAACAATTTTATCACAATAATATCTAATTTCAGAAAGTGCAGACGTATAAACAATATAAATATTTCTAAGGTCTACCCCTTCACTTTCAAGCCGATCTAACCCAAAGCCATCAATACTTCCAGTTTCACAATCAATGTATAAAACTCGTAAAGGCTTTCCATCTTTATTCATTTTTGCAAAATCTGCTACACAATTACTTTTACGTGTACCGTGCTTCCCATAACAAAAAAACTTCAAACCCTTTTCTACATTACTTCCAATTCTTGCTCTTGCCATATATCTAAATACCAAACCTTTCATTTTTTAATTTATATAGGTAGTAAAAAAATATACTACCTATATATTTTACTTTATATGTGAACTACACACCACCTTCGCTCGCTAAGAGGTGGGTGCTTCCTGCTCAATTAGACTAATGTCTAAAGTATCAACAGGCTAACCCCGTAATCCCTACGGTTTTCTTATTAATTTATGCTACTAACCCTAATAATCTCAATC
>JAQVNR010000010.1 GCA_028703035.1 Bacilli bacterium | reverse complement strand
CTTGCATTTATTACCCTCTTCTAAGCTAAAATAATAATAAAATAGGTATACTAGTACACATATACCTATTTAAATTGTAACATAAAATATTGCTATTTGAAAGGAAAGTTCGTTAAATTTTATTTCTTTTTCGGATTGTTGATTCTAATAAAGATGCTTTTAAAATTTGATTTTTAATTATATTTTCTGATATTAATAATTCTAACTTTTCTTTGTTTAAAAATTCTAATATTATTTTATCATTTTTTACATGAATTTTATTAATATTATTTAAACTAATCCAAGAACATTCTTTAAGTCTTGGTGATGTAGTTGGAAAAAAAATAACATTATTCTCTTCTGAAACAATTATTGGTGCTTTATAAGTTATACCAGTTAAATTTGCTGTACCTTTTTGTCTTCCTTCAATTGAACTTCCATAATAACGACAACTTGCATCCATTATTTTATTTACTGATTTTTCTAAAACATAACAATCTTTATCCTCATAAATAATTGATTTGTTATTACTAAATGGTAAAATAGCAAGAGTTTTTTCGTTTATTTCATAATCTTGCATCAAATCACCCCCTAACCAGTTTCCCTTATAACATTATTGTTTAGCAAATTTTGTTGATAATTAACGAATGTTGAAGAAAAAATAAAAAAAAATAAATTTCTTTATTTTTAATAGGTTTTAATTGGTAAAATTAACTGAATCAAAGATTCATCTGTTATTGATTTTAATACAATTGGGCTAGAATCTGTATTTAATAATATTAATAATTCTTTTTCATCAAAAGCTCTTAATGCTTCTAACATATATTTTGAGCAAAAGGAAATTGATAAATTATCAGAACTATTTTTATTTATAATAACCGTTTCTTCAACTTTACCTATTTCACTGGCATTTGAAGTAATTAAAATAGTTGTATCAGCAGTTTCTATTTTAATAGTATTTTTATCTTTATTTTGAGTTAGAAGGGCTACACGATCAATAGCGTGATAAAAATCATTTAATGAAGTAGTTGAAATTATTTCAAAATTGGTTGGTATTAAATTTTCTGTATTAGGATAAGTTCCACTTAATAAATTTGATTGGAATAAATAATTATTATATTTAAATAATATTTTGTTAGTAAATGGGTGAATTTCAACATTATTTTCAATTGATAATAATTTATCTAATTCACTAATGTTACGACCTGGTATTACTAAATCATAATTCTCATAATTTTTATCTAATATTAATGTTTTTTTAGCAAGACGATATGAGTCAGTGGCAGTACATTCTAAAATATTGTTATTAATTTTTAAATTTAAACCAGTTAGTAAGGGTCTTGATTCTTGTGTAGAAACTGCAAATAAAGTTTGATTAATAATCTTCTTTAAATTTTTACTTGATATTATTATTGGATTCTTAATTTCCTCTAGTTCAATTGAAGGATAATCCTCTGTATTTAAACAGTTTAAATTGTAAATAATATTTTCAGTATTAATAATTATTTTTAATCCATCTACTACTTCTATATTTATGTCAGTATTAGGCATTTTTCTTATTATATCAAGTAAATATTTACTTTGAATTATAATACTACCGGTTTTATTTATATTTTTTATCTTTTTTTTCTCTATAAAAGTTTTTATAGTAATATCACTATCACTTGCAGTTATATATAATCCTTCTTTTTCTAAATCAAATTTAACTCCATTTAAAATTGGTATTATATTTCTCGGAGATATAGCTCTCATTACATTAGTTAAACTTTCTAATAATATTTCTTTTTCAATTAATAATTTCATATTTATTCCTTCTTTCTTTTATATATTATTATTATTAATGTTAATTTTGTTAACATCTCTATTTTATTCCCTATTTAAAAGGGTTTTTATAATGTTAATAAATTATATATTATTAACATTAATTAACAATATTATTTTTAATCTCTTCTAAAATAATTTTTAACTTATTATTATCTTTAAGTTCATAATTAATTTTATCATAAGAATATAATACTGTCGAATGATCTCTATTTCCAAATTCTAATCCTATTTTTGTGGTAGTTTCTTCAGTTGTCATCCTACATAAGTATATAGCAATATGTCTTGGATAACTTATATTAGTAGTTCTTTTTTTACTTTTTAAATCTTCGATAGTTATTTTATAATAATCAGCAACAGCTTTTTGAATTTTAGTTATATTATTATTAATATATATTGATTTACCTATATAATCTTTTAAAGCTTCAATAGCAAAATCTAAATTTATTTCTTTTGGGTTCATAATAGCTGAATATGCATATAATCTTGTAATTGCCCCTTCTAAATGTCGAACATCATTTTCACAATTAGTAGCAATATATTCAATAACTTCTTCTTTTATAAGACTTGCAACTTCATGACCTGTCATTTTATCTTTAAGAATTTTACATCTTAATTCAAAATTTGGTGGATAAATATCTACTGTCAATCCCCATCTAAACCGGGTTCTAAGTCTATCTTCAAGTAATTTTAAATCATCTGGTGAACGATCAGAACTAATTATAATTTGTTTATTAGAATCATATAATGTATTAAAAGTATGAAAAAATTCATGTTGGGTTTTTTCAGCACCTCCTAAAAATTGAATATCATCTATTAATAATATATCAATATTTCTATACTTTTTTTTAAAATGGTCAACTATATCATAATTATTACCTTGTTTTTTATTAATTCCTATAAAATCAGATATAAATTCTTCACTAGTTACATATAAAACTTTTTTTTCACTATTTTCTGTAACATAATTTCCTATAGCGTGCATTAAATGGGTTTTACCAAGTCCACTTTTCCCATGAATAAATAATGGATTATATATTTTTCCTGGTTGTTCAGCAACAGCCACAGCTGCAGTTTGAGCAAAACGATTACTCTCTCCTATTACAAAATTTGCAAATGTATATTTAGGATTTAAATTAGAATTTATATGATTATAAATAATATTTATATCTATTTTTTCATCTTCATCTTCTGTGCTTTGGTCTTCAACAATAAATTCTAAATCAAAACTATTTCCAGTAATATTTGTAATAATTTCATCAATTAAATCATAATAAGTGTCATTTAAAAAACTTTTATGGAAAGTCATCGGAACTTGAATTAACAACTTACTATTTTCTTTTTTTATTAGTTTAGTATCTTTAAACCAAGTATCAAAAGAAACAGAAGAAATCTTAGTTTTTAAAACCTCTAAAAAATTATTCCATAAAACTTCATTATTATTCATTTAACCACCCCGCTTTGCAATTATTTTCCTAACTAACCTAATTGTAAAGCTTTTTTGTTAAAAAAGAAAGCCCTCATTATTATTTTTTATGTTTCTAACAAGTTATTAACATAGTTATCAACATAATAACTCATATAATACTGGATAAATATTCAGTTTTTAACAATTTCCACAAAATTAAATTAACAATAAAAAAAGATGTTAACAATTTCCATAAAAAAAGTTAAAAATACCTTTAATAACGTGGGTTGACTTAATTATAATGATGTAATATAATAAAAACGCTAAAGCAGATGTGGAGGTGCAAAAAATGAAAAGAACATTTCAAAGAAATAATCGTAAAAAAAATAAAAAACAAGGTTTTTTTGCTCGTAAGAAAACAAAAATATTAAAGTTGCGTAGAAAAAAAGGACGTAAAGTTCTTTCAAAATAAACCACTCTATTTTGTGGTTTTTTGATATTTTTCAAAGAAGATAATAAAATTTTTTAAATCAATTTATTCCTTTCCATCACTGAAAGGACAAAGAAAGGAATGTTAGTTAATAATGAAAAAATCAAAGAGAATAAAAAATAAACAAGAGTTTGATAAATTTATTAAAACTACAAAATATATTAAAAATTCTTTTTTTGTTCTTCACTTTTCTAAAAAGGTACAGCTTGAAAATAGATTTGGAATCGCTGTTGGAACAAGCCTCGGAAATGCTGTTACTCGCAACTTACTTAAACGACGCACAAAAGAAATTATAAAAGATTCGCAAAATCTATTTCAAAAAGATTTAGATTATATTATAATAGTTAGGAAATCATGTGTAGGTTTGTCTTATCAAGAAATGAAAGAAAGTTTAATTAATTTAATTAAAATAGGGATGCAAAAATGAAAAAAAATAAAAAAATAAAAAAAATATTAATACTTTCTGTTTTAATATTATTTGGGTTAACAGGTTGTACTACTTATTTAAGTGATGAAAACAATAAGAGAATTAGTAATGAAGAAACAGGACAAGGTTTACCCAAAAATATATTATGTCAACCAGAAAATTCTGATATTTTAAAAATTTATGAGAAGTATGAAAAAACATTAGAAATTAAAGTTGAAGATTTACCAAAATGTCAAGATTTAAAAATATATAATCCAGAAAGTTATACTGGTCTTTGGACTCAAATATTTATTATACCTCTTGCATGGTATATAATAAAAGTTGGTTTATTTTTAAAAAGTTATGGTTTAGCTGTAATGGCGGTTGGTATCTTAATTAGAATTGTAATTATGCCTTTAACTATTAAAACTTTAAAACAATCAGAAAATATGAAAAAAGCAAATCCAGAGATAAAAAAGTTAGAAGAAAAATACAAGAATAAAACCGAATCAGATGCAATGATGCAAAAAAGCCAAGAAATGATGTTAATATATAAAAAATATAATGTGAGTCCGATAGGTGGATGTCTGCAGTCATTTCTTCAATTACCAATATTTTTAGCTTTTTTAGAGGCAATAACGCGTGTGCCGGCTATATTTGAATCAACACTATGGAAATTTCAATTAGGAACAACACCATTTACTGGAATAAGTAGTGGCAATTATTGGTATTTATTATTAGTTTTCTTAATTATATTTACTACATATTTATCATTTAAATTTAATGCTTTATCAATAGGAAGCCCAGAACAAGAAAAACAAATGAAGTTTATGACTAATTTTATGTTAATTTTTATATCAATTGCTTCGTTCAGTTTGCCATCAGCTATTGCGCTTTACTGGGTAGTAACTAGTGGATTTGGTGTAGTACAAAATATAATAATGAAAAAAAATTTAAAGGAGTAGATTATGGAATTATTTATATATGAAGGAAAAGATAAAAAAATTATTTTAGAAAAAGCATTATTAGATTTGAATTTAACTGAAGAAGATATATTATTTAAATATGAAGAACATAAATCAGGATTATTTAAAAGTCTTAGCTATAAATTAAAATTAATAAAATTATCTGATATCGAAAAATACTTAAAAGAGTTTTTAAGTGATTTATTAAAAGATATGGGAATTAATACTACTTTTGAAACAAAAATTCGTAATAAACAGATAACTATAAAAATGTTTTCAGATAATAATGGAATTTTGATTGGAAAAAATGGACAGACATTATCTGCTTTAACATTACTTGCCAAGCAAACTATTTATAATCACTTAGGTATGTTTCCTTATATTAATTTGGATGTTGAAAATTATAAAGATAAACAAATATCACATCTTGAACGATTAGCAAAAAATATTGCTAGAGAAGTTAAAGAAACTAAAACTCCAGTTGTTATGGAAGATATGAATTCTTATGAAAGAAGAATAGTACATAATATTTTAAATAATTTTAAAGGAATAAAGACTGAAAGTGAAGGGGAAGAACCAAACAGACATATAATTGTCAAACCAAGGAATGAATAATTCCTTTTTATTTCCCAGGAAATAATTTTGTGCTATAATACATAGCGAAAGGGAGCACCAGTTCGGTGCTAAATATATAGTTTTACAGTATTTCTTGATTTAGATTATATGAAGAGCCTTATGCATGTACGGCTTTCGTGAGGGGCGATAGATTTCCTCTCACTAATAAAGTGAAAGGAGTGTCGAGCTCGTCTACTCGACAGAAATTATGGATTCAACAATATGTGCTGTATCAACAGCCCTTGGTAATGGGGCGATAAGTATTATTAGATGTAGTGGAGCCGAAGCTATTAAAATAGTTAATAGTGTTTTTTTAGGTAAAAACTTAGAACAAGTTCCAAGTCATACTATTCACTATGGATTTATTACTTATCAAAATGAAAAAGTTGATGAAGTATTAGTGTCTATAATGAGATCACCAAAAACATTTACTACTGAAGATATCGTTGAAATAAATAGTCACGGGGGAATAGCTACAACAAATAAAATATTAGAAGTATTGTTAGCTAGTGGTTGTATTCTTGCTGAAGCCGGTGAATTTACTAAAAGAGCATTTTTAAATGGAAGGATTGATTTACTAGAAGCTGAAGCAGTAGGAGATCTTATTGTAAGTGAAACCGAAAGTTCCAGAAAACTTGCTATTAATCAAATAACTGGTTCATTATCAAACAAAATCAATAATATTCGGCAAAAATTAATTAGCTTACAAGCAAATATTGAAGTAAATATCGATTATCCAGAATACGATGATGTTTTAGTCATAACTGAAGATATTTTGAAACCGACTTTAATAAATATTATAGAAGAACTTCAACATTTATTAATAGATTCTAAAAATGGAAAAATAATAAAGAATGGTATTGATGTTGCAATTATCGGCCAGCCAAATGTTGGGAAAAGTAGCATATTAAATGATTTATTAGAAGAAAATAAGGCTATAGTTACTAATATACCTGGTACAACTAGAGATATTGTTGAAGGAAAAATATTTTTAAATGGAATTATTTTAAATATTGTGGATACAGCAGGTTTACGTTTAACAAATGACCAAGTTGAAAAAATTGGTGTTGAAAAAAGCAAAGATATAAGTAAAACAGCAGATTTAATAATATACGTTATCGATAATACTACTGAAAAAATATCTGTTGATCTTCAAAATTTACAGAATTTAGGCGATAAACCTGTAATAGTTTTTATTAATAAAGATGATATAAAAACAAAACTTGATATTAATAAATTAAAAGATTATCAAGTAATATTTGGAAATACAATTAATGAATTTGGTTTAGAAAAATTAAAAACAAAAATTATAGAAATATTTAATTTAGAAAAAATAGAAACCAAAGATTTTTCTTATTTATCATCAGCTCGTCAAGTTTCCTTAGTTTCAAAAGCTTTGATGGTAATTGAAGAATCACTTAATAACTTAAATATGGGAATTTCAATTGATTTAATAAGTATTGACTTGCAGAATTGTTATGAGTTATTAGGAGAAATAATTGGCGAAACTTATAAAGAAGATTTATTAGATGAATTATTTTCTAAGTTTTGTTTAGGAAAGTAGGTAAAAAAAATGAATTACGATATTATAGTAATAGGTGGAGGTCACGCAGGATGTGAAGCTGCTCATGCAACTAGTGTATTAGGCCACAAAACAGCATTAATAACTAGTAACATTAGCAATATTGCCGATATGCCATGTAATCCATCAATTGGTGGGACAGCTAAGGGAATAGTAGTACGTGAAATTGATGCTTTAGGTGGCTTAATGGGAAAAGTAGCTGATAAAAGCCATATTCAACTTAAAATGTTGAATAACTCTAAACCTGCAGTTAGGTCACTTAGGGCCCAAGCTGATAAAATAACATATCCTAAAATAATGTTAGAAGAGCTTCAGAAACTTTCTAATTTAGAAATCATAGAAGGCATGGCTAAAAGCATAGTCGTTAAAAATTCAAAAATTGCAGGAATTGAACTAGAGAATGGGAAAAAATATTTTTGTAATGCTTTAATATTAACTACTGGCACTTATTTAAAAAGTAAAATTTTAATTGGTAATGAGGTGAAAGAATCTGGCCCTCACGGAGAAAAAACATCAAACTTTTTAAGTGAATCATTTAAAAGTTTAGGTTTTGAAATGCTTAGATTAAAAACTGGAACACCTCAAAGAATAGAAAAAAGTTCAATAAATTTTAATAAAGTTAAAGCAGAAGAGGGAGATAAAACTCATTGGTCTTTTAGTTTTGATACAACTCCTATTTATGACGTTAACAAACAAGAGAAGTGTTATATTACTTATACAACCAAAGATACACATAAAATAATTACTGACAATTTAAAAAAATCAGCAATGTATAGTGGCAACATCAAAGGAACTGGTACAAGATATTGCCCATCAATCGAAGATAAAATAGTTAGATTTGCTGATAAAGAACGCCATCAACTTTTTTTAGAACCTGAAAGCATATATTATAATGATATTTATTTACAAGGCTTTTCAACAAGTATGCCCTATGATGTCCAAGATAAAATGGTAAAAAGTTTACCTGGTTTAGAAAATGCTAAAATTTTGAAATATGCTTATGCCATAGAATATGATGCGATAAATCCATTACAACTTAAGTTGAGTCTTGAAAGCAAATTAATTGAAAATCTATTTACAGCAGGTCAAATTAATGGTACTAGTGGCTATGAAGAAGCTGCAAGTCAAGGGTTAATAGCAGGGATAAATTCAAGCAGAAAGTTAACTAATAAAGAACCTTTTATTTTAAAAAGAAATGAGGCATATATTGGTGTACTCATCGATGATTTAGTAACAAAAGGGACACTAGAGCCTTATCGTTTATTAACATCACGTGCCGAATTTAGATTAATTTTAAGACATGATAATGCGGATTTAAGGTTAAGAGAATATGGATATAAAATAGGTCTAATTGATAATAAAAGATATAATAAGCTTATAGAAAAAAAAGCAAATATAAATGATCTTATTTATCAATTAAAAAATAACAAAATTTCCAAAACCAACATTCCAGAAGAACTATTAAAAAAACTTGAGTATAAAACTTTAAATACTGGTTACACATTATATGAATTTGCCACAAGACCGGAAATTAAATTAAATGATTATTTAAAAACCAATATATTAGAAAATAAATGGTCGCCGGAAATTATTGAAACAGTTGAATTTCAAATTAAATATGAAGGTTATATTGCAAAGACCTACAAAGAAGTAGAAAAAATGTTAAAACTTGAAAATAAGAAAATTCCTAAAGATATAAATTATGATAATATTAAAAATATAGCATCAGAAGCAAAAGAAAAGTTAAAAAAAGTAAGACCATTAAACATTGCTCAAGCATCAAGAATAAGTGGTGTAAATCCTGTAGATATCTCATTGTTAGCAATCTATTTAAAGAAAGAATATAATAAAAATGAATAGTAAAGAATTTATTGAACATTTAGAAGAATTAAATATAAACTGGAATGATGAAAAAATAAAAAAGTTAGATATTTATTATAATTATTTAATTGATTATAATAGTCATACAAACTTAACTTCTATTACCGAAGAAAAAGCCGTATATTTAAAACATTTTTATGATTCTTTAACAATTACAAAATTAATTAATCTAAACACAATTACAAATGTTCTTGATATTGGAACAGGAGCTGGCTTTCCGGGAGTTGTTTTAAAAATATTTTATCCGCATTTGGTAATCACATTATTAGATTCAAATAATAAAAAAACAAAATTTCTCAATAATTTAATAAACCAATTAGAATTAACTGGTGTTACGGTTGTTAACGATCGTAGCGAAAAATACGTTAAAGAAAAACGAGAGCATTTTGATTTAGTAACATCTAGAGCTGTTGCAAAACTTCAAATTTTATCGGAACTATCACTTCCTTTTGTAAAATTGGGAGGATTGTTTATTCCTTTAAAAGGTGAGGTTACAACAGAATTAATTACCTCTAAAGGTACAATAAAAAAATTAGGTGGTAAAATAGAAAAAATAGAAAGTTTTTTATTACCAATAGAAAACAGTAGAAGAACATTAATCAAAATAAAAAAAATAATGATAACTAAATCCGAATATCCGCGAAGCTTTGACAAAATTCTTAAAAAGCCACTTGAAAATAACTGAGAAATAAAGTATTATAATTATAGAATATAAAAAGGGGCATAAAAATGGATGTCATAGATACAATTCAAATGATTAATGTTGATAAAATTATTCCTAATCGTTTCCAACCACGATTAACTTTTGATGAGAAAGGAATTAGCGAACTAGCCTCATCTATAAAAGAACATGGAATTATTCAGCCACTGGTTTTAAGAAAATTAGGTGATAAATATGAGATTATTGCCGGAGAAAGAAGATATAAAGCTGCAAATGTAGCAGGGCTTACTGAAGTTCCCGCAATAATTTCTAATTTAGATGATAATCAAAGCGCCGAAGTAGCTTTAGTAGAAAATGTTCAAAGAAAAAATTTAACTTCGATTGAAGAAGCAAAATCCTATAAAAAAATTCTTGATAAAGGTTATCTAACTCAAGAAGGATTAGCAAAAAAAATGGGAGTAAGCCAGTCATTAATTGCCAATAAATTAAGATTATTAAATTTGTCAACTGGTGTTCAAGAAGCACTTCTTAACGATCGAATTAGCGAAAGGCATGCTAGAAGTTTGTTACAAATTACTGATTTAATAGCCCAAGAGGCAATGCTTAATAGGGTTATTTCCGAAAGAATGACAGTTCGCCAGCTTGATACAGCTATTAAAGAAGAATTATCTCCATCTACTCCAGTAATTTCTGAACCTGCTGTAAATCCCTTTAATTATGTAAATAATGCTGAAAATGAGCAAGTATTAGATTCAGGAAAGGAAATGGATTTCCAAGATATAAAACGAGATGCTGGGCAAGCCTTTGAAACATTAGATTTTAGTACTTCGGAGGATTTAATACTTGATGACAAACCGATTGACCCAATTCCACCTGCGGAAAAAGAAATAAAAGAGTCTAATAAATTTTTAAATATCTTTGATATGCCATCTTATCAATCACTTGAAGATCAAAAAGTAAATTTATCGTTTGATCAAAGTAGTGAAAATATTTTTGATACTAATAATGAAGAACAAAACAATTCATTGTTAGAGCCTATTGAATCACCAATAAAAGAAATAGAACCATCTCCAATAGTAGAAAAAAAATCAAAGATTATTTCAAATGATTTAAATTCAATAACAGAAGCATTTAGAGATTTAGAAATTGAAATAAAAAATGCGGGATTTAAAATAAGTAAAGAAGAATTTAATTTTGAAGATTTATATCAAATAATTATTAAAATAGATAAACAAGCTAAGTAGCTTGTTTTAATCTTCAAAAAAATCCGGTTCAGATCCTTTTTTAAAATAAAACAAAGTGCTTTTACTGCTAGTAGGTTCATATATTCCTGTTATAGAATGAAGTGGCATTGCAACAATATTATCCGGCATTTCATACCAAGAACTCGGTGTATTTTTTAAAGTTAAAGAAGTTGTATCATACCAAATTTCTTTAATTTTTGACGAAATCGAAGAATCTACACTCTCATTTAAATCATTGCCACTCCAAACCATCATCAAAAAATCAGGATTATAACCGACAATCCAATAATCATAATCAGTTGTGCCACTTTTTAAAGCAAACTTTCGGTCAACTCTGTTTCCTAAAGACAAGACTGTCGGAGTTGCGTAATCTATAAAATGGGAATTATAAGTATTAGTCATCATTTCATTAATAATAAAAGTGTAATCCTTGTTTAAAACATCTTCAGGATTATCCTTATGTTTATAAATTACTTTACCAGTTGTATCTTCCACTCTTCGAATAAAAAACAATTCATTATAAGTTCCATTATTTGCTAAAGTATTATAAGCTCCAGCAAAGTCAAGCATATTAAACTCAGATGCTCCTAATGCAAGAGATGGGTTGGGCGCTAAATTGCCTTTTAAACCAGCTAATTTCAAGGTATTTACTAAAATATCTTCACCTAAAAAAAGATGAGTTTTAACTGCGTAAATATTATCAGAGTAAGAAAGGGCCGCCGCCATTGTAATATTTCGATTGCCATAAATATTAGCATAATTAGTTGGTGAATATTTTTGGTTATCAGCAAATACAAAACTTGTAAGTTCGCTTCTAAAAGTTGAAGCAGATGTCATATTGTTTTCTAAAGCTCCATAATATAAAAAAGGCTTAATGACTGATCCAACTTGTCTTTTTGCTTGGGTAACACGGTTGTACTGGCTTTTAGAGTAATCAACACCACCAGCAAGTGCCATAACACCACCAGTATTTGGTTCGATAACAATACTTGCGACTTCTGCTTTTTCATTTGTAATGTTAGCTATAATTGATTTTTCCATTTCAGTTTGGGTTTCTATACTTAAATTTGTATATATTTTTAATCCGCCCGATTTAATCAAAGATTTAGGAATCATAGTTAAACTATTTAATTCACTTAAAACTGCATCTTGATAATACATTAATGTTTGAAGTTTATTTACGCCTTCTTTTCCATGAATAATTATTTCTTCTTGAAAAAGATTATCATAGGTTTCTTCGCTAATATAACCGTTCTTAACCATACTTTGCGCAACAGTTTTAGCTCTTTTTATTGAAAGTTCATAATTGCTTATAGGATTATAATTTTCTGGACTTCTCGGTATACCAACCAAAATAATAGCTTCTTCTAACGTTAAATCACTACTTTTTTTATTAAAATAATATTGACTCGCATTTTCAATGCCAAAATTACCTTGACCAAAGTTAATTGTATTTAAATAACCTTCCAATATTTCATCTTTATCATAATGTACTTCTAGATTCATTGTTAAAAAAGCTTCATCAAATTTTCTTTCCCAAGTTTGGTCAAAGTCTAAATACATATTTTTAACATATTGCATCGATATAGTTGATGCACCGGCAGTAATTTTTTTTTCTTTAATGTTAGTTAATAAAGATTTTATAATTCTTAAATAATCAAACCCATGGTGCTTATAAAAATTTTTATCTTCAATACTCACCATCGCATTTTTTACATCTTCAGAAACTTCATTTAAATTAACCCATTCTTTGTTACCGTTTCCTTGAAAAACAATATTATCATCTTTATCATAAATATTAATAAAATTAGCTGTATTTAATGTTATTTCTGAGGATAAATAAGCATATAAGTATAAGCCAACAATAACTACTATGCAGCTAATAAATAAAAAAATTCCCAATTTATATAGATTTCTTAATATTTTCATATAACACCAATATTATTATGGATAAAAGCTATTAGTTTATGCTAAAATACTGCTAGTGGTATTTATGAATAAATTTTAATAAAAAAAGATAGTTTAACATTAAAACACCAATATTCGCAATGGATTATATTAGTAAGCTAACTAGAAGTAAAAAAAACTGATAAAAATCGGCTAAAATTGATGCAAAATTTTGATGTTGACAATATACTATATTATGATAAAATGATACTGTTTAAAAACAAAAACATGTAAGAAATGAGAGGAAATTATGAAAATAAAATTAACTGATGAAGAAATAGAGACAATGTCATATGATGATGTAGCTTATTTAATATTAAAAAAATATGGAAAGAAAATGGAAACACTTGATCTTTTCAAAAAAGTAATAAAAATTATGAAATTAAATGATGATGAATATAACAAAGGAATTGGAGATTTTTTTGAATTATTATTAACAGATAAAAGATTTATAATGCTAGAAAGCGGATATTGGGATTTAAAAACTAATCATCGTGCCAATATTATTATCGATGATACTGAAGATGAGGATTTTGATTTTAATGTAGATGAAGAAGAAGATGAAAAAGAAATAGAAAAAGATGATACTAAAATTAATTATGATGAAGATACTGATAATGACGATGATGATGACGAACTTGAGAATTTAGTAATTATTTCTGACCAAGACGATTCAGACGATAAATTATAGCGTAACTCTTTTTAAAAAAATAAAAGAAAGAGAGAAAGAAATGATAGAAAGATTAGAAATTATAAAAAAACGATATAATGAATTAAATGAAAAGTTATTAAATTCAGAAAAAATGAGTGATTATCAAAAACAACAAAAATTAAATAAAGAAAAGTCTTCTTTAGAAGATTTAGTTTTAAAATATGATGAGTATTTAAAAATTACTGAAGAGATAGAAAGTTTAAAAGAATTAATAAATGATTCTGAGCTTGGCAACATTGCTAAGTTAGAACTAGATGATAATCAGAAAAGACAAGAAAATCTTATTCAAGACTTGAAAATTCTACTTACACCTAAAGATGAAAATGATGGAAAAAATATTATAATGGAAATAAGAGGCGCAGCAGGAGGAGATGAAGCAAATATTTTTGCTGGAGACTTGTATAGAATGTACTGTAAATATGCTGAAAAAAATAATTGGAAAATTGATGTAAGTCACGAAATAAAAGGAACTTCTGGAGGCTTTACAAATATTGAATTTTCAATAACTGGAGATAATGTTTATTCAAAATTAAAGTTTGAGAGTGGTGCCCACCGCGTACAAAGAGTTCCAGCTACTGAAACTCAAGGAAGAGTTCATACATCGACTGCTACTGTAATCGTTTTACCTGAAATAGAAGATATTGAAATAGATATAAAACAAGAAGATATCAGAGTTGATGTTTATCGCAGTAGTGGTAAAGGTGGTCAAGGAGTAAACACAACTGATTCAGCTGTGAGACTTACACATATTCCAACCGGAATAGTTGTTACTTGTCAGAATGAACGCAGTCAAATAAAAAATAAAGCAAGAGCTATGGTTGTTTTGCAATCAAAAATATATGATTTAGAGATGCAAGCTCAGGAAAAAGCAAATGCTGCTAGTCGCAGAACAAAAATCGGCACCGGAGACCGTTCTGAAAAAATTAGAACCTATAATTATGCTCAAAATAGAGTAACAGACCATCGTATAAATTTTAGTATTATGGAACTTAATCGAGTTATAGAGGGAGATTTAGAACCGATAATAGAAGCATTAATTACTGAAGATCAAAAAAGAAAAATGGCAGGTAATTAATGGAAAAACCAGAAAATATTACTAAAACTGATTGGAAAATATTGCAAAGAAAATATCAAAACCTTGAACCGATTGTTAAAAAAATAAACAGTGGCTATCCTATCCAATATTTAATAGGTGATGTTGATTTTTTAGGTAACCAAATTTTAGTTAATGAAGATGTATTAATACCTAGATTTGAAACTGAAACACTAGTTGATAAAACAATTAATTATATCCAAAAATTAAAGTTTAATAATGCTTCTTTATTAGAAATTGGTACCGGCTCAGGGTGCATAAGTATCTCAATTAAAAAAGCTTTTAAAAACATTAATATAACAGCAACAGATATCAGTAATAAAGCCTTAAATATAGCTAAAAAGAATGCTAAATTAAATAAAGTTAAAATATATTTCATAAATAAAGATTTATTTAAACTAAAATTAATCAATAAATACGATATTTTAATAAGTAATCCACCTTATCTAATTAAGGGCGAAAAAATCGATTTAAAAACCAAATATGAGCCAAGTGTTGCCATATATGCTGATAAGACAGGATTAAATTTTTATACAAAAATATTTGAACTTGCAACCGAAGTTTTAAATAAAAAATTTCTTATTGCTCTTGAAGTAGACGAAAACCGAGGTGCTGAAATAAAACAGCTTGCCTCTAAGTTTTTTCCAAATACAACAATAAAGTTAGAAAAAGATTTAAGTAAAAAGGTTAGATACTTATTTATTTATACTGAATAATTTTACTAAACATTTCCCATTATGAATTTGAAGGGAAGTGTTTTTTATTAAAAAAATACTCTTATTAATATTAGTCATGATTATACCTGCAGTTTATACAAAAGCTAAAACAGAAGATATAGTGATAATTCCAAGTAATTCACTAAGATTTAGGGTTATTGCTAACTCAGATTCGCTAGAAGATTACCAAATTAAAGAAAAAGTTAAAATAACTTTAGAATCTGAGTTAACAGAGATTTTAAAATCTGCTAAAACATTATCAGAAACAAAAGAATTAATTTCTAATAATTATAATTTTTTAGATAATATTATAGCAAAAACTTTGGAGCCATATGATGTTGATTATAATATTAACTTTGGAATTAATTATTTTCCTAAAAAAATTTATAAAGGACTTGTTTATGAGGCTGGAGATTATGATTCTTTAGTTATTACGATAGGTGAGGGATTAGGTGAAAATTGGTGGTGCGTACTATTTCCGCCTCTATGTTTATTAGAAGAAAATGAAGATACTAGTGATGTTGAATACCAATTTTTTATATCAAGAATAATAGACAAATTTAAATAATATACTTAGTAGGAGGGTTTTAGTGCTAAGTATATTTTTTATTGGTATAGCTTTAAGTATGGACGCTTTTTCGATCGCCATTAGTTTAGGAACAATGAAATTAACTAAAGCTAAAAAATTAATTACCGCTTTATTATTTAGTTTTATGCATTTTTCACTTACTATCTTAGCGTTATTTATAAGTGAATCACTTTCTCAATTATTTAATATTAATTTTACTATAATTTTAATTCTTATTTTTTTTTATTCTGGCTATGTTATGATTTTTAATGAAAATAAAATAGAAGAGAAATTTGATTATAAAATTTTAAATATTATTTTACTGGCTTTTAGTGTCAGTGTTGATAGTTTTTCAGTTGGACTAGTTTTAAAGGTTTATGGAAATTCAATTTTAAGTTCAGCAATTATATTTTCTATTTGCAGTTTCTTAGCTACTTATTTAGGACTATTCCTTGGCGAATGTGGCGCTAAATATTTAAAAGAAAAAGCACCTATTTTAGGAGGACTAATATTTTGGGTTTTCGCTTTTGTCAATATACTTAAATATTTTCAGTAAACATTGACAATCTATAAAATAAAATATATATTAAAATTAGAACTCCAAATAAAGAAGAGAAGGTTGAAAAATATAATGAACAAAATTTTTCAACTCAATTTAATCCTTTCAAGGACTGAAAGGACAAGAAAGGAATGTTAGTTAAATATGAAGAAATTAATTATTGAGGGTAAGCATAAACTAACAGGAACTATTAATATAGGTGGTGCTAAAAATAGCATAGTCGCGCTACTTCCTGCTGCAATGCTAACAAATGGTAGAAGCATAATTTATAATGTGCCGGACATCAGCGATGTTCACATGCTAATTGAAATGATGAGGGTTCTTGGAGCTAATGTAATATTTAAAAACGAAACAATAACTGTTGATAACACAAATAACTTTAATAAAGAAATACCTGAGGAATATGCAACTAAACTAAGAGCTTCTTATTATTTTATGGGAGTATTACTAGCTAAATATAATTATTCAGAAATTTCATATCCGGGAGGATGCTCAATTGGTTCAAGGCCAATAGATTTACATATAACTGGTTTTGAAAAATTAGGAGCAAAAGTAAAAATAGTTAATAATAAATATACAATTAAAGCTAAAAAATTAATTGGAAATGATATATTTTTAGATTTTGCAAGTGTTGGTGCTACCTTAAATATTATGTTTACTGCAGTTAAAGCTGAAGGAATAACGCATATTTATAATGCCGCTAAAGAGCCGGAAATAGTAAATGTTGCATCTTTTTTAAATAGTATGGGCGCTAAAATATATGGCGCAGGTACAAGCGAAATAACTATTGAAGGTGTTAAAGAATTAGGTGATGGTATAGTTGAAGTAATACCTGATCGAATTGAAGCAGGAACATATTTAATTATTGGCGCACTTCTTGGCAAAAACTTAATTATTGAAGGAATAATAAAAGAACATCTTGGATCAGTTATAACCAAACTAAAAGAAATTGGTTGTAATTTAAAAATAGAAGGAACAACAGTTCTTTTAAATAAAGTAGATAAGCTTAAACCAGTTAATATTAAAACGTTAGTTTATCCAGGTTTTCCAACTGATTTAGGACAACCAATGAGCACTCTTTTAACGCAGTGTGAAGGAGAGTCATTATTTGAAGAAACTATATATGAAAATCGGATGAGACATATTAAACATTTAAATGCCATGGGAGCAAACATTAAACTTTTTGATCAAAGCGCTTTAATAAATGGTAAAACAGAACTAACTGGCCGGACAGTAGTTGCAACAGATTTAAGAGCTGGAGCAGCAATGCTGGTTGCTGGAATGCTTGCCGAAGGAACAACAACGATAACCAATATTGAACATATATTAAGAGGATATGAAAAAATAGTTGAGAAACTTTCTTCAGTTGGAGCAAGTATTAAACTTATCGACACTTGATTTTTATTAAAAACTGCAATATAATAAATCAGGTGCGAATTTCTATAGCTATTAATAGCTATGGCGGAAGGAGAATATTAATGAAAAAAGGAATTCATCCAGTAATGCAAAAATGCACGATTACTTGTGCATGTGGGTCATCATTTGAAACATTATCTAATGTAGAAAGACATCATATTGAAGTATGCAATGAATGTCATCCATTTTATAATAAAAAATCAAGTGGTCATAAAAAAGCTGGAGCAGTCGAAAAATTTAATCGTAAATATAATATAGAAGAAACTGCATAATAAAATAAAACTAGAATTTCTAGTTTTTATTTGTAAAATTTTTAATAAAATGATACACTACATTTGGTGATAGAATGAAATTAGCAATTGGAATTGATCATACAGGATCAAATATGAAAGAAGAAATAATAAAATATTTAAAAAATAATGGCCATATTGTAATCGATAAATGTATTAAAAATGATTCCTTAGATGATTATCCAGACTTTGCTTTTAAAGTTGGAGAACTAATTGCAACGCAGGAAGCAGATTTAGGTATTTTAATTTGTGGAACAGGAATTGGGATGTCTATCGCAGCAAATAAAGTAAAAAAAGTAAGATGTGCTCATGTTTCAAATGAAACAGAAGCATTATTCACAAGATTACATAACAATGCTAATGTTCTAGCAATAAGTGCTAAAAACACTGTAGAAGAAGCCTTAAAATTAATTGATGTATTTATAAGTACCGAATTTAGTGAAGAAGTAAGACATATTAGAAGAATAAATAAAATAACCGATTATGAAGAAAGAGAAAAAAATGTATAAAGCATTAATATATACAATGTCAGTTTTGATTTCAGTATATGCTTTATCTGGTATTAACTTTAATAACTTTTTTAAAAAGAATTATCAACTTGAGGCTAAAGTATTTATAATTATAATATCTTTCGCACTTGGTTATTTACTTGCTAGTTTTGTAATAAATTTCTTAGAATATAGTAAAATATTATAGGAGTGATATTATAAAAAAACTTATATTATTAATAATATTTTTAATTCCAATAAGTATATGTAGTTTTGTTTTTAAAGACAAAACTATTTTTTTTAATGAAGAAGAAGAAAAAGAAATATTTATTAATATAACAGATAAAAATTTATCGATTAATCTAGAAGATTATGTAATTGGTGTTATTGCCGGAGAAATGCCAGCTTTATTTGAAGAAGAAGCCTTAAAAGCTCAAGCAATTGCTGCAAGAAGTTATGTATTAAGTAAAAACTCACTAGAGAATATAGAAATATCTTCAACAATAAATGATCAAATATATTTAACAAAAGAAGAAATGCAAAATAAATGGAGAGAAAATTATCAAATATATTATGAAAAAATAAAAGAAATTGTTAAAAAAACAGAAAATTTAGTTATAAAAAAAGATAATAAAATACTTAAAACTTTTTATTTTGCAATGAGTAATGGCTATACTGAGAACTCACGAACAGTTTTTGGCGATGATGGTATTACTAGTGTTGAATCTAATTGGGAAACAGAAGCTTTAAAAAACTTTAAAGTAACCGTTGAATACAGTGCTGAAGAATTATCAAAGAAATTAAATATTGAATCAAATAACTTAGATATTACTGACATAAATATTAATAAAACAAATCATGTTGATAACTTGAAAGTTAATAACATTATTTTCTCAGGAATAGAGTTTCGCAAGCTATTAAATTTGCGTTCAACGGATTATACTATAGAAGAAGTGTTAGGAGTATATAAAATTACAACAAGAGGTTATGGTCACGGTGTTGGAATGAGTCAATATGGCGCTAATGAAATGGCTAAAAACGGATATAATTATGAAGATATTCTAAGACACTATTATGGAAATATTAAAATTGAACATTTATAGTATAAATTAATAAAAACTACTCAAACTTTTATTAGGAAGGTGTTTAAATGAAACCAAAATATAAATTAAAAAGTTGGGTAGTACTCTGCGTTTATATGATATCAATTGGAGCAATAGTTACAAGTCTCTTTTTAGTAGGCAAAACTTTAAAAAGCTCAGGCTTATCTTATGATAATTTATCCTATGTATTTAGAGGTATTATAAAAAATAATGAAGTACCAGTTGTTAATTATTCTAATGAAGATATAATTAAACCATATGTTATGGAAACAGTAGTTATTGCTAAAGGATTTTATGATAAAAACGATGATGCTAAAGTTCAAGAAAAATCTTTAATATTATATGAACAAACATATATGCCAAATACAGGCATTCTTTATACCGATAATCAATCATTTGAGATAGTAAGTGTTTTAGATGGTATTGTTGAAGATATATCTGCAGATGATATAATGGGTAACATCGTTACAATTAAGCATTCTAATAATTTAATAACTATATGCCAAAGTTTAAATGAAGTAAATATAATTGCTGGAGATGTTGTTAAGCAGGGTGATGTAATTGGCACTAGCGGAGTTAATAAAATCAAAACCGATAGTGAAAACATGCTGTTATTTGAAGTACTTTATAATGGTATAAATATAAATCCCGAAAACTTTTATCAAATGAATGTCAAAGATTTATCCTAAAATGCGCCCCGAATATATATACTTAATTAGGGGGGTTATTTATTAAAAAAAGAATTATAAATGAAGCTTGTTATATCTTAGAACATAATGCTACTTTAAGAATGACAGCAGCAAAATTTAATTTAGGCAAAAGCACTATTCACAAAGATATGAGTGAAAAATTAAAAAAAATTGATAATAATCTTTTTCTTGAAGTACAAAAAATAATGAAGGAACATATTAAGGAAAGACATATCAAAGGTGGCGAAGAAACTAAAAAAAAATATGCAGCTTTAAGGAAGTGATAATATTTATATTTTAAAATTAACAGACCATTATATTTATATTTATAATAAAAAAACAAGAAATTTAATAAAAAAAGAAATAAATCCGCATATTATAAAAGATAACAAAGTATTTAATATAAGTAGATTAACAAACATTTTAAACAAATTATTTAAGGAATTACTAATTAATAATAAATTATTTAAAACAAAAATAGTTTTTCTTTTAAGTAAAACATTAAGTCCTGCTGAATTATTTTGCTTTGAGCACGTATTTAATAATATCATGAATATTAATTATCAAATTATTAATGATGAGACTTTATTAAAAGAAGATAATGAAATAATATTATGGGAAGAACAGTTATATTTAAATACAAAATCATTTTCTATAAATTGTCAAGATCAGTTAAAATTAAATTTAGAAAAGCAAAATTATATTTTAATTGGCAATAGTAGTAATTGGGAAACTTTTAAAGAAAAACTAGAAAATTTAAACATTAAAATATATACATATGAAAATAGTCACACTATACTTTTTGAGAGAGTATAGTTTTTTATTTGTTTTTATTAAGTGTTTGTAATATAATTAAAAATAGATAGGATGTTTTATATGAAAGTAACTGACGGATGTAATGCCGCTGCAAACATGGCATACAACTTAAGTGAAATGAGTTTTATTTATCCAATTACTCCATCAAGTCCAATGGCTAGCCAAATAGACTTGTTAAGTAATAGTGGAAAAAAGAATATTTTTAATGATAGAGTTGAATGTATTGAAATGCAAAGCGAAGCAGGGGCAGCAGGGGCTATGCATGGGGCGCTTGTATCTGGAGTAATCGCAACAACCTTTACTTCAAGTCAAGGACTACTTTTAATGCTTCCAAATATGTACAAAATAGCTGGTGAAATGTTGCCATGTGTTATTCATGTAGCAGCAAGAAGTATTGCAACTCACGCATTAAGTATTTTCGGTGATCATCAAGATATTTATGCAACGCGGACCACGGGATTTTCAATTCTTGCTTCAACTAATGTGCAGGACTCACATAATTTAGCATTAATCGCTCATTTATCAGCGATAGAAAGTAGCATGCCTTTTTTACATTTTTTTGATGGTTTTAGAACTAGCCACGAGATAAATATTATAAATGAAATTTCGAAAGATAAAATAAAAAAACTTATAAATTATGAAAAAATCAAAGAATTTAGAAGCCGTGCCCTTAATTCGGGAAAAAGTATAACCAAAGGAACTGCTCAAAATGAGGATATTTATTTTCAAGTAGCTGAAAGTAAAAATATGATTTATAATAATTTACCAGATATAGTAGAAACTCAAATGAAGAAATTAAATAGTTTAATTGGTACTAATTATGCCCCGTTTAATTATTATGGTAGTACCACTGCAAAATATTTAATTGTCGCTATGGGATCTGTTTGTGATACTATCAAAGAAGTTATAAATAATTTAAATAATAACATTCCAGATTATGGATTAGTAGAAGTTCATTTATATAGACCCTTTAGTAAAAGACACCTTGAAAAAATTATCCCAACAACAATTGCTAAAATTGCTGCTTTAGATCGAACAAAAGAAAACGGAAGTACTGGAGAACCACTTTATTTAGATGTCTTATCAACCCTAAATAATAAAAATTATCAAATATATGGTGGTAGATACGGTCTATCTAGCAAAAATACAACTCCATCTGATATTAATGATGTTTTTATGATGTTAAAAAATAGTCCAAAAAACAATTTTACAATAGGTATTATAGATGATGTTACGAATACTAATTTACCTAAATATGACTATGAATTTACAGCTAAGTTTGGAGAATTTAAAATATATGGATTTGGTTCTGATGGGATGGTAAGTGCAAGCAAAGATATCCTAAAAATATTAGGTAAAAACAAATATGTCCAAGGGTATTTTGAATATGACTCTAAAAAAAGTGGGGGAGTAACCATTTCTCATCTTCGCACATCAAATGACATAATTAGAGCACCTTATTACGTCGAAAATCCGGAGTTAGTAGTTGTATCTAAAGACGAATATTTTCATATGTTTGATATAATCTCTAACATAAAAAAAGAAGGAATTTTACTAATTAATACAAATAAAAATGAGCAGGAATTAAATAACTTTTTACCTAACTATGTTAAAAAAACCTTAAATAATAAAAATATTACAGTTTATACAGTTGATGCCGAGAAAATTGCTCGAGAAAATAATCTTGGCGGAAAAATAAGCTTAATACTTGAAGCTAATATTTTATATTTATTAAACTTTGAAAATTATGATGAAATTTTATGTAAGAATATTAATGAGCGTTTTGCTGAAAAAGGAAAAGAAATAGTTGAAGCTAATATTAACTGTGTTAGAAACAGCGAGTTAAGTCTTCGTAAAGTAAAAATAGATAATAAAAAAACTTTGGATTTGATAGCTAAAGATTCGATTTTTGCAAAAATAAATGCTCGCGAAGGAGGAAGTTTAAAAGTTAGCGAACTTCTAAATTTTCAAGACGGTACATTTCCTGGAGGAACTTCAAAAGAAGAAAAAAGAAAAATTAGTAAAATTATTCCTAAATGGAATTCTAAAGATTGCATCGAATGTGGAATATGCTCTTTTGTTTGCCCTCACGCAGTTGTAAGACAATTTTCTTTAGACGAAGATAGTAAATATAAATCAGAAGCTAAACCATCTTTTGATAAGGGTAAACACTTTATTGTTTCAGTAAGTGAAGCAGATTGTACAGGGTGTGGTATTTGCATTAAAGAATGTCCTAAAAATTGTTTTACAACAGGTGAGTTTGACCAAAATAAACAAGACATAGCCGATGATTTATTTAATAATCATCAAAATCCGATAACAAATCCGAATACGATTCGAGGCACCCAATTTAAAAAGCCCTTGTTTGAGTTTTCTGGAGCATGTGCAGGTTGTGGAGAAACACCATATTTAAAATTATTAACACAGATTGTTGGAGAAAAACTAGTTATTGCTAATGCTACTGGATGCTCAAGCATTTATGGTGCAACATGTCCATCATTTCCATATAAAGTGTCTTGGGCCAATAGTTTATTTGAAGATAATGCAGAATTTGGCTTAGGTATTTTAGAATCATATAATAAACTACAAGATAGAATTAATGTAATTTTAAAAAACAACACTTTAGCTCAAGACTTTTATAATAAATGGTTAAAAGATAAGGATGATTATGATAAAGCATCTTTATTAAAAGATGAGGCAAAAAAATATTTACCAAAAGATCTGATTCCTTATCTTACTCCAAAAAGTGTCTGGACAATAGGCGGAGATGGTTGGGCTTATGATATTGGTTTTGGCGGAATAGATCATGTTCTTTCAAGTGGTAAAAACGTTAAAATTTTAGTCTTAGATACGGAAGTATATTCGAATACTGGCGGACAAACTAGTAAATCCAGTCAAAAGGGAGTAGTTGCTGAATTTGCTAATATGGGAAAGAAAACATCTAAAAAAGACTTATTTAGAATTGCAATGTGCTACCCAAATGTCTATGTAGCTCAAATAAGTTTAGGAGCTAATATGATGCATACTATAAAAGTTTTAACAGAAGCAGAAAATCATAATGGCCCCTCAATTGTAATTGCCTATTCCCCATGCGTTGAACATGGAATAAAAGGTGGTTTAGTTAATTCTGTTGAGCAACAAAAGCTAGCTGTTGAAAGTGGATATCTTCTTTTAATGAGATACTTTGATAAAAGACTTTATTTAGACTCTGCTAAACCAAAATTTGATAAATATCAAGAGTTTTTAAACAATGAAATAAGATATACTTCATTAAAAATTAAAGATCAAAACCTTGCTAACAAATTATTAGAAGCAAATAAAAAATCAGCAATAAATCGTTATAATTATTATAATGATATTAAAACAAAATAAAAGAAGCCGCCCCCTGGGTCGGCTTCAAAGAATAAAAAGGGGTTGGCTAGTGTGATACTAGCACCAATTCGCCATAAAAGTGAATTGGTGATTTATATACTATATTAAAAAGACTGTTTTGTCAACTCTTTTTAGTACTTTTTAGGAGGAAGTTGAGTGTTAACTGAAATTAAAGGTGTCGGACCAAAAACAATTATAGAATTAAATAGTTTAAATATATATACTGTTTTAGATTTACTAACATATTATCCATATCGCTATAATTATTATAAGCCAGAAAAAATTAGCGAAATTAAAGAAAATCAAGAAGCTGTAATTAATGGAGTTATAGAGTCAAAAGCAAATATTTCATATTTAAAAAAGAACTTAAATAAACTAATGTTTAGTTTAAATACAGGAACTGAAATTATAAATGTTACAATTTTTAATCGAGCATTTTTAAAAAGCAACCTTTTAATTGGAAAGCCAATTTCTGTTATCGGAAAATATAATAAAAGCAATAATATGTTTACTGCAAGTGATATTCGATTAAAGCCAATCTTACAAGCTGAAGTAGAACCTATATATCATTTAAATAACAACATTAAAAAAGCTAGTTTTAATAAAATAATGAATATTGCCTTAGAAAAAAATGTTAATCTACCTATTTATATTCCTGATTATTTAGAAAAAAAATATAAATTTATTGATAAATTATCAGCAATAAAAATAATACATAAACCTACTTCATCAGCTGATTTAAAAAAATCACTTTTATATTTAATTTACGAAGAATTATTTATTTTCATGTTAAAAATAAGCTTTTTAAAACTAAAAAAAGAAGAGTTAACAAATTTAAAAGAAAAAAAATTTGATTCACAACTAATGAAGAAGTTTATTAATAATTTACCATTTAAGTTAACAAATGATCAATTAATTGCTGTTGATGAAATAACGAAAGATACTATTTCAAAAAAAAGAATGAATAGATTACTTTTAGGAGATGTTGGAAGTGGTAAAACGATAGTTGCATTTATATCCCTTTATATTAATAAACTTGCAGGTTATCAAGGAATACTTATGGCGCCAACAGAAATTTTAGCACAACAACATTACAATAATAGTATTAAAATATTTGAAAATTACAATGTTAAAATTGCTCTTTTAACAAGCTCTGTTAAAAGTAGTATAAGAAAACAAATAATTGAAGATTTAAAAAATAAAAAGATTGATATATTAATAGGAACTCATTCAGTTTTAAATGAGGAAATAATAATTCCAAATTTGGGATTAGTAATTACTGATGAACAACACCGTTTTGGTGTTAAACAAAGACATTATTTACAACAAAAAGGATCTGACGTTGATGTTTTATATATGAGTGCAACACCAATACCAAGGACAGTTGCTTTAACAATATATGGAGATATGGATATTTCTCAAATCAAAGAAAAGCCGCTTAATAATAAAGTAGTAATTACAAAAATATATAAAGAGGCAGGTATTAAAGATGTTCTAATGAAAATTGTTGAGCAAATTAAGCTTGGTTATCAAATTTATGTAATTGTTCCATTAGTTGAAGAAAATAATGAGGATTCAATTGAAAATGTCGATTCGATTTATGATAAATTAAATATTGCTTTTAATCATAAGCTATCGCTAGATATTATTCATGGAAAAATGACATCTTCAAAAAAAGAAAAGATAATGAATGATTTTAAAGATAATAAAACAAAAATATTGATTTCAACAACTGTAATAGAGGTTGGAGTAGATATAAGTAATGCAACAATGATGGTTATCTTTAATGCAGAAAGATTTGGGTTAGCAACACTTCATCAGCTAAGAGGTAGAGTAGGAAGGAATGATATTCAAAGTTACTGTTATCTAATTAGTGATTATGATATAGAAAGATTAAAAATCATGGAAGAGACGAGCGACGGATTCGAAATAAGCGAGAAAGACTTTAAATTAAGAGGAACTGGTGATATCTTTGGAATTAAACAAAGTGGTGATATGAATTTCAAACTAGCAAATTTAAAAAATGATTATAAAATATTAATTCAATGTAAAAAAGATGGCGAAGAGTTTTTATTAAAGTACCTTAAAAACCCAAAATTATATCCACATCAAAGATGTTTACTTGACAGTATTATTTTTATAGATTAAAGTAAGTTAGAAGGTGAAAAAATGAATAGAAAAGAAATCAAAGCAGAAGCAAAAGAAATATTAAGAACAAATATGGGGGCAATAATAAAACCATATTTATTGTTGACTTTAACTTCCTTAGTTATATCTTGGTCTATTAGTGAAAATATACCAAAAAACATCGATATAACACTTAGTTTTATATTTAATTTATTATTATATCCAATTAGTTTAGGTTTAATTAGTTATATTTTAAAATTTATTAGAAAAAAAGAGTTTAATAAAAAAGAAATATTTAAGTTTTATACCAAGTTTATACTATCTGCTGGTCTATATGTTTTAATTTATATATTTGTATCATTGTGGACACTATTATTAGTCATTCCAGGAATAATAGCAGCTATTAGTTACGCAATGGCACCATATTTAATGGTAGATGGGAACGATGATCCGCTAAATTGTATTACTGAAAGTAAAAAAATAATGAATGGATATAAATGGGACTACTTAAAGTTTATGTTTAGTTTCTTTTGGTGGTATTTAATAATAATTTTTGCATTTTGGTATGTAATTCCATACATTATGGTGTCAGAGGCTCTCTATTATGAAGAACTAAAAAAACTAACACTAATAAACGAAACTATTTGACAAAACATGTAAAATCTTGACTTTTGCAGCAAAAACGGGCAAACCCTTTCTGTATAAGGGATTGCCCGTTTTTTGTTTGTTGTGAATTAATATAAATTATAAATTATTTTAAAATTTTGTTAATTTCTGATAAAGTGAAGTA
>JAQVNR010000009.1 GCA_028703035.1 Bacilli bacterium | reverse complement strand
AATACTATATTGTTAAATATCAAAAAATAAGTTATAATCTAATAAGATACTGAAAGGGTAATATTATGGAAAAAGTTTTTAAAAATATTTATAAAGTAATGTCAAGTAAAAGATTTATGTTACTTGCTACTTATGTTTGCATTGTATTATTTGCTATTATATCAACTATAGCTTTTAGTGAATTTACAAGTAGTAGTAAAAAAGATGTTGCTAATATAAAAGTTGCAGATATGAATTATAACTTAAAAATTAATGGTCAAGAAACAAGAATAATATCTGTTCCAGCAAATGAAGAAACTATAGCAACTATTATTATAAGCTCACTTAATTCAGTAGACTCACAATATGAACTAATCTATGAAGTATGTAGTGCAGAAGATTGTGATTCTTTAATGGAAGAAACACCAGAAAACTTATTAGTCGAATACTCAACAAGAACAACTGATCCAGTAACAGACAAAATCGAAGCATATGAATCTAAAGTAGTAAGATTAGGTATTACCAACAATACTGATGATGAATATTATTTAATATTTGGTATAAATGCCGGCTACATTCATAATACACTAACTTTAGAAGAAAAAATAAAATATGAATATAACGAAGAAGATGTAACAATCGCAGCAATAATTGAGGGAACCATATCAACAGAATTTCCAACAACCAGTTATTACACAGCAACAGTAGAGTGTAAAACAAACAAGTTAGAATCAAACGCAAGCGGGTCGGCTACTTGGAATGGAACCAAATGGAAAGTAACCATAACTGGTGCGGATTCAGGAAAAACAGTATGTAATGTTTATTTTAATAGTCCTTACAATGAAAACAAAGGAGTAAATCGACCTGTCTTATTTACGGGAATGACTCCAGTAAAATGGGATGATGAATTTAACGAAACAGAAACAACTAAAGATGATTCTACGTGGTATGATTATAATGAGAAGAAGTGGGCTAATGCTAAAACAGCTGATGGCTCATACTGGGTTTGGATTCCAAGATATGCATATCAAATAACAAGTGGATATCACTTAAGTACAGGAGCAGGAGAAGAAACAGCAGGAACAATTGATATCGAATTTTTAAAAAAAGAAACAAACGCTAATGAAAGTAATACATCAATAGAAACAATAGACTATGACTCTAGCACAGAAGGAAAAAATACATCAAATAATCACTTCCTACATCCTGCTTTTGATGTAGAAGGCTCAAAACTTGGCTTTTGGGTAGCAAAATTTGAACCAAGTGGAACATCAGATAATATAAATATCCTTCCTGATGAAGCTTCATTAAGAAAGATGACAATAGGAGAACAATTTGATGCAGCTATAAGCATGAAAACCAATACAAAATATGGATGGGAAGCTGATGAAGTAGACCCTCATATGCTTACAAACTTAGAATGGGGAGCAATAGCATATCTTTCTAAATCAGCATATGGAGCAAATGCAGAAGTCTATATTAATAATAATAGTGATTATTTAACAGGTTGTGCAGGTGATAGTGCAACAGCAACAAGTACTACAGGGTGCAATGCTTATAATACTTCCAAAGGTGTATATGCTAGCACTACTCATAATATATATGGAGTATATGATATGAGTGGAGGAGCATGGGAGCGAGTATCAGCATACGTAGGTAATGGTAATGCCAATCTACAAACTTATGGTCAAAGCATATTAAATGCGGATGATAAATATAAGAATATATACGAAATGGGAGCAAGTGACACAAAACCTTTAAACTATGCAGCCAATAAAAATATCTATGGAGATGCTATATATGAAACAAGTAGTACTGGAGATAATTCAACTAGCTGGTACGGAGATTATTCTTCCATGCCGCGCACGTCCAATCCCTGGTTCCTTCGGGGTGGTAATTGGGACAATGGTACCAACGCTGGCCTCTTCAGCTTCAGCAATACGGATGGCCTTGCCGGTGTCTACTACACGTTTCGGCCTGTGGTCCGTGTCGGGTAGTAAAAATAATTTCGGAGAAATTATTTTCCTGAGCCGAAAGGCTCCCTGTCAGCTATGCTGACCCTTGGAGCGGAGCGACCTTTGGAGCGAAGCGACTTTTAAACCCAAAGTACGTCCACTTGCTTTAAATAAAAGATAAGAACAAAGTATATCGCTTTTTGGAAGTGGAACACTTCCAAAAAGAACTTTTCTTTCAAAAAAGTTTTCCACAATAAAATAGATAAAAATGATAAAAATGATAAAATTATAATCGCAGTGGCAGTAATCATGAGCTTTTCTAGTTAACTGTGTCTGGAGAGAAAATTCTAATAATAAAAATTTAAATGTGCTTAATTAAAAGTTAAGTGCATTTTTAATTGCATTTGAAGGAGAGGATTATATGAGCTTAACTGAATTTAGAAGGAGGTACTGGTAAAATATAAATAGCGGATATAAATATTTATGGAAAAAGAGTATATTTAACTTATGGAATTAATTAATTGAGTAAATAAATATCCTGATTAAAGATGATTATTTTGTTTACTACCGAGTTATTTATATAAAAGATATAATTCTTATTTAACTGAAGATTTACTATGTAAGATATAAATAAGTAGAAGATGAACTGTTTGTTGTTCTTCTATCTGATTTTCCTTGACAAAGCCTTAAATTTACAGTAAAATTTAGATAGATTTGTTAGAAGAAATGAACTTTTATTGATACTTAAAGAGAGGGCTTATTAGATGGAAAAGTCTAGTTAAATATTGGTTTGAACAATCTTTTAAATAACAAAGCGTTTCATTCGCGTTAAGAATAAATGAGCGTACACTAGTAAAGTAAGGTGGCACCGCGGATTTAATAATTCGTCCTTACATACACCTGGTGTTTTTATTTTAGAAAGAGGAGAGATTAAAATGATTATTAAACAAAAAGGGACAATAGATATTTATGGTGATGAAACTAAAAAGAGAATATATGTAAATGACCTTATACGTATTATTTGTGAAAAATATAATTATGGTTATATTGAAACACCAGTTTTTGAGGCTAGTGAATTATTTCATAGAGGTATAGGGGATTCTACTGATATTGTTAGTAAAGAAACTTATGATTTTAAAGATCGTGGGGGAAGAGATATTACTTTAAGACCAGAGGGTACTGCTGGGGTATGTCGCTGGTTTATTGAAAATAAGATGTATGGAAATCTTACTGAACCTGTTAAAGTATATTATAATGAAAAGATGTATCGTTATGATAGACCGCAGCTTGGTAGATATCGCGAACTTACTCAGTTTGGTGTAGAATTTATTGGGGCTGATGATGTACTAGCAGATATAGATGTAATTGGTATTGCTTATCACACTTACTGTTTATTCGGTCTTAAGAATGTTACAATTAAAATTAATACTTTAGGAGATGATGAGGCGCGCAAAAATTATAAAGAGGCTTTACTCGAGTATTTAATTCCTTATAAAGATTCATTGTGTAATGATTGTAAGAAAAGACTTGAAAAAAATCCATTAAGAGTTTTAGATTGTAAAATAGATTGTGATAGTGAAATTTTAAAAAATGCTCCTTATACAATAGATTATTTAAATGATGTAAGTTTAGAAAGATATAATACTTTAAAAGAATATTTAGAATTAATGGATATTAATTTTGTGGAAGACCCAAGATTAGTAAGAGGACTTGATTATTATAACCATGTTGTCTTTGAAATTGTTGCAGATGTTCCAGTTATGGGTAATCTTGCATTAGGTGGCGGAGGCCGTTATAATGGACTAATTGAAAAACTAGGAGGGCCAAAAGTACCAGCTGTTGGGTTTGCAATGGGTTATGACCGCACAATAATGGCAATGGATTATTCTGGAGTTAATTTTGACTTAAAAACCAATCTTGATGTTTATATTATGTATGTATCAAACTGTGAAAAAGAAACAGCTAGTTTTCTAACTCAAGAACTTAGATTAAATGGTTTTATTACTGAAACTGATTATTTAGATAAAAGTCTAAAAGGACAATTTAAATCAGCTGATAGAATGAATGCAAAATATTTAGTTATTTTAAATGATGGAGATTTAAATGAAATGTTAGTTAATGTAAAAGATAATTTAACTAAAGAAGAAGAAAAAGTAAATATTAATAATTTAGTTGAGTATTTAGAGGGACATATGTAAGTATTAATATGAAAATTTTAGAAAAGAGGAACATATGAAAATAATAAATAATGGGAATTTAACAATAGAAGATATTAATCAAGAAATAACAGTCTATGGATGGGTTAATAAAAGAAGAGATATGGGTGGAGTAATCTTTGTAGATTTAAGAGATTTATCAGGAATTATTCAAACAGTTTTTAATCGTAAGTTCTTAAAAGATGATTTTAAGATAGCAGAAAACATAAAAAATGAATATTGTATTAAAGTTACTGGTACTCTTCAAAAAAGAAATGAAAGTGAAATTAATAAAAATATTCCCACAGGAAAAATTGAATTAATCGCTAATAATTTAACAGTTTTAAGTGAAAGTGAGACACTTCCATTTAATATTTATGATGATAAAGAAATAGATGAACAAATAGCGCTTAAATATCGTTATTTAGATTTAAGACGTGATAAACTAAAAAATATTATGATTTTGCGTCATAAAGTAAACAAAGCTTTTAGATCTTATTTAGATAATAATGGTTTTATTGATTTTGAAACTCCTATTTTATGCAAAAGCACTCCAGAAGGTGCTCGAGATTATTTAGTTCCATCTAGAATAAAAAAAGGATCATTTTATGCTCTTCCGCAAAGTCCTCAACTGTTTAAACAAGTTTTAATGGTTGCTGGATTTGAAAAGTATTATCAAATAGCTAAATGTTTTAGAGATGAGGACTTAAGAGCAGACCGTCAGCCAGAATTTACCCAAGTTGATATTGAAATGAGCTTTGTTAATCAAGAAGATGTTTTAAGAATGGCTGAGGCATTAATTAAACATGTTGTAAAAGATAGTGTGGGTTTAAATGTTGATTATGACTTTCCCCATCTAACATATTTTGAAGCAATGGAAAAGTTTGGTTCTGATAAACCGGATACTAGATTTGGCCTACATTTAAATGACTTAACTGAAGAGTTAAAAAATACTTCAATGAATGTTTTTTCTAGCGCTATTAAGGATGGCGGTATAGCTAAATGTTTAATCGTTAAAAATAACAAATATTCTCGTAATGAAATTGATCGTTTGACTGAATTTGTTAAAATATATGGTGCTAAAGGACTAGCATGGCTTAAATATGACAATGATGAATTTAGTGGCATAATTGCCAAAAATTTAGAACAAGATATCCAAACAAATATTAAAAATAAATTTAATGTTGAAAATGGTGACCTAGTTTTAATTGTTTGTGGTAGTCCTAAGGTTGTTTATTCATCACTTGGTGCTCTGAGATTAAAAATTGCTGAAGATTTTAATTTAATCCTAGATAATACTTATAACTTTTTGTTTGTAACTGATTTTCCAATGTTTGAATATTCTAAAACGGAAAACAGATATGTCTCAACTCATCATCCTTTCACAATGCCGGAATCACTTGATAAATTAAAGACACCAAATCAGTGTTTATCTGTATCATATGATATGGTTTTAAACGGTTATGAAATAGGTGGTGGATCAATTAGAATTCATGAGGAAAAAATCCAGGGCCATGTATTTAAAGCCTTAGGAATATCTGATGAAGAAGCAGAGCTTAAATTTGGTTTTTTTATAGATGCTTTAAAATATGGAACTCCACCTCATGGTGGAATTGCATTTGGACTAGACCGGATCATTATGCTTCTTGCTAAAACAGATAATATAAAAGATGTTATCGCATTTCCTAAAACTCAATCAGCAACTGACTTAATGAGCGATGCTCCAAATGAAGTAGATATAAATCAGTTAGAAGAACTGGGAATATCTATTATGAAGGAGGATATTTGTGACTAAAGAATTTACAAAAGAAACAATTAATGAACTTGCATCAACCTTACTCTTTGCTATAAATGATGATGAAGTAGATTTTTTATTAGAAGAACTTGAGTTTTTAAAGTCTAAGATGGATGCGATAAGTAATATTGAAAACATTCAAAGTGTTGAAGTTCAAACCCATCCATTTGATTTATATGAAACTGCTTTAAGAGAAGATGATAATAGTGAAGAAGGAACTGCTATTGATCTTCTTTTAGCAAACGCTAAAAATATTCAAAATAGAGAAATTGAAGTACCAAAGGTGGTGGGATAATGATTGATACTTTAAAAACTAAACTTAAAACAGGCGATGAATTAATAAATGAAAGTATAATTAAAGCTAAAAATAGTAATTTAAATGCTTTTGTGACAATTATTAATGATGCAAAAGTAGAAGATAAAGATTTAGTTTTATCTGGCATTCCCTATGTAGCTAAAGATAATTTTTCAACTAAAGGTATTCTTTCGACTGCATCATCAAACTCATTAAAAGATTATATACCATTTTTTGATGCAACTGCAATTAAAAAATTGAAAGAAACAGGTGCTGTTAATATTGGAAAAACTGTCATGGACGAATTAGGCATGGGAGAAACTGGAACAACTGGTCATACAGGCGCAGTTAAAAACCCTTGGGATAATGAAAGAATAACTGGAGGTTCATCAGCAGGATCCTGTGCTGCTGTTGCAGCTGGGATTGTTCCCTTTGCTCTTGGTAGTGATACTGGTGGCTCAATTAGAAAACCGTCATCATACTGTGGAGTAGTTGGTTATAAACCTACTTATGGAATGATTTCTAGATACGGTTTATTTGCTCTTGCATCATCTTTTGATCATGTTGGAGTTATTACAACTTCTGTAAAAGATGCAGCCCTTGTAGTTGATACTATAAAAGGTATTGATGAAAATGATATGACTTCATGGGATAGTTCTAATATTAATTTAACTAGTAGTCTTACTGCTAATATAAAGACAAAAAAACTATTTTATATTAAAGAAATATGCGAAAATAATTATTCAGATACATTAGATGAAACAACTAAAACCTTAGAGTTATTTAATGAAACTTTAAATAAGGTTCGTACTTTAGGATTTACAGTTGATGAAATAAGTATTGATAAAACCTTACTTAATGCAATATATCCAGCATATTTTACAATTGCCTCAGCCGAGGCAACAAGTAATATGGCAAATTTAACTGGGATGATCTTTGGCCCACGGGGTAAAGGAAAGACTGCTGAGGAAATGATGTTTGATCACCGAACTAATGGTTTTTCGCCACTAATAAAAAGGAAATTTATTATTGGTTCATATGTCTTAAGGGCAGAAAATATTGATAGGTATCTTTTTAACTCCGCAAAGGTAAGAAAAATAATTACTGATAAAATAAGTGATTTATTTAAAACTTATGATGGGATGATACTTCCTGCTAGTTTATCACCTGCTCCAAAGGCTGATGATAAACTGCCTGTTTATCTAAAAACCGAGCAGTACTTAGCTATTGCTAACTTTGGAGGCTTTCCATCAATTACTATTCCCAGCGGCTTTGTTAATAACATGCCTGTAGGAATTAATATTACCGGTAATATTAAAGATGATGAAAATCTTCTTAATATTGCTTATAATATTGAAAATATATTAGGTTATAAAAATCAAACTACCAAGGGAGGTAAATAATGGCTTTAAAAGTTGTCATAGGTTTAGAGATGCACTGTGAACTTAAAACAGTCTCTAAAGTGTTTTCTAAATCAAAAAATGAATATAATGATCTTCCCAATAGTGTTGTATCACCAGTTGATATGGCATTTCCTGGAACTATGCCACTTCTTAATAAAGAAGCAGTTAAAAATTCAATTAAGATGGCTATGTGTTTAAACTGCGCTATTCCTGAAATATTAATTTTTGATCGTAAAAATTATTTTTATCCAGATTTATCAAAGGGATATCAAATAACTCAAAATACATCACCAATCGGTGTTAATGGAAAAATTGAAGTTGAAGTAGGTGATGCACTTATTCCAATTACTATACATGATATTCATCTCGAAGAAGATACTGCTTCTCTTGATCATTATTTTGATTATTCATTAATTGATTATAATAGAGCAGGCGTTCCTCTTTTAGAAATAGTGACAGATCCATGTATTTATTCACCTGATGCCGCAGTAGCGTTCTTAGAGCATTTAAGAAATATTTATAAATATACTGGAGCATCAGATGCTGATACCAAAAAAGGTCAAATTAGATGTGATGTTAACGTTTCTTTAATGGAAGAGGGCAGTACTACTCTAGGAACTAAAGTTGAAGTTAAAAATGTCAACTCATTTAGTAATGTTCATGCTGCTATATTATATGAAATAGATCGCCAAACTAGATTAATTAAGGCTGGTCGTCAAGATGAGATTATTCAAGAAACAAGAAGATGGGACGATGAAACATCTACAACAGTTAGAATGAGAGAAAAGGTTGAAAGTGTTGATTATAAATATTATATTGACCCAAATATTCCTAAAATTAAAATAGAAAAAGAGTGGCTTGATGAAATAAAAGCTGAAATTCCAATGCTTCCATTGATGCGAAAAAAATCATACATTGATCAGTATAACTTATCAAATTATGATGCCGGAGTAATTATTAAAACAAAAGAAAATAGTGATTACTTTGAAGAGTGCTTGGAGATTGGAATTAATCCAAAAGAAGCAGCAAACTGGATAACTAGTCAAATAATGGGTTATTTAAATAAATATAATTTAGAAATAAATGAATTTTATTTAACACCAAAAAGATTATTTGAAATTTTAGAACCACTTAATAAAGGAAAAATCAGTTCAAAACAAGCTAAAGAATTATTTTTTAAAGTTTTAGAAGATGAAGAAGAGCCAGAAGTATTAATCAAAAAATATAACATGGAACAACTTGATAATGATGATGAATTAACTCAAATAATTAATAAGATATTAGAAAATAATAAAACCCAAGTAGAAGAATATAAAGATGGTAAAACTAATATGTTTGACTACTTTGTTGGTCAGGTTATGAAAGAAACTAAAGGGAAAGCTAATCCTGTTAAAGTTAAAGAAATTTTACTTAATAGGTTAATTTAAAAGAAGTATTGTAGAAAAACAATACTTCTTTTATTTAATACAAAATACCGCATATAGGGGAATAGATTTAATATTATTATCTATTCCAAAATTTTTAGTCGATATTCTTATTGAGTATTTTGGTTTATACTTTTCAGTATATACTTTCAAACTTTGGGACCTTGTGTTTTTACCTGCTTTTACTTCAACTGGAATAACTCCATCATTATTATATAATAAAAAGTCGATTGCAGCAGTATTACCACTGTGCCAATAATTTAAAGGAATACTTTGATTAAAGATTTCACAAGCTACATAATTTTCTGCAATAGCGCCTTTATACATAAAATCTTTATCAAGCATAATATCGCTAAAGTTTAAACCACTAATACTAGTCAGCATGCCAATATCACTTAAATATAATTTAAATTTATTTATATTTTCAAAAGCTTTAAGAGGAATTGTTTCTACTAAATTACATTTAATAACCATATTACTGGCAAGTAGCCAATCTATAGAAGTTTCATATTTTCTTTTTGAGGCTCCTGACTCTACATTTTTATAAATAAATCGTTTACTAGTTTCATTAGCTAACTGAGTAGAAATACTTTTATAAACTTTTTCTATTTTAGTACTTTCTAATTTATTAATCGTGTATTTACTCATATCAGCTAAATACATATCAGTTAAAATTTTAGGAATGTTTTTATCGAAACTCATTATGCTAAGATCGCTCTTTATAAAATTTGCGACTTTGAAAAATCAGATTGGCAAGATTTTTATGAAATTTTAGGAAACGAATTAACTATGAATTTTTTAGGTCGAGCCAATACTTTAAAAGAAGTTAAAGAATATGTGGAAGATCAGAGTAATCAAGAATATCATGACTATAGTGAAAATTATGCGATTGTTTTAAAGAAAAAGAATAAAGTGATCGGACAATTTGGATTAGAGATTAACTCTAAACATTTAAAAGCATCTATTAGTTTTATATTTAATAATAAGTATTGGAATAAAGGATATGCAATAGAATGTGCTAAGTATATGATAGATTATGCTTTTAATGTAATTAAATTAAATAGAATAGAAGCGGACTCCGTAAAAGAAAATAAATTATCTTTAAAAATATTTAAAAAATTAAACATGAACTTTGAAGGAGAGTTTAAAGAAGCTAGTTATAATAAAAGATTAGATAAGTATTTTGATGTAGTTTATTATGCGATATTAAAGAGCGAGTATAAATCAATCTAAAGTCTTAAAACTTGCTATTTAAAAAGTAAAATTAATATGCTATAATTTTAATAGTAAAGAAGGTTGGTTAAAATGTTTGGAAAAATAAAATATATAAGTGATAACAATGCGATAGTTGAGATTAATAAAGAAGGTAATGTTATAGCAAATCTAATGAATCTCCATGTTGTTTTTGAAAATGGAGAAGATAGATTATTAGGCGAGGTTAAAAATATTGATGAAGATACTGTTAAAATTGAATTGTTAGGCGAGTTTGCTGGATCTAGATTTATTGCTGGTACAATTAAAAAACCTTCTTTATCATCTAAAATGCGGGTTATTAATGATTCTGAGCTTGATATAATTATGGGAAAAAATCAAATCGAAAGTATATATATTGGTAAAAGTCCCACTTATAATGAAAGAAATATTTTTAGTAATATTAATGATTTATTTTCTAACCATCTAGCAATCTTTGGTAATTCAGGTTCTGGTAAATCTTGTTCGGTTTCAAGAATTATGCAAAATATTTATTTAAATAAAAACTTTTTATCTTATAATGCTAATATGTTTGTTTTTGATGCTTATGGGGAATATAAAACTGCTTTTCAAGGTATTAATAAAATAAATCCTAATTATCAATATAAATTTTTAACAACTAATCCAGTTGATGAATCAGATATGCTTTTGCAGATTCCGGTATTCTTACTTACTAATGATGATATAGCGCTCCTGCTTAATGCTGAAAATCATGCTCAGCTTACGATAATTGAAAGAACAATGAGACTAGCAAAATTATTTAGTAAGGATGATTCTGATACCGAAAAATTAAAAAATCATTTAATTGCGCATGCAATTCAAGCAATATTATTTAGTAATAAAAATTCAAGTGGTAAGAAAAACGATATTTTTACAATAATTGCCTCTTGCCAAACTCCAGATTTTAATATGAATGCCGAGATTCAAGGAATTGGTTATACTAGAAGGTTTTCTGAATGTTTTAAAATAGATTCTAAAGGTGAATTTGGTGAATCGGTCCTTATTAATGAATATATAGCTAAACATTTAGATGAGACAATTGAATCTAAAATAAAAGAGCCTATAGAGCCATATTATAACTTATTTGATATTGAAAAAGCTTTAAATTTTACTTTAATAGGTGAAGGCTTTTTAAATAATTCAGTGATGGAAAGTTCATCTATTATTTTAAAAGTGAGACTTAGTACTTTAATTAATAGTAAGAATAGAAAATACTTTGATGTAAATAAATATATTAACTTAGAAACATATATATCTAGTTTAATAGTTATGAATAATAAAAGAAGTCAAATTATTAATATAAATTTAGAGGATATAGATGATATACTTGCTAAAGTGATTGTTAAAATAATGAGTAAAATGATTTTTGATTTTTCTAAGAGTAGGAAAGTGCGAGCATCTATACCATTTCACTTAATAATTGAAGAGGCTCATAGATATGTAGTAAAAGATAATGACCAGTTTTTACTAGGTTATAATATATTTGAAAGAATCGCCAAGGAAGGACGTAAATATGGAGTATTAATTAATTTAATAAGTCAAAGACCTGTTGATATAAGTGAAACAGTTATCGCGCAGATGAGTAACTTTTTAGTTCATAAAATGACTCATCCTAAAGACTTAGAATATATTGAAAAAATGTTACCTAATATCTCAGGTGATATTATTGAAAAGTTAAATTCATTGCAAGCTGGAACTTTAGTGTCATTTGGTAATGCATTTAAAATACCTCTTTTAATAAAAATGGATTTGCCAAACCCAATGCCATATTCAGCAAACTGTGATGTTATAGAAAGATGGAAAGGAACTACTTCATGAAAGTAGAAGGAGGAAATATGAATTTTAAAAATAAAGTTGTTGTAATTACTGGAGCAACTGGAGGAATTGGCGGTACTGCTGCCGAAGAATTTGCTAGAAAAGGAGCAAAATTATCACTTATTGGGACTAATCCTGATAAATTAAAAAATTTAGAAGAAAGACTTAATTTAGATGCATCGAGGGTATTATTTATCCAAGCAGATATAAGAAATGAAAATGAAGTTAAAAGTTATGTTGATCAAACAATTGAAAAGTTTGGAACAATCGACATCTTTTTAAATAATGCTGGAACTGAAGGAGAAGTTGCAAATATAGTTGATACAGAAGAAAAGAATTTAGATTGCGTTATTAATATTAATATTAAAGGAACATATTTTGGACTTAAACATGTATTACCTATAATGTATCAAAATAAAAGTGGCAGCATTATTAATACTGCATCTGTTGCTGGATTAATGGGTAGTCCTGGATTGGCTCCATATATTGCATCCAAACATGCAGTAATTGGAATAACTAAATCAGCAGCATTAGAATCAGCACCATATAACGTTAGAGTAAATGCTATTTGCCCAGGACCAGTAAATAATAATATGATGAGACAAATTGAAAAAAAGGCTGCCCCAGATGCACCAGATGCTTTAAAGGATGCTTTTGTTAAAGACATCCCTTTTGGAAGATATGCAAATAATCAAGATGTTGTAAATACTATGTTATTCTTAGCATCAGATTTATCTACATACTTAACTGGAACTATTCACCGAATCGATGGAGGAACGGGCGCTAAATAAAATGACAGATCAGTTAAAAAGCAATATAAGATCAATTCTTAAAACTTATCGAAAAACGATATGGAAGAAAACAATTAAGGCAATTAATGAATATCAACTAATTAGTGAAAATGATAAAATAGCAGTATGCATAAGTGGCGGAAAAGATTCTTTTCTGCTTGCTCTTTTATTAAGAGAGATTAATCGTCATCATAAAATTAAATTTGAACTTAAATATATAGTGATGGATCCTGGATATAATAAAGATACTATAGATTTAATTAAGAAGAATGCTAAAGATTTTGATTTAGAAATAAATATTTTTAAGACAAAGATTTTTAATGATATAAAAGCAGAAAAAAATCCTTGCTATGTCTGTGCTAGAAAAAGAAGAGGAAATCTTTATAATAAAGCACTGGAACTTGGTTGTAATAAAATAGCATTAGGTCATCATTTTGATGATGTCATCGAAACAATTATGTTAAATATCTTATATGCAGGAACTTATGGCTCAATGATGCCTAAATTAAAAAGTGATAACTATCCAAATATGGAATTAATAAGACCACTTTATTTAGTAAAAGAATATGATATTGATAAATGGGTTAAATATAATAATCTGACATTTATTAATTGTGCTTGTGATATTGCAAATAAAAAAACAGATAGTAAAAGAGCTGAGATTAAAGAGCTAATAAAAAATTTAAGAAAAGTTTATAAAGATATTGATAAAAATATTTTTAAAAGTAGTGAAAATATTAATTTAAATACAGTCTTAGGATATCATTATAATAAAGAGAAATATCATTTTCTAGACAAATATTAGTGATTATGCTTTTCTTTAAGATAGATAAATGCTATAATTAAATTACCTAGTAATGGTCATATATAAAACCGACAATTAGTGATTATTGGGAATCTAATTAGGAAGTGGTGTTGAATACTAGCTTTTAGCTAGGATCCTTAAATTTCTTATGTGATACCCACCTGTGTAAGAGCGGGTTTTTATCACTTTGATTGTTACTAGGTATTTTTTATGGAGGAAAATTATGTTTGAAAGATTAATTACTTTAATAGGAAAAGATAAATTTTCTAAATTAGAGGGAGCTAATGTTTTAATTGTTGGAATTGGCGGAGTAGGGGGCTATGCTTTAGAAGCTTTAGTTCGTTCAGGAATTAAAAATATTGCTATTATCGATGGAGATAGTATTGAACTATCCAATTTAAATAGGCAGATTATCAGTTCTACAAATAACATTGGCTTATCAAAAGTAGAAGAAGCTAAAAAGAGAGCCTTATGTATCAATCCAGATATTAATATAAAACTCTATAATGAAAATTTGGTAGCTGAGAATATAGATCTTATTTTGGGTGATCAGTTTAATTATATTGTTGATGCTTGTGATACAATAAATACTAAAATTTTATTAATAGAAAAGTCATTAAAATATAAATATAAATTAATTTCTTGTATGGGAACAGCTAATAAAACTAATCCAGCTCTTTTCTCAATAACTGAATTATCCAAGACAAATAATGATTCAATTGCCAGAATATTAAGGAAAAGAGTAAAAGAATTAAAAATAAATAAAAAAATTATGGTAGTTAGTAGCACAGAAACAACAAATCCAAGCAATAAGCTTGGAACTAATAGTTATATTCCTGGAATAGCAGGTTTGTTGTGTGCCAGCTATGTAATAAATGATATAAAATAAACATAAAGTTTATTTTTTTGTGATTAAAAATTTGATTAATAAACCAGGATCATCATTTTTCATTACAATTTTATATATTAAATCAATTAAAGGCATTTTTATTTTTTTTCTTCTTAGCAGAGTATAGATTGATTTTAAAGTATAGTAGCCTTCTACTGTAGTAGTATCTAAATATTTTTTAGCGCCTTTATAATCTTTCTTTCCAAGTAAAATTCCATAAGAATAATTCCGGCTTTTAATACTGGTACAAGTAAGTAGCAAATCACCAATTCCAGCAAAACTAAGAATTGTTTTCTTCTTTCCGCCGAGACCTTTAATAAGCTCTTTTATATCATGCATTGATTCAACAATCAAAAATGCCCTTGTTGATTCACTATAACCAAGTCCTTCTAAAATACCTGATGCAACCGCAACTACGTTTTTAATTGAGCCACATATCTCGATGCCAATCATATCTGAACTGGGGCGAAGTTTGATAGTATCACTTGCAAGCGCTTTTATTACCATAACTTTTGTTTTATATGAATCACTTGCAAGAGCAAAACCAATTGGTTCATTATTTACAACATCAACTGCAAAAGATGGTCCGGATATAACTGCAAAATTTTTAGTATTAATATAATCTTTAAATATTTGATGGACAAACTTGCAGCTTCCTTGTTCAATTCCTTTACTCCCTATACAAAAATGAGTGTTGGGTTTTGTGTACTCGGCAATATTTTTAGCCACATCACCGACATATTTAGCTGCTACCATTATAAATACTATTTCACTATTTTTTAAAGCTTCCTCATAACTATTTGTAAAATAAAATTCCTCAGGTATTTTAACTCCGGATATAATTTCTGCTTTTTTTTCATTAAAATTTTTAGCTAGCTCAGCTGAGTGGGTCCACATGGTTATTTTATTGCCATTTTTGTGAAGCATCATGGCAATCGCAAAACCAAAAGCTCCACTTCCAATTACTGTTACGTTCATTAACTTTTCCTCATTTCTGTATTTATTATATTTAAATTATTTTCATATTTATTATTCTTGGGAATATAAAATTTCTTATCTTTTAATTGATCTGGTAAATACTGCTGATTAACCCAATAATTTTTATAATTATGGGGATATTTATATTCTTTATTATTATTTTTAAGGTGACTTGGTACTTTACCTAAACTTCCTTTTCTTATTTCATTTATCGCACTATCAATACCAAGATAGGCACTGTTGCTTTTAGGTGAGAGGGCCATTTCGACAACTACTACTGACAAAGGAATTCTGCCTTCAGGTAAACCCAAGAGTTTTACTGCTTCAATTGCGCTCATTACCTTGGGACCAATTCCTGGATTGGCAAGCCCGATATCTTCATAAGCAATAACTGCAAGTCTTCTAAAAATAATATCTAAATCTTCTGCCTCAAGTAAAGTAGCTAAATAATATAAAGATGCTTGAACATCACTTCCGCGAATAGATTTTTGCAGAGCACTTATCGTATCATAATAATTTGAATCATTTTTATCAATATAAATAATTGGTTTAGAATTTATACTTTGTAAAACTTCCTTAGTAATTATCCCATCATTAGTGCTGTAATATGCCATCTCTAAAATGTTTAAAGCGCTTCTAAGATCACCAGAAGAAGAAGCGATAATCATTTCTAAAACATCATCAGAGATCTTAAGATTATCTAAATATTTTTCAGCTCTTCTTAAACCATCTTTAATATTATCTGAAGATAGAATAGTTATTTCAAATAATTGACATCTACTTCTAATAGCTGGGTTAATTGAATGATATGGATTAGAAGTAGTTAATCCAATTATAATTATTAAGCCATTTTCAATATAAGGAAGAAGCATATCTTGTTTATCCTTATTCATCCGATGAATTTCATCAATAATTAAAATAAGCTCACCAATCATCTTAGCTTCTTCAATAACAATATTAAAGTCAGTTTTATTGTTGATAACTGCATTCAAAAAACGATAGTCCTTTTTTAAGTCTTTGACAATTGCTTCAGCTATTGATGTTTTACCGGTACCTGGTGGTCCATATAAGACAAGTGAAAATAATTTTTGATTATTAATTAGATTAGTTAATATTTTATTAGGACCAATTAAATGCTCTTGACCTAAGACTTCATTTAAACTTTTAGGTCTTAGTTTATTTGCTAGTAATTCCATTTTCTAACCTCCAACATAATTATAGTATATATTTGCTTATTTTTCTAGATGAATGTATAATTAATATAGGTGTTTGCTGATGAATAACAAATTATTGATATCAAAATTTATTGAGTATTTATCTTTAGAAAGAAATTATTCACAAAATACAGTTTTAGCTTATAAAAATGATTTAGAAAAATTAAATAATTATATAAAAAAAAATTTACTTTCTTTAGAGACAGATGATTTAAGAATATATTTAAAAAAACAAAATCATTTAAGTAATAAAACTATTGCTCATAAAATAAGTGTTTTTAAAGCTTTTTATAATTTTTATCTGCGTAGTGAAAAAATATCTTCAAATCCTTCTCTTAATCTAATTAGACCTAAACAAGAAGTTAAACTTCCTGAATATTTAACTTTAGAAGAAGTCAGCACTTTACTGGAAATAAATATTAAAACTCCCTATGATGCTAGAAACAAAGCTATTTTAGAGCTTCTTTATTCTAGTGGTATTAGAATTAGTGAATTAGTAAGTTTAGAGATGTCTAATCTTGATTTAGATAACTGCATTATCAGAGTAATGGGAAAAGGAAAGAAAGAAAGAATTATACCTTTAGGAGATTATGCTATAACTGCTCTTACTAATTATATTGAAAATTATCGTGATGAAATTAATAAAAAAAATACTAATTATATATTTATAAATAACCTCGGAACTAAAATTAGTCGCCAATTTATATTTAAAATTATTAAATTAGAATGTCAAAAAAAAGGTATTAAGAAAAATGTTTCTCCTCATACCTTAAGACATACTTTTGCAACCCATTTACTAAAAAATGGGGCAGATTTAAGAATTATTCAAGAACTACTTGGTCATGAAAATCTTTCAACAACCCAAATATATACTCATTTATCAAATGATAAATTGCATCAAGATTATGATGATTTTCATCCAAGAAGTTAATTATCTAGCTTGGTTTTCATTAGAGTTCTTGTTTTTGTTTCTTGAACTATTTTTTGCACGAGTATTATTACTATTCTTAGCATTGTTTTTAGCTCTTGTACTGTTTTTTGCTCTTGCTTTGCTCATAATTACCTCCTATTAGTAGTATGGTAAAATTTAATCCAATCATTCATTAGGATAGACTTTTTCATTGGAAATAATTGGGTCTTTTTTTTAAGTATTGTAATATAATTAACTGTGATATTATGAATGGATTATTACCTTTATTTATCAGTTTTATCGCTGGTATTTCAACTGTTTTAGGAAGTATTTTTATCTTTATTAAACCTAAAAATATTAATAGTTATATTGGAACAAGTCTTTCATTTTCAGCTAGTGTTATGCTTCTTTTGTCTATTACCGAGTTAATACCGGAAGGATTTATTTATTTAGAATATAAATTTAATTTTTTAATTGCTATTATTATATTATTTGTTATGATATTTATTGGTAATTATTTATTAAAAATTATAAATAATAAAATAATTAAATATCAAAAAATAAACTCTAATCTTTATAGGGTAGGGATTCTTAGTATGGCTGTTTTAATGCTTCATAATTTGCCAGAAGGAATACTAACCTTTGTTAGTTCAGTAGTTGATATTAAACTTGGTTTAAAATATGCAGTAGCAATTATGCTTCATAATATACCAGAAGGGATTGCTATTGCTGTACCTATATATTACGCTACTAAAAATAAAAGCAAAGCTGTCAAAGCTACTTTTATAAGCGGATTATCAGAACCTATTGGTGCAATAATTGCCTGGATATTTCTAAGAAATTATATAAATAGTTTAATAATCAGTATTATACTTCTATTTGTAGCCGGTTTAATGATCTCAATATCAATCAATGATATATTTGAAGAAGCTAACAAATATTCTCGCAAAAGTATTATTTTAGGTATTATTTTAGCTAGTATTTTATTTATAATTAATTTTATGATATTTTAGTTAATCCACTTTCTATTTCATTTAAAGAATAAAAAAACCTACTTTTATGGAAGTAGGGGATAGATATCTTTTTACATAATTTTACCTAAATAATTAAATATAGCAGATACAATAGCATATCCTACTACATAAACAAAAGCTGTTGTATTCATAAATATTAAAATTACTGGTATAAATAATAAGCCAACTAATATATTAAATATAAAATTAACTTTTCTAATCTTATATCCATAAACATTTGAAGTGATAGAAATAATAATTGGTAATAAGAATAATAATATTGATATTCCGCTACCTGTATCTTTAATTAATAAAAATGGTAGTAAGTAATAACTAATCATTATAATTAATAAATAGGGTAGCATTTCTTTTAAATCTTTAATCATTTTAACTCCTTTATGAAAGTAACTTAGTTTTTGTTATATATACTTAGGTTAACATAATATCTATTATAGGAAGTTGTATGTAAACTTTTTTTACTTAGCTCTTCCTTGATTCAATCTCAGCAATCTTTTGAAATACTTCGGCAGCATTTTCGGTACTAATTTCATCATAACCAAGTTCACGTAATGCTTGAACTCTAACAGTATTTAATTGTTGTGTTCTAGATAATCTTTCTTCAATCCGCACTTCAATTTCTTGAACAAATCTCTTATGGGATTCAATTACTTTATTTTTGCTTGCTCCTCCGCTATTATATAGAGTAAAAGCAGAGTGAATAATGCCTTCAAACATAAATTGTTTATCTTCATTAAATTTAAAATCATTTGGTTTAATAAATCCAGTTGCTTTAGACATATATGCTAGTAAATATTTAAGTTCTGGCACATTATCAATTGATTGTAATAAATGATATATATAAAGTAGGGCGTAATAGTTTTCTTCATGGGCAGGGTTATCAACTAATTTATCTTTAATTAAATAAGTTATGTCCCCTACTAATTGTTGTTCTTCTTTTTTTAGGCCTTTTAAATCTAAATATTCATTATGATTAACTTCTTTTACTCCTTGATTTAAACGATTACTTACCGCAGTTAAATATTCTCCATTAACTTTTATGTTTTCTAAAGTCTCATCATCTCCATCATCAATATCTAGAAGTTTAAATAATGATATTTTTTTTTCTTTTGGCCATTTATTTAGATTTGGTAATTCTAAATAATTATATACCATTTGTCTTGATACTCCTAAATATTTTGCGAGTTTTACTTTTGATATTCCTAATTCTTGTAATAAATCATTTAATTTTTCCATTTTTTTACATCTCCTCTACTCTCTTTACATCTTCATTTTATCTCACTTAACACTTACTTGTCAAGGAAAAAACAAAAAATCCTTATATAAAGGACTTCTTGTTATAAATATTCTAATTTTTTTTCATTTAAATATATTTCTTTAATGATTCCTGAGCCAAGACATTCTTCGCCTAAATATAACACACATGCTTGTCCAGGAGTTACAGCTTTGACTTTAGAAGGATATTTAACTAAAATTTCATTATTATCTTTATAATCTAAGATAACTTCAACATCTGATCCCCGATAACGAAATTTTGCAGTACAAAAATTAGGTTTTGTTTCACTAATAAAGCTAACATTATTAATAAGACAAGCATCACTATAAAGATATTTATTATCATCTCCAAAAGCTATATAAAGGATATTTTCTTTAACGTTTTTACCAACTACATAGTGTCTTTCTGCATTTCCACTTATTCCAACATTTCTTCTTTGACCAATCGTGTAGTTCATTAAACCAGTATGCTGCCCTACTTCTTTATTTGTTTTTAGATCAATGATTTTTCCAGGATTAGGTTTTAAATAATTAGCAATAAACTTTTGATAATGTCTTTCACCTATAAAGCATATTCCCGTTGAATCTTTCTTTTTAGCAGTTGATAGACCTATTTTTTCCGCTATTTTTCTAACCTTGGGTTTTGTTAATTCGCCAAGGGGAAATAAGACATTTTTCAATTGATTAGGAGAAAGAGCTGCTAAAAAGTAAGTTTGATCTTTATTTAAATCAATAGCTCTACATAAACTATTACCCACTATTCTAGCATAATGACCGGTAGCGATATAGTCTGCACCTAACTTTTTTGCTTCTTTGATAAATAAATCAAATTTAATATATTTATTACACATTATATCTGGATTTGGGGTTCTGCCTTTTTCTAGCTCATCTAAAAAATATTTAAATACATATTCCCAATACTCTTTAACAAAATCTACTCTATAAAGAGGGATACTTAGTTTATCACACACTTGTTTTGCATCATTATAATCTTGTTCTTGAGGACATATTGGCGCATTTAAATTAGGATTACCTAAGGAATCATTATTAACCGTAGAGTCCCAATTACGCATGAAAAGACCAATTACTTCATAACCGCTTTTTTGCAGTAAATATGCCGCTACTGAAGAATCAACTCCCCCACTCATTCCTATTACAACTTTTTTCATTTCAATCACGATATTAGTGTATCAAATTACTAGAGTAAAGTCTATTATGAAGTATTTATTATTTTTTTTCTAACTAAATTTGTTTTGAATTATATATGGAAATAGTTTATAGTAAAAAAATAAAATATAATAAAATTTTATTTCCAAAAAAATATATAAATATATCATAAATAAGAATTATTAAACAAATAAATATCATTCTAACTAAATGAGTAAATAAGTATTCATATATCTTATAATCTTTTCTTTTTATACTTAAGACTACTTTTTTACTATAATTTATAGTAATAATTAAGATATATATTAAAGCAACATATATAATAAGTTTATTAATTAAGGTAAAAATTAAACTATATAGTAATCCAGATATTTTTTGATAATGAAAGAAACTGGCAATTAAAAAACCAATACTAATTCCTTCATAAAATAAATAAAATAAGATAAATGGTAAACCAATTATTATAATAGATAAAAATATAATTAGTGATAATAATAAGATATGATAAATAAAATTATTTTGATTGGTATTTTTAAGTATATCATTTAACATAGTTAATTCATTAATAATACTTGTTTTAACAAGATTAGGCTGTTTAAGATAAACATATATTCCTACTAAAACACCAATTATTAAAAGTGATAATAAAAACTTAATTAAATATTTATTAGGGCTTGTCCCAAAAAAACTCATAATATCACCAATTAATTATATTAAAGACTTTAAAATTTATGATTTTTCAGGTATAATTAATATACATAGAGGTGATAATAGATGGCAAAGAAAAATACTAAGAAAAAAAATGTAGCTGCTAAAATTTTTGTTTGGATTTTAGTACTAGCTATGGTGGCAAGTGTAACAGCTCCTATAATTTATTATATAGTCGCAGCTTAATTTAAATTATTATAAAATAAAACATCAATTGATGTTTTATTTTGTAAGTTTTTTTAAATAAATAGCATCTTTATGATGTTTAATTCTAGTCCAAAATTTATATTTTGGAATATTATCTAATATAGCATGTTTCTTTTTTAATAAAAAATCAAAATAATCTTTATTAGCATACATTAGTATTGGACCGTATCTTAATTCTTTAAGTGTGTACTTTCTTTTTCCTCTTAAAAAGACAATATTGATATAATAATGGCCTTTTTCATAAACAACTGATTCATGAGAAATATAAAAACCTTTTAGAACCATAAATCTTCTTAATAAGAAGTGATCGTTATTAGCTTGGATAATTAACTTTTTTATTTGTTTTAAATTTGGATTTGATAGTATTTTAATTATTGTATTTGTTCCAAGTCCACTTATAACTGCAGTATCAGTATGAACGTCTATTACTTCAAGTCCATACCCAAGTCTTGCATCTATTTTTTTTTCTAGTTTATTTTTTTTGATATTCTTAATACCATTTTCAATTGCGTTTTGATTAACATCACTGACAAGCAAATAATTAAGAATTTTATTTTTAACTAAATAAATACCAAGTTTTGCATGATCACAACCAATATCAATTACATTATCAGTTCGATATATTAAACCAGCGATAGACTTTAATCTTTTACTTAATACCATATTAATCCACCATAAAATCTTTTAATTTTTTAGCTCTTGATGGATGACGTAGTTTACGCAGTGCTTTTGCTTCAATTTGACGAATTCTTTCACGCGTAACATTAAATCTTTTTCCTACTTCTTCTAAAGTATAACTTGTACCGTCTATTAATCCAAAACGGAGTTCTAGTACTTGTTGTTCTCTAGGTTGTAACGTTGATAATACTCCCGCAATTTCTTCTTTTAAAATCTCGTTTGTGGCATATTCTTCTGGTGTTAGGGCTCTTTCATCTGGGACAAAATCACCTAAATGTGAATCTTCTTCTTCACCAATCGGTGTTTCTAAACTTACTGGATCTTGACTAATTTTAATAACTTCTCTAACTTTCTCTTCAGTAATTTCCATTCTTTCAGCAATTTCCGCATTCGTAGGTTCTCTATCTAGTTCAAGAGTCATTTGTCTTTGGATTCTAACCATTTTATTAATTGTCTCAACCATATGAACTGGAACTCTGATTGTTCTAGCTTGGTCAGCAAGTGCTCTAGTTATAGCTTGTCTAATCCACCAAGTTGCATATGTACTAAACTTATAACCTTTTTCATGGTCAAATTTTTCAACAGCCTTCATTAGCCCAATATTTCCTTCTTGAATCAAATCCAGGAATAATAGACCGCGTCCAACATATCTTTTAGCTATTGATACTACTAATCTTAAGTTTGACTCAGCAAGTAATCTTTTAGCTTCTTCATCTTCATTTACAACTCTAATTGATAACTCTAATTCTTCAGCTGGACTTAGTAATGAAATTCTTCCTATTTCTTTTAAATACATTCTAACAGGGTCATTGATGTTTATATCCTTTGTTAAATCTACTTCAGGTAAAATTTTCACTTCTTTTTCTGGCTTAATATGCTTGCCACCATCTTCTGTATCTTCTGATGCGACGACATTGATTCCATTATCAATAAAGAAATTATAAATTTCATCTAAAGCATCTGCATCAACGTCAAGTCCTTTTAAAACTTCCGCCAGCTGCTCAAAGGTTATAAATCCATCTCTCTTTCCACTTACTAATAATTCCTTTTTTCTTTCTTCTAAAGTTTTTATTTCTTTTAATACTTTTGCCATTTTACTCACTTTCCTTTTTTAACTTAATTAATAAATCATTTAATTCTAATCGTTTATTAATATCTGTTTCATTATCTATTTCAATTTTTAGTTTATTTATTTGCTTCTCTTTTATCAATTTTTTAATTAAACCTAAGTAATCATCAAACTCATCATAACAAGGTTCTAAAGCTTCATTATCATTTAAAATTCTAATAACTTTTTCATAATATGGACTAGCATGTGCGTAAGATATAAAGTCAGCTATATTAAAGTCGTTATTAAGTTTGTAATATGCTAGAATATCATTAGCAATTTGATAATATTCTTTACTAGGTAGATAACCTAAATCTCGGTCATATTTTTTAATATATTTTATATCTTTCATCATAATATAAATAACCGTTTCACATAATTTTTGATTTTTTGATAATCTAGTTTTTTTCTTAACTTCAACCGGTTTTTTTTGTTTGGTTTTAGTTTTTACAATTAATTTATTTAAAAGAACTTCTTTATCTAAATCATAATCTTTAGCAAGCTTATTAATCGTTACTGATTTTAATATCTCATCATCACTTTTATTAAGTTCATTAATGACACTATTAATATAATTAGCTAAATCTTTACTTTTATTTAAGTCTTTATTACTTTTTAAATAATTTAACTTATATTCAAAAAACGAAATTGGATTTTTAAGTAATTCTTTAAATTTTTCTTCACCGTTTTTAATAATATAATCATCGGGATCTTTTTGCCCACTTAATCTTATTACTTCAACATTTAAATTACTATTAAGTAATTCCTCGCCACTAGTTACTGTAGTTTTTTCACCAGCTTCGTCATTATCCATCATTAAAATTATCTTGACGTTTAATTTCTTTAATAAATTAATATGTTCTTTCGTAAAGGCTGTTCCCATTGTTGCTACAACATTTTTAATTCCTAAAGAATATACTCTAATTGCATCAAACTGTCCTTCAACAATAATAATTGATTTTGTTTTGTTAACTTCACTTTTAGCTTTATCATAATTAAATAAAATACTGCCTTTTTTAAATATAGGATTTTCTCTACTATTAATATATTTGTTGTCTTTTTCATTATTATATATTCTCGCACTAAATCCAGCTACTTCACCACGTTCATTATTAATAGGAAATGTTATTCTATTTTGAAATATATCATAAAGATTATCACCCTTATTAGCTATTCCAGCTTCAATTATTTGTTTTTCGGTATAGCCTTTTTCAATAAGAAGTTTTGCTAAATTATTACTAGTAGCAATTCCTATTTTAAATTCTTTAATTATTTCTGCAGATAATTGTCTTTCTTTTAAATATTTTTTTGCTTCTTTACCTAAATCACTATTTAAATTATTAATAAAATATTTACATGCTATATCAGTTATTTCATATAAATCTTTATGAGGTTTATTAAGCTTAGCTTTGTACTGAAGGTTATAGCCAATTTTTGATGCAACAATAGATACTGCCTCTGGAAATGATACATTCTCATAATCTTGAACAAAAGTAAAAACATTCCCAGAAGCTCCACATACAAAACAAGTATATATTTGTTTTTCTGGAGAAATGCTCATCGACGGATTATGATCATCATGAAAAGGACAAACTCCAAAAAAATTTTTACCCTTTGGTTCTAAATTAATATATGATGAAATAATATCAACAATATTTGCATTGTTTCTGATTAAGTTAATTTCTTCAATTGGTATCATAAGATTTTACCCCTCTGACTATTATATATTACCTACTGGGTGCTGATTTCCTTTTTTTTAACGCAGTTTTTGACGAAAATAACTAATTTAATGAAAAAAAGCCTTCTTTTAGGCTTTTTGGACTAATATTAAGTCAATAAATTTATAAAGTAAACTAACAATTAGAATGGCCCCTAAAGCGGCTAAACTTGGCTCAAGTAAATATAATCCAAAGGTTATTATTCCAACTAAGAAACCAAATATAATCATGCCTTTTTTGGTATAAGAGCTAGAAATTGGATCAGGTGCTATAAATATTAATGAAAATAATGTTCCGTAAGAAAAAATATTTTCTAGAATAAATCCCGGCTCACTACTATATATAGAATATAAAATTATAAGGATGCTAAAGGCAATTATACTATAAATAGCGATATCTTTTTTATAATAATCTTCTTTAAGTAAAAAAATTAGACTAATAAAAAGAAACAAAATATTACTTGTATTAACTCCTCCACTTCCCATTCCTAACAAATAATCTAGAGTATTTAAATTTAAACTTCTTGATGATTCATATATATTTAAAAAAGTAAAATCTCCGGTTAAGTTAATAATTAAAATAATAAGTAAAGCAGCAAATGCCATAACATTAAATTTTGCTTCTTTCATAAGTTTACTTATTAATAAAATAATAAATGTTATAATTATAAATAATAATATATTAGTATTAATACTAATAACAGAGGCAATTATTACTCCATATAAAGGATGAAATGAACTAAAAATAATTTCTGAAAGTTTATCTTTGTTTTTTTTAAATTTATAATAAATTATATTAACTAAACAGCCAATAATAAACCCAATTATTATAAATAATATCGGCTTTAAAAGGCCATAAAAACCTACTAGATTATTAGTATATAGTTTAATTCCATTTTTATAAAATCCAGCTAAAATAAGAGGGGTTAAAAAAACAAGTATTTTTAAGGACATACTTTTAATAGAATGCTCGCTTCTTAAATAAACATTTTTCATTATTTAACCTCTTTTCTTAAAATTAATATTAACTGGACAAATATAAGTACATATTCCGCATTTTAGACAATCTTTCATTTTATAACCAGTTCGAGGATCAGCCCCAACTGGGCACTTTGTATGACACATTCCACAGTTAATACACTCTTTAGGTTCTTTTTCATCTATTGAATTTAGGAAAACACTATTAATTTTTTCAGTAATTACAAAATTAAGTGAGTCAATTTCATAACCAGAAAGTAAACCATTGATGATTATTTTATAATCTCCATCTTTTAATTTATAATTATCAGTTAAGATTTCTTTTAAAGATGACCCTATTTTAACATTAATAACTTTTGGTGTTTCTATCATATCTCCCGAAATAGTAATATATTTTTCAGTAATTGGTCTTTTTCTTTTTAAAACTATATATATATTATATATATCATCAACTGATAAATAAATAATACCTAATTTTTGATTAAGAGGCATTATAAGTTCTCTTTTTAAAATATCCGGATGGCCTAATGGGTATAAATCCGGCATCATTTTCAGGTCAATATTTGGATATGTCCCAACATGATGAATTAGATTCTCCACATTTTCTGAATCATTGTTTTTTATAGCTAGATAGCATTTTTTACAATTTAATATATTATAAAGGGCATCGATTGTTTCTAAAATTTCGCTTGGATATTTTTTAATTACTGTACTTCTATTTTTTTCATAAACTTCATAATCAATACCATTTATTAAAAGCATTCCTCCATCTAAATTATTAAAATTTAAATTATATAATTTTAATATGTCAATAACTTCTTTTTTTGAATAATCACATAAATATTTTTTAACACCTTTAATTTTGCTAATTTTTTCTTTAAAATTGTTGCCTATAACAACTACATTCATTTTTTTATTTTGAATAATCATTTCTGTTAGACCTAAAACAGTGCCCGAGGCCGGACTATATATATAATGATGACCTTTTTTTAAAATTACACTATCTTTTAAGACTTCTTCATTATTAGCAACATTAATTGTATAACCTTCTTCATATGGGAGATATACATAATCAGGGCTTAAGTAATTATACACATTTTTACTAACTTCTAATTTTTTATTCTTTTTTATTTTAATTAAATCTGCCATATGTACCACCTACTAGTTTAAATTATAGCATTAATAAAAAAATAAATAAACCTTGATTAATTTATTTATATGTATTATATTCGATTTTTAACCAGTTTGATAAATTGGCAAGATTATGAATTATATTTGATTCTCTAATAATTAAATCTTCAAAACTTTTTTTTGAATCTATATTTTTTTCAATTGTTACTATCAATGATATTTGTTCTTGTAGTTTTGTATTTAAATCTTCATCTTCAGTAAACTGATAATCATTATATTTATCAAAATTATCTAAACAGTTGTTTTTATATAATTCATCTAATTTTTTATTTGATATTTTACTTTTATTTTTAAAATCAAGTATTTTTATATCTGTATTTTCAAGGCCAGGAAAATCTTTTACTTCAGTATAACAAGCTTTAATATCTTTAACTAACATATCAAATCCTACTACTAAACTTTCTTCAACGTTTTGGAGTGGTTTTAAACTTTCCCATTTATCATCTGACGTAATCTCTTGCATATTTTTTTCAATTTTTACAATACTTTTTTCTATTACATCATATCTTATTTTATAAGTATTACCTAATTTAGTAACATTGAACGCATTATAAATTGCCAAACCTAGGATTATTAAAAGGGCAAGATTAATTATTCCATAATATTTTTTTTTCATTTTCTTATCACCAATTTGATTATAGCACAATAGCTATTAAAAAGAAATATGAAAAAAATTAGGTTAGTGTAAAGAGTTTTAGGGGAAAATAGTTAAAATAAATTTAAATTTCTAGTTTTATTAGCCAAAACTAAGCTTATTTTTTATTGAATCTATTTAATTAATATATTTTTATGCTAAAATATATT
>JAQVNR010000008.1 GCA_028703035.1 Bacilli bacterium | reverse complement strand
TAGAGATATGGTAATTTAAAAGATTTTTTGTTTTAAAAAAACTCATTAATAAGTCTGTTTTGTCATGCAATAATATTATTCTAAAAAAACATTTAAAAACTCTTGATTTTTTTTAGCAAGTTTTTATTGATATGGGAAGATATCCATTATAAATTAATTGATAGTTCATAATAATTCTTGAAGTTCTTCCATTACCAACTTCAAAAGGATGAATTCTAACAAACTCTGCATGCGTATAAGCTGCAATTTCAAAGTCATTATAATTATTATCTTTTAAAGATTGATAAAAATCTTGTAATTGATAAAATGCATCTCTTGGTGATGGTGGAGTATGACTCGCTCTTGATATTTGTACTTCGACTCTTCTATATATGCCGCCAATTATAATATCAGACATCAATAAATTATGAATGTCTTTTATTTTATTTTCATCTAACTCTTCATTACTGCTTACTTTATTTTTAACATAATTCCATGCTTTATTATGATTTACAATCTCATATATCTCTCTTAAGTTTTTCGATCCAACAGATAATTTATCCTCAAGTAATAATTTAGTTTCCATTAAAATTAAAGTATTACCTTCAATAGCAGTTGATTATGAGTAAAATTAACATCAAAACTATCAGAATAATTTTCTAGAACTCCTTGACTTAATTTATTTTTATTAATCGCAACATAGTCTCTTTTTTCTTTTAATTTATTAAAATCCATAATTATATTGCAACTCCTGTCTATAAATATTGTAGCAAACTCCTTACGTTAAGTCTATAATTTTAGAGTTAGTTGTTTATATTGCAATTGTGAAAAAATTTATATTATCAATTAAAATAGAAAAGTTTTCATCATAAAAAGAAATATTATTGTTTGTTTTTTCAATGTTTTCTTTCTTCTTATTGTTGATTGGATCTCGCATTATACCAGTTCCAATTTGAATTTATATATATTTGATTTCTCAATATGGTTAAAAATTATTTAATTTTTTTCTTTATAATCATCATAATTACCTAGATATGTAGTAGCATTACCACCTTTAAATTCAATTATTTTCTCGGCAAATTTATTAATGAAATATCTATCATGACTAATGAAGATAAGTGTTCCACCAAAATCTTCTAATGCTACTTCTAATACCTCTTTTGTGGGAATATCAATATGGTTAGTTGGCTCATCAAAAATCAAGGTATTAACTTCTTGTTGTAAAAGCTCTGCAAGTTTAACACGCATTCTCTCTCCACCCGATAAATTTTTTACTCTTTTATTGACATCTTCTACGCTAAATCTAAAACGAGCTAATATACTTCTTACTCTTTGTTCTGGTAAACTAACCGCTCTACTAAAATATTCTAATAATGATTGCTCACCATTTGGAAATTCCACAATTTGGGGTATATATCCAATTTTAACACTTGGTCCTACTATCCATTGTCCTTGGATTGGTAAATCTTGAACTCCCATAATTGTTTTGACAAATGTGGATTTGCCTGATGCATTTGCGCCAAGAAAAGCAACTCTCTCTCCTGCACTAATATCTACATCTATCCCATCGAGTATTATTCTTCCATCGGGTGTTGAAACAGATAATCCTTTAGTAGTAATTATTTTCTTGCTAGATTTATTATTATCTGAAAATTCAACATTAAGTTTCTTTTGAATTTTAGGTTTTTTCACCGCACTTTGTCTCATTCTTTGAGCTCTTTCCCATAGTGTTTTTCCCTGTTTAGTAAGAGCAGAACTATTTCTTCCCATACCAAGACTCATAAATTCTTTGGCTTTTGTCTCTAACTGTTTTATTGCTTCTTGTTGGTCTCCATACTCGGCCATTTGTTTTTCAAAATCTCTTTCTCTTTCTACTAAATATCCAGAATAGTTTGTTGCATAAACTTTTCCAATACCACTATCACCTATGGCTAAAATTTTATTAGACATTTTATCTAAAAAATATCTATCATGAGAAACAATAATTGAAGCGCCTTTAAATGATTTAATATATTCTTCCAACCATTCAATTCTGTCGATATCAAGATGATTTGTTGGTTCGTCAAGTAAAATTAATTCTGGTTTAATAATCAAAGCCTTTGCAAGTTGAACCAATGTTTTTTCACCACCGCTTAAAGTGTTGTAACTTTGAGTTAATAAATTTTTGTCAAGATTTAATCCACATATAACAGTATTGATATTGATATCCATATCGTATCCACCAGACATAGAAAATCTATCTAATAATCTACAATATTTATCTAATATTGTAGTATCCTCTGGATTAGTTTCTAATCTTTTCTGCATTTCACTTAATTGTTTTTCCATCGCATTAAGATCTCCAAATGCATCTTTTAAAATGTCATAAACTAGTCTATCATCTTTAATACTTGAACTTGTTTGATCTAAATAAGCAACCTTAGCACCTTTTTTAATACTAACACTACCATTATCACGACTCTCAAGTCCAGCAATTATTTTTAAGATTGTAGATTTTCCACAACCATTTGGGCCAACAATTGAAATAGATTCCCCTTCATTTAGAGAAAAAGAAACATCTTCAAAAAGTTGGCCGTAACCAAAATTTTTTACTAATTTATTTACATCTAAAATTGTCATATAAAATCACCTACTTTTTCTATAAAAACCACTAACAATTATATAACTATTCCTGAATCATTTGGCAATCCGATGATTTTTATATTTTTTGAATTAATTCTTATCTCATTTACTTTTAATAATTGAAAAAATATATTTTATTACATTTCATTCGGTAAATCTATAATTCTTTTTTTTCTATTTTCAAATATACAAGATTTTTCAGTCCCAATAATTGAAATATTTTTATTATTAATATAAATTGTATTACTTTCTGGAAGATAAATCACTTTTTCTTTTTTGGAATATTCAAGCAAGTATTCAGTATTAATCTGTGTTTGCTCTTCTTTTTTATTGAAATGACATAATAATGAAATCCCGTTTAAAACATCAAATCCTGTAGTATTATCTAAGCCAATTATTTCGTTATCATCTTCATATTTGCAGTATCAATATTCTTTCCAAATATTATAGCTCCTGCACTACCGCCGAATACAATACCATCGTTTTCTATATACTCTTTTATTTTATTAAAAGCTCCACTTGATTTTATATCATTAAGTAGTTTATAAGTATTCCCACCGCCTAGAAAAATAGCGCAATAATCGTTGTAATTTACATTAATTAATTCCTTTGGATTAACAATCATATGAATATTTTTGATACCTATTAGCTTCATTTCAGATTTAATCCACACTAAACACTCTGGATATCTCTCCTCATTCATTGCTAAAGGGATATATAATAATGGTTTCTTTTTGTCAATAATCTCCCCAAATGTTTTCATTGCTTCCCCGGCTCTTTCTCCTGAACCTCCACCACACAAAAATATTTTCATTTTATCTCCTATTTTTCTTAGAATACTTCAGATTCATAGTTACTTTTAATTTCATGTAGTTTTTCTTTTAATAATTGATAAATAGTTTCTTTTTCAATAATTGTTCTTTTGTATAATTATCTTTTACTAAATTAACGAAATTAATATTATCTAAAAAATGCTGGAAATTACAATAGTTTCGGAATATTTAAATTTATATAGTGTCATTGATATTTTAAAAGAATGTAATAAAACCGGTTTTGAGTTATGACTAGTTTCAGATAGATTTTTTGCTACATAATGTAATGCATCATCCATTTTCTTTTCAAGATTTACATCCACTATTTCATCCATCATTATCACACACTTTCTATTAGCATTATACACTATTTTTTTGTTTTTCATTAATATATTTAGAAACGTGCTAAATATTCCCACTTATAATAATTAGGTCTGTTCTAAAATATTTTAATTCATTATAATTTTAAAAAAAATCAACACATATAATGAATTTTCAACTGGAAAAGTTCTAAATCCCCAACTATAATATTCTCCAATGACCTCTAAAAATGACTCTCCATAGCTAACTATAGTGATATTTCCTATTTTTTTATCCTTATTCTTCTAAAAGCATATTAGAAATCTCTTCTGCATGTTCATATAAATATACACACATTTTTGTTCTTAAAATTCCAAACTCCAGTAAATCTTCATTCCCGTTTAATAAATATTGTTTATATCCAAATGTACTTTTAATTAACTGGACTAAATATATGTGAGGCATATATTTTAAATCATTTTTATTTAACAATACATATTTTTGAAACTCTTTAACATATTTAACTAAATTATCAATATTAAATACTCCATCAACACATTCTTTATCAATATAACTATAAGAACGGATTATTTCCCAAACTATTGGCATATTACAAGCTGATACAAAATCTAATATTGCTATAATTTCATCGTTTTTATATATAAATTGCATAACACTATAATCTCCATGTGAAAATTTAATGCTTGTTTTATCAAAATCACTCATATCTAATAATCTCAAATTATTTATTATTTCTATTCTTTTATTTAAATCTTTTCTGACTTGGCTAGCATTTATATCATCTGAAATAATATTATTTAGTAATTCTTCATATTTGGGTATTATCTTATCTGGATTAAATTCAAACCAATCCGATGGTTTAAATTCAATATTATGATCATATTTTTCTAATGCTTGAACTATTTTGCCTAAATACATTGCAGAATCTAGCATTTCTTTTTCATTACCTAAGTTTTTGTCTTTTGTTGTGCCTTCAATAAACTCTTGTAATATTACTACTCTATTTTTATAAACTATCGAAAAATCATTATCCATAGTAGCAACATATTTCGGCGTTGGTATACCTCTTTTGTTTAGAAAATTAATAATATTTATTTCTTTTTCTATTTCTATTTGTGTATATTTATCTTGAAAATACTTAAATAAAAATTTATTAGATTTTGTTTTTATTATATAAATATCAGCTGTACCTCTATTAATTTCTTCAATATTTATTATTTTATCAATTTTATAATTATTATTAATAATTCTACTAATTTCTTTTTTTGTCAATTTCTCCATTTTTAATGCCTCCTCTTTTACGATAATACCTAAAGTTTACCATAGGTTTATGTCTATAAAGTATAAACCACTATACTTTGAACTTGATTTATTTTTTCTTTATTTAAAAGGTTTAAACCTATTTCACTTATTAAAATATTAAGTTCGTTTATAGTTCTCTGTTTACCATAAAAAGTATTTATACTAAGTCTTAATCCATGCATAACAACATCAATTGGTCCTATTTCGTTATCTAATATATCTTCTAAAATAATTACTTTTGTATTATCATCTAAATGTGTATTAATATTTTTTAATATTCTTCTTACATCTTTATCATTATAATCATGAAAAATATTTGATAAAATAATATAATCATATTTTTCTAAATTGAAAGTAAATAAATCATCACAAATAAAGTTTATATTATTTAAATTATTTACTTCTTTATATTCACTTCCTATTTCACATGGTATTTTAGTATCAACTACAGTTATATGTGATGTTAAATATTTACTTGCAATAGCTGATGCAAGTCCCCCACTATTTCCACCAATATCTAATATTTTTAAATCATTAAAATTAATTAATTCGGCTAATTTTAAACCATTTTTAAAACTAACCGAGTAATTACTTCTTGAATATATTTCATATTCAATATCAGTTATATTATCAAAAAAAGATACAGGGCTTATATTTTTTATATTTTCAGGGAGAGCTTCTTCATTTATTTGATTTTTAAACTTTTCTAAATTTTGATAGTTTACTTTAGTTATAATAAAATTATTATCATAAGATATATAATTGTTAGCAGCTAGTATTCTTAAAACAGCTACTTCAATATTTTCAGGTAAATCAGACTTACCTTCTTGATTAAAATGTTTATTAAATAAATATATTGCCTCAATTAATAGATCATCATTCATAATTATTCTCCAAATAATTTAAAAAATCAGTTTTGGTTAAACAAACATCTATGCCATCTACTTCTTTCTTAAACCTTATTGATTTATATTTATTAACTACTTTAAAACCTATTTTTTCAAACAAAATTAAAGCTTCTCTATCTTCTTCAAAGCTATCATATATTTTATCAATTTTATAATCAAAAAACGCGGTTAAACAAAGTTCTATTAAAGCATCTTTAGCATAGCCTTTGCCTCTAAAAGCATGTTCAATAACAATACCACAATCATATCTATCTTGAGTTATATTATAATGAAAATTAACATAGCCAATAAATTCTTCGGTTTCTTTTTTTATTATATAAGCAAAAAAACGATTTTTCTCTAAACGGCGATTATAATCTTTTTCCCATTTATTTTCTGGAAAATCAATACAACCAGTATCATAATCATAACCATCATATGAAACTTCCCATCCTGCATTATACTGCATAGTAAGAGGATCGGAAAGAACTTTTTGCTCATACCAATATTCCTCTAATGTTGGTATTTTTAAATAGATTTTATTTACATCTATACTCATTACTTACTCCTTCATCTATATAGCCAGATAATTCTTTAATAAAATATAACTGCCATATTTTTTTATCTACTATTTCATATGGCAACGAAAAGTGATTTTCATCATGAAAAATAGGATACTCACTAAATTCCCAAGAATCCATAAATAATATCCCGTTTTTACTTACTAAAAAATTAAAACTCTCTTCTTGATAATCAAAAGGATTACTTAAATAATATTTCCAAATTTTATTAACAATCTTTCTAATATCACTTTCTTTAGGATTGTTAACTAAAATTGATAAGTCTTCATTATTTAAATATTGATTTAATATGATTTGTTCTAAATTCAAGGCTTTCACGTCTTTTCTAAAAATAGTATAACATGTTTTAAAACATATTTTCTACATCTTTAGGGACTTTGTCTTCTAAAATAGTATTAATTATTTTATCTTCCATCTCACTTGTTACTTCTTTACCAGTCATTGCAGACAATTTACTAATAACACTTCTTAAAGTCTTTTCATCTTTTAAACCATTATCACTGACCATTTTAGCTAAATCAACAATTGTATTTTTATCTACATTTGTTTTATCTTCAACTTTTTTAAAAACTTCATCTTTCATAACCATCACCTAATATAGGATATGGCCCAAATATAAAAAAGTTCTACTTATTTTAAAGTATGAACTATTTTTTTAAATTCTTTACCTCTTTCTTCATAGTCTTTAAATTGATCCCATGATGCTGCGGCTGGGGAAAGAAGGATTACATCATTTTCTTCTGAAGATTCATATGCGTTATAAACAGATAATTCTAAAGTCTCTTCTATTTCACAAGGTATATAATGTTTAGCAGCAAAGATTTTAACTTTATTTTTTGCATCACCATAAGCAATAATTTTTTTAGTGTTTTTTAAATAAGGAAGTAGTTCTTCAAAGTCTTGATTGCGGTCTACGCCACCAAGAAGTAATATTGTTGGAGCATCAAAGGATAATAAGGCAGTTTGAGTTGCGAGAATATTTGTTGATTTAGAATCATTATATACATGACGATTATTTAAACTTTTAACATACTCTATGCGATGCTCTACTCCAGGAAACTCTTTTAAAACTTCATTTATTATTTCGGTAGAAATATTAAACTCTTTAACTGCTAAGATAGCTGCCATAATATTCTCATAATTATGAATACCTTTTATTTTAATATCAGAAAGACTTAAAATTATTTCTTCTTTATAATAAATTTTATTATTTTTAATATAGCAGTCGCCCTTTTCTTCTTTTGAAGAAAAGAATAATTTTGAAGATTTTATAAAACTAGTTAAATTTAAACTTTCTTGATTATTTAAATTAATAATCGTTAAATCTGTATTTGTATGGTTATTAAATATTTTTTTCTTAGCTTTAATATACGCATCATATGTATAAAAATGCTCAAGATGAGTTTCAGTTAGATTAGTAAGAACACTGATATCAGTTTTAAAATTTTTAAAATCATGTAGCTGATGAGATGAAAGTTCAATTACTAAGTAATCTCCTTCTTTAATATTTTCTATTAACTTACAAGCAGGAATTCCAATATTACCACCTAAATGAACTTTTAGTCCAGCTTTTTTTAAAATTTCATAAATTATTGTTGTTGTTGTTGTCTTACCATTTGATCCAGTTATGCCTATTACTTTAACATCCTTAGGTAAATAAGTGTGCGCTACTTCTACTTCATTTACTACAGGAATATTTATTCTTTCAGCTTTTTTTATTAGTGGTGCATCAATTGGTACTCCAGGATTTTTTACTACACAATCAAAAGTTTCATCTAGTATTTCCTCTTGTTTATCAGTTATAATGCACTTTATTCCTAAAAGCTCTAATTCTTTAATTTTTTCTGTATCTTCTTTTAAATCGGTAATTATAATTTCTGCATTTTTAGTTTTTAAAAATTTAGCTGCCTCATACCCTGACCTTGCTAAACCTAAGATTAAGATTTTTTTATTATCAAACATTAACTTTCCTTCTTTCTAGAAAAACATTTATATCTCTAAATGACTTTAAAAATAAGACCAACCTAATATTATAGTTGCCTTATAATTCTTAAATTTTTTTTATATTACCTCTTACTACAAGATGGCAATAAAAGAACAGCAAGTATTTTAATTAATTATAATTTATGTCGAGTTCATGTAGCACCAATTATTGTTGATAAGATTCATACACAAGAATATTTAAGGTGCATTGAGGAATATGATGAACAATCTTTATCTATCCTTTTTGAAAAACTTTCTAATAGAGAACTTGAATTTATGACTCATTTATATCAGCAATTTTATTTTGATGAAAAAAATAACTTGAAAATAAAAAGCACACTATAAAGGCCTTTTTATTGAACAATATCTTTGCCACCTATATATGGTCTTAAGGCATTCGGAATATTGATGCTACCATCTTCATTTAAATTGTTTTCTAAAAATGCAATTAAACCTCTTGGAGTTGCTAGTACCGTATTATTTAGAGTATATACATATTTTGTTTTAGCATCATTTTTACTTCTAATTCCTAATCTTCTAGCTTGAGCATCTCCTAAAGTCGAACAAGATCCTACTTCAAAATATTTTTGTTGTCTTGGACTCCAGGCTTCTACATCACATGACTTTACTTTTAAATCAGCTAAGTCTCCAGAACAACATTCTAAAGTTCTAACTGGGATATCTAAGCTTCTAAAGAACTCAACTGTATAGCTTAACATTTTGTTATACCAATCCATATGGTCTTCTTCTTTACATAGAATAATCATTTCTTGTTTTTCAAATTGATGAACTCTATAAATTCCTCGTTCTTCTATTCCATGAGCTCCGACTTCTTTACGAAAACATGGTGAGTATGAAGTTAAAGCAATTGGAAGGTCTTTTTCAGCTAATATTTGATCTTTAAATTTACCTATCATTGAATGCTCACTTGTTCCAACTAAGTATAAATCTTCTCCTTCAATTTTATACATCATAGCATCCATTTCTGCAAAAGACATAACTCCGGTTACAACATCTGCTCTAATCATAAAAGGTGGTATAACATAAGTAAAACCTTTATCAATCATAAAATCTCTTGCATAAGTTAGCATAGCTGAGTGAATTCTTGCGGCATCGCCCATTAAATAATAAAAACCTGACCCACTTGTTCTTCCTGATGCTTCTTTATCAAGACCATTTATTCGAGCTAAAATATCCGCATGATAAGGTACTTCAAATTTAGGAACAATTGGCTTGCCAAATTTTTCTATTTCGACATTTTCAGTATCATCTTTTCCAATTGGAACTGTATCATGAATAATTTGCGGAATTAGCATCATTTTTTCTTTGATTTCTTTTTCTAATGTAGTTTCCAAATTTTCTAAACTAATAAGTTCTTTATTAATTTCCTTAATTCTCGGTTTTATTAAATTTGCTTCAAGGGCTTGTTTATTACGCATTAAAGTACCTATCTCTGCACTTAGATTATTTTTTTCACTTCTTAAATTATCGCCTTTAGTTTTTGATTCTCGATATTTAATATCAAGATTATAAACCTCATCTACTAGTGGTAGTTTATCATCTTGAAACTTCTTTTTAATATTTTCTTTAACTATTTCTTTATTTTCTCTTATTAATTTTATATCAATCATTTTATTTCCTCCAAATCTCCATTAATTATTACTGGATTAAAACCAATAATTTCATCTTTTAATATTCCTTCAGGAATATCATTATATATATAAATAGTTTTATTATGTCTAAATGCATCATACATTTCTAAGAATGTACATCCACCTATATAATTTTTATATTCCCCTTTATCAAAATTTAATACCAAAACCATATCTATTTCTTTTATTACTTTTTCACTATGACGAATCATGTCTGATTTAAATTTTGCGTGTTCTTCTCTACCCATTTCCTTAAAACGAAATTCAGTATCTGGTGCATCATAGCAATTAGGTAGTGTTATAATAAACCTTTTTTCTAACTCTTTTAAAATGGGTGGAATCTTTTCATAAAATCTTTTACTACAAATAATAAATAGTTTTTTCTTCATTTTTATTCTTCTTTCTACAAAAAAAGAATGGTCTAAGGAGTGCTTAGCACGGTACCATCCTTTAATTTTCTTACTTTTTATAACGGTCATGACCGGAAGTTATTAACTTCACTAATAGGTAGATTCATTAACTTTATTAATTAGCTTACACTAAACACTAACTCTCTTTATAATAATAATTAATTATAATCCTATATATTTGCTTTCTAAATAGATTTTAGCATATAAATTATTTTTTATCAATTATTTTAAGTATAGCTGTATAAGGAAGAGTTGCACAGGTTTTTCTAGATTCTTGTTTATATATTTCATCATATACTATTGCATCGCCTAAAATATTTTTATCATAATCTTTTTCATAAATCATATTTTGAAAATTAGTAATATAGTTTTTAACTTGGGTTATATTTTTACCAATGATATTTTTAAGCATAATTGAAGTTGATGAAGTACTTATTGCGCAAGCTTCTCCATCAAAATAAGCATCGACTATAATATCTTCTTCTATTTTAACATACAAGTTAACATCATCTATACAAGAAACATTGTTTCCATTTTCCTTAATATAATCTTCTTCATCTTTTGTTTCCTTATGAAAAGGATTACTATAGTTATCAATCATTATTTCTCGCTTTAATTCTGGATTCATTTAAATCATTTCCTTTATTATCTTATCTTTATCTGTTAGTAGCTCAATTAAAGAATCTATTTCTTCATAGGTATTATAAAAGTATAGGCTTACTCTGATTGTATTTTTTACACCAGTTATACTTTTTAAAATTTTAGCGCAGTGGTTGCCAGCTCTAACACAAACATTATATTTATTTAAATAATAAGCTACATCTTGACTAAAAATATCTTCTACATTAAAAGCAACAATGCCGGAATCTGATTCTTCATTAATTATAGTAATATGTTCTAGTTGCATTAATCTTTCAACTAAATAAGCTTTAAGTTTTTGTTCATAGATAGCAATATAATCCATCCCTATTTTTTCTAAATAATCTATTGCAGCGCCAAAACCAATGGCTCCAGCTATATTAGGAGTTCCTGCCTCAAGTCTTTGCGGTAATTCTTTTAAAAATATTTCTTGTTCACTATCAAAAGATTCATTCATTCCCCCTCCTAATATTAAAGGATTAACTGATTCTAGTAATTCTTTTTTACCATATAAAACTCCAATGCCAGTTGGACCACACATTTTATGACCAGAAAAAACTAAAAAATCAACATCACTTATCTTTACATCTGTTTTTTTGTGAGGCACACTTTGAGCCCCATCAACTACAACAAAAATATCATTTGCATGAGCTAACTCACATATTTCTTTTATTGGTCTTAAATCCCCAACAACATTTGTAATTTCAGCAAGTGATATAATTTTAGTCTTTGGTGTAATAACACTTTTAATGCCCTCTAAAGTAATATGAAGATGGGTATCTAAAGGTGCATAAACAATTCTTGCCCCTTTTTTATTTGCAAGTCTAAACCAAGGTAAGACATTACTAGCATGCTCACTTTTACTAAGAATTATTTCATCTCCTGGTTCTACCAAATTATCAAAAAATCCATCAACAATAATATTTATAGACTCGGTTGCACCTGATGTAAAAACTACCTCATCTAGATTGGCATTAATAAATTTAGCTATTTTTCGGCGCGCATTTTCATATTCAACATCAACTTTATAAGAAATTGAATAATCTCCTCTATGAGCATTAGCGCTGTAATTACTATAATAATCAACTATTTTATCAATGACCACACTTGGTTTAAAAGTAGTTGCCCCATTATCTAAATAAATTATATCTTGCTTAAACATAGGAAAATCTTCTCTATTCATCTTTTCACCTCCGTTTTTATTAATTCTTTTATTCTAACAACTAAATCTTCTGATTTAAATTTATTAATTAAAAAACCATTTAATATTAATTTCTTTGCTTCCACTAAACTCATGCCTTTGCTAGTTAAATATTTTACTTCATTATCATTTATTTTACCAACAGTTACTGCATGTTCAGCAATAACAGGCATTTTATCTACGAAAATATTAGGATTAACTACTCCACTACCTCCATTAATATTAACAATATCAATATTTTCATGAAGTTCATTATATATTTTAGAACCGAGTACCCCATCGGCTGTTATCGTGGCCTTACCATTATCATTTATTCCCTGAATATCAAAAATAATTTTTGAGTTATTACCAAAAAACCGGGTTACGATATTTAAGTTATATTCTTGATTATTAATAAATGAATGAATATAGTTTAAATAACTATTATCTTCAATACTTATTTTAATATTGGTATTTTCTTTATCGATAATTCTAAAATCTTCTATTATTAATTTTGAAGCATTTTTAACTAATATATTTAAATTATTAATTTTATTATTTATAATAGTAATTTTACATTTGCCAGCTACTTCTAAATCTAAATTTTTGTTTTTTACTTCGAAAACTCTATTGCTTATATATATCTTATTCATCTTTTTTATTCTCACTTATATTATTTGTCTTAGTTATTCCTTTAAAACCTTCTTTAGCAAGTTTTGCAGCTAGATTAAGATTGCCTGATGCAATTAATTTTCCTTCCTTTAAAACATGAACATGACTGACATTTAGACTCTCTAATAATTCAGGATTATGAGATATTATTAAAATGCTACAATCATGAGTTTTATAATATTCTAAGATGCTCTTGCATACAACTTTTAAACTATCAATATCTAGGCCACTATCTAGTTCATCTAAAATAATAAATTTAGGCTCTAACATCCATAGATGAAGCAGTTCATTTTTCTTTCTTTCCCCCCCACTCATTCCTTCATTTATGCCACGGTGAATAAAACTTTTAGGGATTAATAATTTTTCACAAATTTCTTCCATTTTTTTATTAAACTCAAAAAGGCCAACATTTTCACCGGTTTTTTCAGCCAGTGCAACTCTTAGCATCTCTGCATTTGTAACTCCAGGTATTTCAATTGGCATTTGATTTACTAGGAAAATCCCTAATCTTGCCCTCTTTGTTATATCAAGTTTTAATAAATTATGAGAGTTAAAATTTATCTTCCCACTTACTACCTCATAATTGGAATCACCAATTATTGTTTTACAGATTGTACTTTTCCCAATTCCATTTGGCCCCATTATGGCATGAATTTCTTTTGAATTTATTTTTAAATTAAAATCATTTAAGATTTTTTTATTATTTATTGCAACACTTAAATTCTCTATTTTAAGCATAATTCCACTTCCTTTTTCTAATGTAGCAGTAAAAAAATACAATACTTGCTACTACAAATATTGTATCAAATTTAAAAGCTTTTGTAAGCTTTATTTTTCTTCTTCATCTTGTCCTTCTAATTTTACTAAAACTTCTCGTGGCTTTGAACCATTTGGTGGACCAACTATACCTCTTTCTTCAAGTAAATCTAGGATTCTAGCTGCTCTGTTATATCCTAATCTAAATCTTCTTTGAATTAGTGATGCACTTATTTTGCCAGAAGTAATCGCAAAATCAACTACCTCGTTATAAATTGGGTCTTCATATTCTTCTTGTTCATATCTTGAACCTGCCGCCATATAATCCGGTGCAGATTCAAGAATGCTTGTATCATATTTGGCTACTTGTTCTTTAGATACATAATCAATTAATCTCTGAATCTCTTCATCGCTAATAAACGAACCTTGAATTCTTGTCGGATGATTTTCTCCCATTAATAAATATAACATATCACCTTTTCCTAATAGCTTTTCAGCACCAGATGCATCAAGTATAGTTCTTGAATCAATTTGTGATGCAACGGTAAAAGCAATTCTTGAAGGAATATTTGCTTTAACTACTCCGGTAATAACATCAGTTGATGGTCTTTGAGTTGCAACTATCAAGTGAATTCCAGCAGCTCTTGCCATTTGAGTTATTCTCATAATTGAGTCTTCTACTTCTTTAGCTGCAACTAGCATTAAATCAGCAAGTTCATCAATTATTACAACAATATATGGAAGTAAAGCTTCATTTAAGTTATTTTTTTTATTTTCTTTTTCTAACATTTCATTATATGCACTAATATTTTTAGCACCTTTTTCTTCAAATAAACTATAACGTCTATCCATCTCAGATACTATCTTTTGAAGAGCAATATTTGCTTTTTTAGGATTGGTTACAACTGGGCAAAGTAAATGTGGTACTCCATTATAATTTGATAATTCAACTTTCTTAGGATCCACTAAGATAAGTTTTACTTCATCAGGCCTTTTAAACATTAATATTGAGGCAATAAAACTATTAATACAAACTGATTTACCAGAGCCAGTTGCGCCTGCCACCAGTAAATGTGGCATTATATTTAAATCAGCGCAGCAAGTCCTACCCATTAAATCTTTTCCTAAAGCAACTAATATTTTTGAATCTAGCATATTTTTAGGAATAGTGCTAAGAACATCTCTAATTGGAACTGGGGCGATTTGTTTATTAGGAAGTTCAATTCCGACTGTACTTTTACCAGGAATTGGTGCTTGGATTCTAACATCTTTAGCCGCCATAGCAAGAGCTATTTCTCTATGAATACTAGTTATTCTATTTAATTTAGTAGCCGCTTTTATTTCAATTTCATATTGAGTTACTGCTGGTCCTTCATGAATTGCAACAACTTTACCTACAATTTGAAAATCATTTAAAACTCTTTCTAGCGCCACCTTATTGGCATGTAATACTTCTGTAGAATTAACTTTTCCCCTTTTTTTAGGATTATCTAAAATATCAAGGGATGGAAGTTTATAATTACCACCAGTTGAGTTTTCAATTTTTACTGGCGGAGCTTCTTCTTTTGAAGATGAATCAACATTATGATATTGTTTTAAGTCTGATGCATTTGTAATAATTACTTTGTTAAAATCTTCCTTTTCTTTAGTATCATCATCAGGTAATTTAAATACATTACTTTCTTTAACACCTTTTTTAAGACGACTAAAGAATAATTTTATTTTAGCAATAATAACTGCTAATGAAACATTTAATAACATGATTAGTCCAAAGATTCCAAAGACACTTAAAACTATATATGTTCCTTTTATTTCAAACAATAATACAAATGCCCCGGCAAAAAAAGCCCCAATTATACCGCCACCCATTTGGCTAAGCTGAACATATCTTGAATCAGCAACTGTATTTAAAAAATTATCAATCGTATTTTGAAATAAAACTCCAAGCTTTAATTCTTCAATATTTTTAACATAATCTAAATGAGAAAATGCTAGTAAGGTTATTAATAAAAAATATAAACCAATTAATTTAGCATTAAAAAATTTAGGAACATCTCTTTTAACAATCATGTATGTTCCAAGAACTAAAACTAGAATAATTAAGATTGCCCACCAAGTTCCCATTAAAAAAATTGCAAAAGATTTAATTAAGTGCCCAACTGGTCCAAAGGCTCCAATTCCTATAACACTTATTAAAACAAAAATCAATCCTGTTAATTCTGCGCTAAACTTAACTTTGCTACTGCTATCATCTTTACGTTTCTTTTTCTTAGCCACTGTCTTCACACCCTACTATAAGTATAATATATAGAAAGACTTTTTGCAAAGAAAACTGCTTGTTTTTGTTTTAACTTGTGATAATCTCTAATATGTCACTAAAGTGACGAAAATTAGATTAAGAATAAATGAAATGGAAAAATATGAGATTATCATAACAACTCTTTTACTTATCTACTGTTTATTTAATATATATAATTATCAAATCAATTGCATAAAAAAAACCCCACTTACTTTAACATAAAACAGGTATATTACTTATATTATTTCTTTGCCAGCCTTTTTTGAGCAATGTTTCCTTTTGCTACATCAGACATCCATGACTCATCTTTTGGATTACCCTTATATGCCCAAATTTGATTAATTTCATCTTCTGTTATAAGTCCTTGTTCAAATGCATATTGTACTATTTTTGACATAGTAGTAATTGAACGATATTCAATTCTTTTATCAATTAATTTTTGAGATGGAACAAAGTCATTATCAACTATTGCAGCAATACCTAATACATCTGCACCAAAATCTTTTAATGGAGTGATAGAATCTAGTGAGCTTACTCCTGAAGTGATTAAATCTTCAATCTGTACTATTTTCATACCTTCTTTTTTGGGTCCTTCAAAAGTAGCAACAATACCATGATCTTTTTTCTCCGGTCTAACAAACCCAAATGGCAATCCTAGTCTTTCAGCAACTAATGCTCCAAAAGATATTGCCGACATTGGAGTTCCGAATATTGCTTCACAATGTGGATAATATTCTTCAACTAATTTTGCCAAATAATCCATAATTAATTTTTGTTCAGCTGGAGATTTATATAAGTCTCTATTATTTAAATAAATTGGTGCTCCCAAGCCACTTTTAAGTAAAAATGGATCTTCGGTACTTACTTTAAACGCACTTGCTTCAATTAGTTTTTGAGCAACTACGTCAGACGGATTAACAATTTTTTTCTTTAAGTTTTCAATATAACCTTTAGCATTTTTAATTTCATTAGTGGCTGTTACTTGTTCAGTAAAATCTTTTTTACATCTATTGTAAGCTTCGATAGCATTTTCTGCATTTGTTATTGGTCGCCCTACAACAATGTAATCAGAACCCAATATATTAGCACAAGCAGGTGTTGCAACTCTTGTTTGATCATCTTTCTTACTATCTGCAAATCTAATTCCAGGAGTTACTGTTATAAAATCTTCACCACAAGCTTCTTTTACAGCAATAATCTCTTGTGGAGAACATACAACGCCATCAAGTCCAGCCTCTTTACAAAGTTTTGCTAAACTTACAACTTGTTCCATAGGAGTTTTATTAATACCTATTTCATTTCTTAATTCTTCTTCACTCATTGAAGTTAAAACTGTTACACCTAATAAAATTGGTCTGTTATTAAGTTTCTTTTCTAAATCTTCTAATCTTCCTGGCATATCTCTATCAGCTTTTACTTCATCATACTCATGTTGATATTCAGCGTATGCTTCATTAACAGCAACAGATGCATCTTTCAGCATTTTAAGACCACCATCAGCATGAAGATTAATCATATCTGCCCCAGCATCAATTAAAGTTTTAGCGGTCTTAGACACAGTGTTTGGAATATCTTTTAACTTTAGGTCTAAAAATACCTTATGTCCTCTTTCTTTAACAATTTGAACAGGATTAAACCCTTGTAATGCACCAGAGTCAAATAACTCCATTCCTACCTTACAATAAAAGTTAGGATCTGCACCTTCCATTTGGTCCAAGAATCTTTCTAATTTTTCTTTTGAATTAAAATCACACGCAATAATAACATTTTTACCCATTATGAGCACCTCCTATAATTTTTTTTTAGTGATTTAACTTGATATACCATTCGTTCAGCAGAGCAACCACCCATTTTTGCTTTTAAAAGTGGTCGACCATTAAATGCTGTTATTATTTTGAGTTATCTATATAATTAATTACTTCCTTTATCGTTTGATTAAAATCATTATAGTTAGTTTGAAACCAGTCAACATCTAATTTATTATTAAACCATGTATATTGTCTTTTAGCAAAGTTGCGACTATTTTGTTTCATTATATTAATTACATCTTCTAAAGTACTCTCATTATTAAAATAAGGAATAAATTCTTTATAATCTATCGTATTATGAAGCTGTCCACAATTAGGATATTTTTGAAATAAATTTCTTGCTTCATCAAGAAGACCATTTTCAATCATTTCATCTACTCTACTATTTATTTTATCATAAAGAATATCTCTATCGGTAGTAAGACCAATTATAATAGTTTCATATAAAACTTTTGGTTTATCATTTGTAATTGGTTCTTTATTTATAATATGTTTAAGATATTTTCTTTTAATTCTTTGTTTATTATTTAAATCAATATTAAGTCCTAACTCAAGTAATTTAGAATGCATCTTTTCAATAGAAATATCCTCATTTATAATATTTTCTTCTTTCGTAAATTTGTAATCATATAAAAGTGCGGTTAAATAAAGACCACTCCCACCTACTATAATCGGAGTTTTATTTCTTTTTAAAATATCTTTTAAAATATTTCTGGCATCTTTTTGATAATCATAGACCGTATATTTTTCAGCTAAATTTTTAATATCAATTAAATGATGGGGAATGCCTTTAGTATCTATAATCTTAGCAGTCCCAATATTAAGTTCTTTAAATATTTGCGTTGAATCGGCATTAATAATTTCACCATTATACTTTTTAGCAAGTGCTAAGCTAAGTTTAGTTTTACCAACTCCTGTAGGTCCAACAATTGTAATAATCATTACATTACCCTCTTAAACATTTTTTCTATTTCATAATTAGTAAATGTTATAATTGTTGGTCTTCCATGCGGACAATTATATGGGTTATCACAAAGTACTAACTTTTCTAAAATATTTTCCATCTCTAAAATAGATATATTAGTATTCCCTTTAATGCTTAATTTGCAAGCAGCAGTTGCTGCTAAGTTATCATTAAATTTTCCTAAATCAAACTTTTTATTTATACTTAAAACTAAATCAATTATTCTTCTAATTTGCTCTTCTTCATAACCGGTTAAAAGCCAGGTTGGATGACTTTTAATAATTATCGTATTAATTCCAAACTCTTCAATTTTAAAGCCCAAGTCAGTTAATATATACATATTTTCTTTAAATATTAAATAATCACTTGCAGTAAGCTCAATATTAATTGGAAATAATAAATCAGTGGTAGTTATTTCCTTTTCTTTTAAAGCTCTTAATATTTTCTCATAATTAACTCTTTCTTCGGCAGCATGCTGATCAACTAAATACATATTATCTTTATTTTGAGCAACTATATAAGTACCAAAAACAAGACCAACTGGATATAGTTCTAGCTTTTTTATCTCTTCATTTTTAGTTGTAAAATTAAATGTTTCTTGAACATCATTTATTGCAAAAGAAACTTCTTCGATTTCATAATCAGTCTTAATATTTATCTCATTAGAGCTATCTAACGTTTTTACTTCTACTTTTGGGATTAGAAGAGATGCATATAACGCATTTTTTATGCCATCAAAAATAAGTTCTTCTAAAGTATTTATTTTACTTATTTTAATATCTTGTTTAGTTGGATGAATATTAACATCTAAGAGGGCTGGGTCTGTTTCAATATTTATTATAACTACTGGAAACTTTATATTTGGAATATATGTATGATAAGCCTCAATTATAATTCTATTTATTTCATTGTTTCTAACCGTTCTGCCATTAACTATTGTTGTTATATAGTTTCGATTTGATTTTAAAATAGATGGTTTACTAATAAATCCTGATATTTCAAAATCGTTATTTTCACCTTTAATTTCTAGCATATTTTTACTAATATCAAGTCCATATATTTCATGAATAGTCTTAAGTAAATTATTAGACCCACTAGTTTTAATTAACTGTCTTTCATTATTTATTAGAGTAAAAGAAACATTTGGATAAGCAAGAGATATTTTTTCAATATAATTACTAGTATTGGCTAGCTCGGATTGCTCACTTTTTAAATATTTAAGGCGGGCTGGGGTATTATAAAATAAATCTTTTACTTCAATAATAGTCCCTTTCCTAGCATCAGATTTAGTTTCTTCTACTTTTTTACCACCACTGATAACTATTTTAATTCCCTCATTACCCTCACTAGTAATTAAAGTCACTTTTGAAACAGAAGCAATTGATGGAAGTGCCTCACCTCTAAAACCTAAAGAATCAATATAAAATAAATCTTCAGTTGTATATATTTTGCTTGTTGCATGTCTTAAAAATGCATTTGTAGCATCAATTTTATTCATGCCTGTTCCATCATCAGTTACTTTAATTATTTTAATTCCTGATGATGTAAGTTCTATTTTAATACTCTTAGATGCCGCATCTAAACTATTTTCAACAAGTTCTTTAACAACATTAGCAATTTTCTCTACGACTTCTCCAGCTGCTATTTTATTAGCTAAATCTTCACTCATTATTTTAATCTTGTTCATAATATTCTCCAAAAACGCTTATTCTAGTTTCAAGTAGATTAGGTTTTATATTAGCCGTTTTTATCATACATCTATTTTTAATATTAATAAATCCTAGTCCACTAATAATTAAATCTATATTATTATTTACAACAATGCTATTATCAAAATCTATTTCTTTATAATATTTTTTTACTTTTAAATTATTTATTAAATATAAAGTAACTGAAGTATCTTCACTAAAATTAAAATACATATTTTCTATTTCTAATGTTTCTCCTACTTTAATTTGAAATGTTTTAGGTTTTAAAAATACTTTAAAATTATTTTTAGAAGTAATAATATCATCTTGAATTGTGTTAATAATAAAACCTGGTGAATCTATTACTGTTAAATTATCGTTTATTTTAATTCTAATAAAATCAAGAGTTGTATTTGGTATACAACTAGTAGTTATCATTTTCATATTAGATTGATTTAAATCAATTAATTTATTTATTAAAGTACTTTTACCAGAATTTGATAAACCAACTATATAGACATCATGAATATTTCTATTTCTTAAATAATTAGTTAACGACTCAACACCATAGTTGTTAACACTACTAACAAGTTTAATATCACTTTTAATTTGATAGTAGTTTCTTAAGAATGTTTTAATATGAATTTCTTTAATACTTTTTAAAAAAATATCACATTTAGATATTAAAAGAATTTTATCATTAGTTATTTGATTAAAAATATTAATTACTTCAGAATTAATTGTTAAAAAGTTTGCCATAAAAATTACAAATTTATTATCTTTATTAATTGATCTTAAAATAATATTTGATTCTTTAGGAGTGCTACTTTTACTTTGCATTCCATAATGAATTATTTTAAAACATCTTTGGCAATAATCTTCTGTTTTTAATTTTGCATCAGGAATATATCCCTCTTTAGTTGCATCTTCACTTTGCAGTTTACTTCCGCAACCAAAACATATTTTATTCATAATACTTCCCCTTTTTTAATAATTCTTTGGCATCTAAACTATTATATATTGTATTTTCAAGTGCTCGATTTAATTTTGTTAATGCAAAATCAATTTTGCCAATTGGATTTACTAAGATACTTAAAAAGCCCATTTTATTTGCTCCCCAAATATCAGTTAAAAGCTGATCACCAATACAGGCAATCTCACTTTCTTTAAATTTATAAACTTTTAATATTTTTTGATATTTTCTTTTTAATGGTTTTAATGATAAATATGAAGAATCAATACATAATATATCTTTAAAAGGTTCAACTCTTTTTTTAGTAGCATTACTTACTATTATTAATTTAAATTTCATATTTTTTAAATCTTCCATCAAATCTTTTACTTTCTTGGGAGGATTTTTTATATTAACAGGAGTTATTGTATTATCAAGATCAAATATTAAACATTTAATTCCATGTTTTTTTAATTTCTTATAATCTATATCATAAATACTTTTTTGATATATATCTGGCACAAATCTATTTATCATCTAAAATCCTCCTTGTTTCATTTAAATTATATCAAAGTTTGATAAAAAGAAAAAGGAAAAGAAAAAATTAATAAGATATTTATTTGCTAGTTTTTTCTAATTTTTAAACATCCAACTGTCATCTTCCGCCGTAAAGAATCATTAGAAAACTTGAGTTATCTTTTAAGTCTGTATTAATCTTATCTTTTAATTCAGGATTTTGAAACTCTATAATAGTTTTTGCAAATTGAATAGCTGTTGCCCACTTACCAGTAAGTTTTGCATCTTCTATAACAACTACACCAAATACTAAAAGTTTTTTTCTATAAGCTGATCTACATTTTACCACTACCTATTAATATTTCTTTTCCATTAAATTCAATAAAGTTATCCAATTTATGTGACCAATCTTCCATTGTCATAGGAATTTTGTTTTTAGCTTGATTTTCCGCATAATCTAAATACATTGTGACTAACCTATTAAGAAAATCAATTTCTTTTTCATCCAAATAGTTTTTAGCAATTGCTACATCAAATTTTTGAATTTTTCCATCTGGTCCATCAGCCCAGTATGTTAATCCCATATTTTTTTATTACTATCTGCTCTTTCAGCTATTGCATCAGCAACAGTATGTCTATGAGCAGCATAATGCATTTTATTTTGAACCATTTTAAAAAAAGTTTTAGTTATTTTCGAATCCTTATCATAATCTATACTTGTTGAATATATCTGTTATCTTTTGATAAAATTTTCTTTCTGATTCTCTGATTTCTCAAATTCTTGCTAATTGTTCTTCAAAAAAAATCATCGGTAAATTTATGCCCTTTTTTAAACCTTTCATCATCCATAAACTGAACTGCTCTTTGATTATTTACTTTAAATCCAACACTGAATATTGTTTGTAAATTATAATATTTTACTTTTCTAGTTTGGGTTTGGCTTTTAAATACTCCGCTGTACTTTACGGTTTTTTTTCATTCATTTAATAAAGCCTCCAATTTTTTGTTCCCAATATCTCTTTAATTATAGCATACAAGTTTTATTAACCAAATCTAGCACTTAAACTAATATGAACAAGATCTTTTTTTAAACATGATTATATAATCAATATTTATATTATAATAATTGCATAAATCATATAATTTGAAAAAATGTAATTGTTTCTTTGCCAGTTTAATATATATTCTAGAAATTAACAAAGGGATTGGTCATTTATATTTAGAATTACAAGAATAATAGATTTACCACATAAATAATATTAAGTGTAGAATAATAATAAAAAGTAAAAACTTTTAAAAAGCGAAATTATCAATTGATAGTTTTATTTCTTTGTGATATGATTATATCAGGAAGGACAATATGGATATTAATGACTTTTTAATTGAAGCAAAGAAGAGGATAAATAGTGGTAAATTAGATATTGTTCCAACTGCCAAAAATAAATTGGCATATCGTAAACACGGACTTACAATATTAGATATAGAGGATTTACTAAAAAGTTTAACTCCTAGTGATTTAAAATCAGGTCCTGAGGAGGATAGAGATTTTCCTGGGGAATATGTCTACATTTTTGGAAAAAAAATATCTGATGGCACATTATTTTATGTTAAGATAAAACTCAAAAACAATTTATTAAAATGCTTGTCGTGCCATGATGATAAAATGTTTCTATAAAAAATAAAAAAAGGAGTGGTTATTTTGAATAATAATATTATAATTAAAACCAGAAAAACGAAAGCTATTGTAAAGGATTTAGAAATTGAATTTGAAGAAAAATATTGTATGGATGAAACTGGTAATGAAGTATATGTAAAAGAAATAGAAATGGAAAATGATGTTAATCTTTATGATATATACAAAAAGCAAAAGGGCTTATTAACCAGCGAACAAGTGAAAAAAATAAGAAATAAATATCATTTAACTCAAAAGGATTTTGCTTTTTCAATTGGTCTTGGAGAAATTACAATTCACCGTATTGAGAATGGAACTATTCAAACAGAATCTATTAATACGGTCATTAGATTATCTAATGACCCAAGTAATATGAAAGATTTAATAATTAAAAATAGTTCTAATATTTCTGATGATTGTTATGAAAGAACAATGAAAATATTAAATGAAATTATTAAATTAAAGTCACATAAAATTGCCAATATAAATTGTAACGAGATAATTAATGTTGATTTTTGCACGGCTGATTTATTTGACGTTGCCAATGCAGTTATATTAAAATATAATTCTAATGTAGACAAAATTAGTTCAAACTATAAAATAGAAACAGAATATATAACTAATTTAAAACTTCAAAAACTTTTATATTATGTGCAAGGGATTTCGAGAGCATTATTTAAGAAAAATGCTTTTAATGACGCTATTTTTGCATGGAAACATGGTCCTGTAGTTTCTAAGGCTTATGATACATATAAAAATGGTCATAACTCTGTGAAGGCTACAGAATCAACTTATGAAGTTTCGGAAGGTTTATCTTTAATAATAGATGCAGTTATCAATTCATATGGTAAAATTAGTGCTTATTCTTTAATAGATATTACACATGAGGAGGAACCATGGAAATTTGTTGCAATTAATAATGAAATTGCAATAGACTTATTACAAGATTATTTTGAAAAAGTATATATAGAGTGTGAATAAGAGATTATGAAGATTAAGATTAAGAGAATAATTTTGGTTTGATAACTTAAGTTATTTTTAGGTCTTAGAGTTATTTAGTGGGTAACTGTATAAACCCATTTTATATTTCTTCACTTAAAAATCACATAAAAATCCTATTTACTAATTTTTTATTTAGATTATAGAACTCTTATGATCATATAGATACGTCTTTTACTTTTTTAAGTAAAAAGTGTACTTTTTTTATTGCCTCAAGATTTCCATGTATATCTGATATAATTGCAATTTTATCCATTTATAACACCTCACAGTCATTGTACCAAATCGCTTTCTTTTTCTTTTGGGTGTAATTTTTTTTCGGTGGGTTTTGTGATAAACTATCTTAAAGGTAGGTAGTAAAAAATGATTAAGAATAAAGAAAGTTTGAAGAAACAAATTAAAGAGAAGTTAGACATAAAAGCTGATGAATTAATAGAGTCAATGGATTGTTGTGACGGTGAAGAATTTATTATTGATTCAATAGAGGATATCATGACGAGATTTAATGTAGATTCAAAACAAATAGTTATTGATACAGTTAATGAAGCAATTTCATCTTTTGATGAAAATAAAATAATCAATAAAAAAAACAAGAAATTAAAGAATTGCAAAAATATAAAAAAAGATCCAAAAAAATAATGACTATGAACGGAATAAGTATTACTTGACTTCAAAGGGCAGAGATATTACAAATTCTATATTATTATTTATATTTATGCTTATTTTTGCATGCTTGAATTACATTTTCTTGTTTTTTATTTAAGACTTTGAAATGTAATAGCACACAAATTTATTAAACAAGTGATTTAATATCATTTTAAATATATTTAAACATAACATTTATCAGGTGATATAATGCTGTTTTATTTAGTAACTCTACTTAAAAGTTTGATTTTTTTTACAGGATCATATTCGGTAAATGTCTTTCCTGATCCACTTTCTAAAGAAGATGAAGAATCTCACATTAATAATATGCTTTTAGGAAATAAAGACTCTAGAAATAAATTAATTGAACATAATTTAAGATTAGTTGCCCATATCGTTAAAAAGTATGAGAATAAAGAATATGATACAGATGACTTAATTAGTATTGGTACAATTGGCCTTGTTAAAGGTGTTGATTCTTATAAACCAACTAAAAACACAAGAATAACGACCTATGTAGCAAGATGTATTGAAAATGAAATATTAATGCATTACCGCAGTAATAAAAAACATATTAATAATGTTAGTTTAAATGATTCTATTGGTATTGATAAAGATGGTAATGAAATAAATTTAATTGATTTACTAAAAGGTGAAGATCCCGATTTAATTGAATCTATAAATCAAAAAGATAATATAAATCTTTTACATAAATATTTATCTATCTTAACTCCTAGAGAAAAAGAAATAATTATTAAAAGGTATGGTCTATTTAATAACTTAGAATCTACACAAAAAGAAATAGCTAAATATTTAGGTATTTCTAGAAGTTATGTCTCCAGGATTGAAAAAAGAGCTATTACTAAAATATTAAGAGAATTTATTAAAAGTAAGAATATTTTATAACAAGTGAAATATATTTAGGAGAGTAGGTTTTACTACTATGATGTAGCACTTTAGAAGAAGACATTAGGATTTTTTTTGATAAGTATAACAATTAAGTTTATTTTCTTGCAACCATATCACGACAAAATATTCAGTCTTAAACTGATAAAATTATATTAGGAGAGCTGATAAAGTGAGAAACACTGAAGATATTAAATATGTTTATGATTTAGTTTCAAAAAGAATTAAGTTATTTAGAAAGTTTAGAAAAATCACTCAAGAAGGACTTGCAGAAAAAACATTATTTTCAAGAGGATTAATTGGTAATATAGAAAGTCCTAAGACTGAGCAAACATTTAGTTTAGCAGTATTATATTCTTTTGCTAAAGCTTTAGATATTCCTCTGGAGTACTTTGTTAAAGAAGATATAAGTGATGAGCTTAGATTACTTGGTATTAAAGAAGATTAACTTCTTTTTTTTATCAAAAAAACTTAGACTAAATATCTAAGTAATCTATATCATCAACTAAATCTAGCTGACTTTCAATAATAGTTCTTAACCTTCTTTTAAAAGTTATAATATTTCTTTTTAACTGAGCTGTTTCTATTTGAGTTTTTTCTGCTTGAACTAGTGCATCATTAACAATTCGTGAGGCATTTTTTTTAGCGTCTTCAATTAAACCGGCACTTTCATCTCTAGCAATTCTTTTAATTTGATTAGATGCATCTTCAGCAACAAGAATCGCTCTATTAAAAGTATTTTCCATATTTTTATAATGTTCAAGACTTTTTTTAAGATCAGTTATTTCAACATCTTTAGTCTTTAAATCAGCAAGCATTAATTCTACTTGCTTAACAACATCATTTACAAATTTATTTACTTCTTCTTTTTTATAGCCAGTAAAACCTGTCTTAAATTTATCCATACGCATCTTCACCTCTATGGGATTATTTAAAAATCTATTTCATCTTCAATTTTCGTTTTAGTTTTTGTATCGTCTGCGTCAGTCATTTTTCCTTGAACACTAACGTTCTTAGGTGTACATAAATATATACCATTACCTAGTTTTTGTAAATCTCCACCTATAGCATATAAAGTTCCCGTCAAAAAATCAATAATTCTCTTGGCTTGATCCGATGTAACTCTCTTTAAATTAACTACGACACTATTTCTTTTTTTTAAGTGATCTGCTATTGCTTGGCTTTCTGAATATGCTCTTGGTTCAATAAGAATCATCTTACAACCATTTGCATCCTCTTCTTCTTTATAAGCTTTTTGACTTAAAGCATAAAATTCTTCTTCTACTTCACTTACATAATTTGAATCATCATCATTACCAAATAATGCTTTTTTTATATTTTTTAGCGCCATAACATACCCTCCTTATATTACTCTAACACTATAATAGCACAAATAATTTTTTTAATAAACTGTTTTTAGAGAAATTCTAAAATTACCATTATAAAATAGTTAGAAAAAAATTAAAACTTAATTTTTTCTTCAATATAGCTAATAACTTCATCAAGTGAGATTGTAATTTGCTTCATAGTATCTCGATCTCTAATTGTTACGGTATTATTATTTATTGTTTCATCATCAATAGTTAGTGAAAATGGTGTTCCAATTGCATCATTTCTACGGTACCTCTTACCAATTGAACCAGTCTCATCATAATTACACATAAAGTATTTTGATAACTTTGCAAAAACTTCATTTGCTTTATCACTATGTATTTTTTTAATAAGTGGGAAAATTCCTACTTTAAATGGCGCTAGAAATGGATGAAGATGAAGTACTTCTCGAGTATCTTTTTCAAGTGTTTCTTTTTCATATGCATCAAGTAAAAACATTAGTAAAGTTCTTTCAACACCTAAAGAGGGCTCAATAACGTACGGAATATATTTTTCATTTGTTTCAGGATCTAAGTATTCTAAACTCGTGCCTGATGCAGTTTGATGCTGATTCAGATCATAATTCGTGCGCGATGCAATACCCCAAAGTTCTCCATAACCAAATGGATATTTATACTCTATATCAGTTGTAGAATTACTATAAAATGATAACTCTTCTTTAGTATGGTCGCGATATCTAAGATTCTCTTTATTTACACCTAGAGATAATATCCAGTTTAAACAAAATTCTTTATAATATTTAAACCACTCTAGTTCTGTACCTGGCTTGCAAAAAAATTGTAATTCCATTTGTTCAAATTCTCTTACTCTAAAAATAAATTGTCCAGGAGTTATTTCATTTCGAAAACTTTTACCAACTTGACCAATCCCAAAAGGTAATTTTAAACGCATCGATCTTTGGACATTTAAAAAGTTTACAAAGATACCTTGAGCAGTCTCTGGTCTTAAATATATTGTATCTTGAGCCTCTTCTGTAACACCTTGAAATGTTTTAAACATTAAATTAAACTTTCTAATATCTGTATAATCTAAAGATCCACATTTAGGACAAGTAATTTTATGTTTATTAATATAAGTAATTAAATCTTCTTCTTTCCAGCCACCAGCCTCTACTTCACCATTTGTAAAATCTTCAATTAATTTATCAGCGCGGTATCGAGTTTTACATTTTTTACAGTCGAGTAGCGGATCATTAAAAGTTTTTAAATGGCCCGATGCTTCCCAAACTTTAGGATTCATAAGAATCGCACTATCTAGTCCGACATTATATCTACTTTCTTGAATAAATTTTTTCATCCATGCTTTTTTAATATTATTTTTAAGCTGGACTCCAAGAGGTCCATAATCAAAAGTATTAGCAAGTCCTCCATATATTTCTGAGCCTTGATAAATAAACCCATATTGCTTGCAGTAAGCAACTAATTTTTCCATTGTTATTTTTTTTTCCATATTTCCTCTTTTCTAATGACTACTTTTTTAAGAAAAAAAACACTATCTATAGGGGCGATAAAAAATTACCTGCGGTTCCACCCTACCTCGACTAGTGTCCTTCATTATTATATAGCTCTTTCTTTTCCAAGGAAGTCATCGCTTTTCTTTATATTTCAATTATAACATTTTTATAAGGAATGTAAAGTTAAATCCGAGTGGAGTATAAATCCAATTAGATGGTGTTAAGCATATAATAAAGAGATTCTCGCAATTCCTTTTTAAACATTTTTCGTTACAGTTTAGGTAATCAAATCAAATAATAATAGGATTATTATTTAAAGCATTCTTAAAAGCATCAAATAAATTAATGTCATTTTTAGAATATGTGGAAGCACAGCTTCTAATGATTGCATA
>JAQVNR010000061.1 GCA_028703035.1 Bacilli bacterium | reverse complement strand
AGAAGTCAACATATTTTTAAAATAATTTTTTTTGTGTGCAACACTTACTTGACCATATATTTATTTTTGTGAAAGACTTAATTAACCACTATTTATATTAATGGTCAATTTACTTTGGCAATCGAATCGCAATTATAATGTAGTGTAGTTAGTGTAAAATAACTTGTCTTAATTAAATTATTTTGCTATTATGTTTATAATAAGGAGTGAAAAGAAAATGAAGAAAAAAAATGGTTTTACGATTGTTGAAATTATTGTATCTCTAGTTATCTTAGTTGCTATCGGTTTTGTTGCTAGTGTTGGGTTAAATAAAGTATTTGATAAAAGTAAAACCGATGATTATGATACTTTTGTTAATAAAGTCATTAGTTCAGCAGATGTTTATCTAACTAATAATTCATTACTTGCAAGTCAGTTACAGTCTGATCGTGGTTATGTAGTAATTGAAGTAACAGATTTAATTGAAGAGGGATTGATTGATGAAGATTTAGTGAATCCTGAGACAGGGGAAAGACTTGGCGACCAAAATGATATACTAAAAGCATCATTAGATGTAAATGGTATTTTAAATTTTGAATATCCTGCAGAATCTGTAGATGAGCCATATTTAGAAGCCCAAAATGTTGTTTTAGAATATGGTGATAATTTTATGTGTAGTGATATTGCTTCATATGAATCATTATGGGGAACACCAGCGCTGAGATTTATAACAGCTGATGGGGTTGTCAGCCTTGATTATCAAATTACGGATATTATTACTGACATTGTATGTGATGCAAACTTAAGTGTACCAGGCACTTATTCTCTTGATTTTATTTATCAAATACCAGGTACCGAGAATGTAAAAGAATTAAAAAGATCACTTATCGTCTCACCATCAATGGATGATATAGTTGCAATAAATGGAGCAGTAAGTAAAGAAAAAGTAGTAATTAATAATCCAATAACTGCATCAGTTAACGCAACTAATAGAAGAGGTGAGACTTTTTCTTTAGATAATTCTAAATATAATGTTGATTTAGCAACTAATGTAGCTGGAACATTTAATCCAGTAATTACTTATTTAGGTTTAAATAGTGATCAGTCATCACCTACATCTACTATTAGTTATGAAGTTATGGATAATTTGTCAGAGATAACAAACATTGATGATGATTGCGTTAAAGAGTCAGATAATTCTTGTTGGTATACAGAAAGTCAAGATGGTAATTATTTAAGTTATTCTAATAAAATATGGCGTATTTATAAAAAAAATACTGATAATAGTATTAATTTAATTTTAAATAATGTAACTGGAGATACTTATGCATTTACTGATTTAGTTGATAGCTATGTTTGTGATCCTGCAGCTTGTTGTAACTCAAATCAGTCATTAAGTAGCAGTGAATCCAGTTACTTATTAACTCAAGATCCAAATGGTCTAAATACTTATTTAACTTTAACTTTTCAATATGCTTTGACAGATTTTAACAAGTATTTGAAAACTGCAGCTTTTGATATTACCGGTTATTCTACTACTGATACTGCTACTATTACTCAAAAAGTTGGATTATTATCGTATGCTGAATATAGTAAAATTTCTAAATGTTTAGCATTTAATTGCGAATCCAGTTATTTAAATAGTGCCAGTGAATGGGGATTAGGAACATTTTATGAAAAAAATGTTTATTATGAAGAAGGATACAACTTAGCGGAAGGATATTTTTCTCGTTATGTATTTCCCCGTTATAATAAATCATTATATGTTAATAGTAATGGTGATGTAAGCCAGGCAAATGGTTCATTTAAATTAAGGGTTTCAAATACCGATCGCATAGTTACTACTAATGGTGGACATAAATTGGGTGTTAAACCAGTTATAGTTTTAAACGCTAATACTAAAATAACTGGTGGGGATGGATCTTATACAAATCCATATATGTTAGAATAGGAGAATTGGTATGAATAAAAAAAATTTAATAATTACAATAAGTTTAATTTTACTTATATTATTGGGGGGATTTTTACTTATAAAAGAAAAAAACAATTTAGAAAAAGATAAATTATATTCTTTTGAAGATTATAATTTATTAAAAAATAATATTAATTTAATTGCTAATCAGGATGATATTGATACAGAAATTTTGAATAAAATAGAAAAAGGAGACTATACTTCAGCAGAGCCTTTAATTATGGTTAATCCCTATGGAATATCTCCATTAACTGCTATTGTTGGTTTTAAAACTGCTACTAAAGTTAGTATTCAAGTTAAAGTTTTAGCTAAAGATGGGGGTAAAGATTTAGTTTATAATACTAAAGAAGATACTACTCATTATATTCCTATTTATGGTCTTTATTTAGATTATAATAATCAAGTGACTATAGAATTAAGTGATGGAACAGCAAATACATTAAGTATTCCTGTTGAAAAAAGTGACGATATATTAATGATCTATTTTCCAGATGTTGAAGTTATTACCAATAATTTAGCTGCTGATGATAATGATTTTTACTTTGTTTCAACACCAATTGGTAATACTGCTGCTGCCTTTGATCAAAACGGAGAAATTAGATGGTTTTTAACAAATCAAATATATAAACAATTAACTAAACTTCAAAATGGTCACTTTTTATTATCGAGCCCAGAAGCAATTGGAGATAAAGCTATCGGAATGTTAGAAGTTGACTTATTAGGAAAAGTTTATAACTCATATGAACTATCTAATCCTTATTATCATAACTATACAGAACTTAAAAACGGCAATATCTTGTATGCAACAGATGATGAAAAAGTAATTGAACTAAATTTATCAACTGGAGAAATAGAAAAAGAATATGATATATTTAAGATGTTATCAGAGATTGATGCAAACCATTTAAATAGCATTAAAGATAATTTTGGTTATATTAATTCTTTAGATTATGATGAAAAAACAGACTCAGTTTTAGTAGGAATTTATTATTATAGTACATTAATAAATATTAATAAAAATGGTAAAATAGAGTGGATACTAGCTAATCCTGAATATTATTCAGAAAAATTTAGTAAATATTTATTAACACCAACTATTTCTAATTTTATTTATCCAAAAGGAAATTTTAATGCTAAACTAGATAATAATACTTTAACACTAATAAATAATGGTTGGGATTTAACTGATACATGGTCTTGTCAAGCTTCCAAAGGTTTAAAATCAACCGCAAGTGATTATAAAATAGATGCATCAAAGAAACAAATTACAGAAAAGTGGCGCTATGGTGAGGATTATTTTAGTTTTACTTTTGGTGATTATTATCTAAATAATAATGAAAAAACAATACTGTTTGGTCGTGAATTTAGATCGTTTGTTGATAGTACGGATAATTGCAAATTAAGTGATGAAGGAGATTTTTACTCAACTATTATTACTTTAAAAGATGATGAAGAGGTATTTAAAATGACAATTTCTAATACTTATAATTATATTAGTAAAATGCCGATTTATGATCAAAGCTATACATTTAGTAAAGTGACACCGAAAAGTTACAGTGCAAATCAGATAAGCAGTAAATATACAAAAGAGCAATATGATGAAAAATTTAAAAAAGCAATCCTTTATACAATTCCTTTAGAATTATCAGCTAATAAACTATCAATTATGTATAATAAGGAAAATTATAATTTAATTTTACTAGATGAATATGGCACTGGGTATATTTATGAAGTAGAAAACAATCAAGTTAATTTAAAAAAAGGAATTGGTAAAAGTTTAGTACTAATTGAAGATGAAGGAAACATATATAATACTGGTTATTACATAGATATTTAAGATGGATGATAATAGAAAAATTGTTATAGCTATTACTGTAACAATATTTACAATAATACTTGGATACTTATATGCTTATACAATATATAATATTGTAATGAATTAATTATGAGCCAATAAATTTTGGTTCTTTTTATTTTGTAATAAGTCAAAATTAGACAAAATAATTACTTTATTAATTATATAATTAAATAGGAGCAAGTATGAAAAAAATAACACCTTATTTATTATCATTAATTGTGGGAAGCTTCTTTGGTTATCTTATATTTCAAGATGCTGATTTTAATGTTAAAAAAGTTTTTGCAAGCTCACTTCCAGCTACTGCTTTTCAATTAGGAGTTTTTAATGACTTTGATGCAGCTTTAGCACTTAAAGAAAATTATAAACCTTCAATTATAATAACTGATGATGATGTTTACCGGATATATTATAGTATTTTAACTAATGATAAAGTTATTTTAAAAATGGAAGATTATTTAAAAAACAATAATATTAATTATTATTTAAAAGATATTGTTTTAACTGATGAAGCTTTAATTAAATCAATATCTGAATATGAGCCTTCAATGGAAAACGGATCAGATAATGTTTTAACAAGTCTTAATGAGTTAATAATGACAAGTTATAAAGGAGAATAGTTATGATTTTAAAAGATTTACCAGCTAGTGAAAAGCCAAGAGAAAGATTACTTAAATATGGAGCATCTAATTTAAGTAATGAGGATTTAATTTCCATAATTTTAAGAACTGGAACAAAAAACCAAAATGTAAAAATATTAAGTAGTGAGGTATTAACTAAAATAAAATCTATTAGTTATTTAGATAATCTTACTATCGCTGAACTTACTTCAATTAAAGGCTTAGGTAAAGTAAAAGCTATTACATTACTTGCCGCTATTGAACTAGGTAAAAGAGTTACTACTAAAGAAATAGAAAGGGGAGTGCTTTTAAATAATACCGATTTAGTTCATCAATATTTTTCTCATCTAATAGGTAGTAAAAAGCAAGAAGAACTCTTAGTAATTTTACTTGATAGTAAAAAAAGATTTATAAATTATCAAATTATGTATAAAGGTACTGAAACATCGAGCTTGGCATCTCCAAAAGAAATATATCATTATGCAATCAAAGAAAATGCATCAGCCTTAATTATTATGCATAATCATCCATCAGGGGTTATTTTACCTTCAGAAGATGATTGTCATTTTACAAAAAGTTTAATTGAAACTGGCAACTTAATTGGTATTCCCCTTCTTGATCACTTAATAACAACTGGAGACGATTATTATAGCTTTTTTAAAGAGATGATAAAACATGAAACCTAATTATATAGTGTATATTTTATTAATATTTACAATTTTATTTCGTAATAATTTATTAAATATTATTACTAATATTAATGATACTCTTTTTTTAAAAAATGATAATTTAGAAATAAAATTATTACAAGATAAAAATAATTATTTAGAAAATAATTTAAAAGATCTTCTTAATTTTAAAAATAATATAAATTTAAAAGATAATTATATAATAAGTAATATTGTCAAAAATAGTTATGGTCTAAATAATTTAATAATAAACGGAAGTGACTATAAAGTAGGTGATGAAGTAATTAGTCAAGATGGATTAATAGGAATCATTTCTAAAATAAATTCTAACACTAGTGAAATAAATTATATATATAATACTAATTTAGTAGTAAAAATAAATAATGAGACAGGTAAAATAATTGGCCCAGATGATATGCATAATTTAGTAATTAAAGAGGTATCTAATTATACAGATATTAAAATGAATGATTACGTTTATAGTGTTTATGGAACATATCTCGGAAAAGTCATTAAAATAAAATATGATGTTTTAGATAATTATCTGACAGTTAAAACAGTGCCTCTTAATAATCTTAATTATGTTGCGGTAGTAAGTAGAGAAATATGATATTCTTAGATTTTATTATCCTTAATTCAGTAAATATATTTATGGCATCTGTCTTACTTAATACGGTCTATTTAAATGATAAAATATTATATTTAATTTTAATTCTTGATATTATTTTAAATGGCTTTCCAATTATTACTATAATTATAATTATAATGTATTATTTTAAAATAATTATATTTAAAAATATTAATGAAAATATTATTAATCTCTTAATTCTTTTATCAATATATTATTTTATTTTTGGAACATTAATTTATGGAATATATAATAATCTTAGTTTATACATAGGTACTTATTTAATTAAAAATTATTTATTCAATTTAATGATTTTCATAATTGGTCTTAAATATATCTTTAGTAAATATACTTTAGTAGGTGATATCTATGATTCATAAAAAATATATAAAATCATTATTAATTAGAATACTTTTAAGTATAATCATATTTTTAGCTCTATCTATATTTGTTAATTATAGTGATAATAATCTTTTATTCTTTAAAAAAAATGTTTATGATAAAAGTTTAAATTTTAGTAATTTCACTAAAATTTATAATAAATATTTTGGAAAAGTACTGCCTGAGGCAGAAGATTTAGTAGTTAATAAAAGTACTCTTACCTATAGCGATGTAAATGCTTATCACAATGGAGCAGTCTTAAGTGATGTAAAAAGTGTTTCACCATTTAAAAGTGGGATAGTTGTTTTTATTGGCGAAAAAGACAATTATGGAAATACAATTATTATTCAAGGTATGGATGGGATAGATTATTGGTATGGAAACGTGACAGACATTAGTATTAAACTCTATGACTATGTAGAATCTGATATGGTAATTGCTAATGCTACTAGTAATAAATTATATGTTTTATTTATGAAAAACGGTGAAGTTTTAAATTTTGAAGAATTTATTTAATATTCACCCACTTACTTATATAATATTATTAAGTGTTCTTTTAGCTGGCTATTTTAATTACTTTTTAATTATTATTACAATATTATTAATTCATGACTTAGGACATATTATTTTTTTAAAAATTTATAAATATAAAATATATAATATATTAATACTTCCCTTTGGAAGTATTATAAATAGTAGTGTTAATTCAAATAGCAAAACAGTCGAGATTTTAATTATTAGTTTAGCTGGAGTATGTATGCAAGGTCTTCTATATCCAGTTTTTTTTCTATTAAATAAATACTATATCAGTGATTTAAGTTATAATATCTTTCTTAATTATAATAAATATATTTTATTATTTAATTTACTACCAATTATTCCTTTAGATGGATCTAAGATATTACTTACATTTTTTGAAAGTATTTTTAGCTATAAAAAAGCATTATGGTTATTAAATGTTATAAGTATTTTTATAATTATAATATTTATTATTTTTTTAACTTATCAAGGATTAAATTCATACTTAATTGGATTATTTTTAATCTATAAAACATTTGAAGAAATAAAAAACCATAAATATATATTTAATGAATTTCTTTTAACAAGACATTTAAATAAAATAAAATATTATAAAGTTAAATATGTTAAAAAAATTAAAAATATTTTTAAAAACCATTATAATTTTATTAATAATCAAAATGAAGAAAAAATTTTAAAAGTATATTATAATAATTCAATATGTAAGGTTTTTAAAAATAGATAATAATTAAAAAGTATAGCAATATGAATTGTTAGGATGTAGATTACTAACAAGAGTGAAACGGGAAAAAAAGTCCGTGAGGCTTCTATCGTTAAATTAAAGTATACTTTAATTTAATTTTTTTCAGTGATTGCCCTAAAGTTATATAAATTTTGTTTTTAAATTTCAATTTGTGTAGTATAACAAAATACAGAGAGAGACCAACTATAATGTGTCAAGATAAAATTGAAAAAAAATTCAAACACAAATTAGGCACACAAAAAGCTGAGAAGTGGTCTTTAAAAATTTTTCTCAGTAAAATAAAGTTCTTCGCCTTGCAG
>JAQVNR010000007.1:13973-30327 GCA_028703035.1 Bacilli bacterium | reverse complement strand
AAAAATGTAACATTTTCACTTAAAATCGCCAAAATAAAAATTGATTTTTTTATCAATTTTCATATGTAACATTTTCACTTAAAAATTAAACTTATTTTATGTAACATTTTCACTTAAAAGTCACATAAAAAAGAAAGTTTCAAATTTTTACTTACTTTCATTTTTATAAATTTCTGCTATTTATTCTAGAATCAGATATTACCAGAATATCAATTCTAAATCTTCTTTATTAATATATCTTTTTGTTGCAATTAATAATCTTAAATATAACTTATCACCACTTAAAAAGCTTTCAACAAAATTTGTTAAATTCACTTCTCTATTACCTGATTGTGTGCTTCCTACAATTTTATCACTTCTTTTTAAAAGTAAATTAATTAATTCATCTATATTAAATTCAATAAATTCTGATACTTCGTTAGAATCAAAATTCTTAAAACTTGCTAAGTTTCCCTTTATAGGACATAAAAATATATTTTGAAATTCTCTAATTACATATGTTGGTGTTGGTGTTGTTGCAACTTGTCTAATTCCTAAATTAACTAAGTCTTTAAATTTAACTTTAAGACCTGTTTCTTCTTCTAGTTCTCTTATCCCATCTTCCAAGTTTTCACCAGCTTGATAATGTCCACCTACTGTTATTTCTATTAAATCTTTTTCATGTATATTATTGTGAGAATGATTTTTTATTTGAAAAAAAACTGTATTTTTTTCAGGATTGAATACTAAACAAGTAAATACTTCATGCCACATTCCTAATTTATGGGCTAGCTTTTTTTCACAAGTTCCTAATAATTCATGATTATCATTATAAATATTTAATATTTCCATAATTTTTCCAAGTTACAAACTTGAAACTTCACCTATCTTTCTTTATATAATTTCAATATAAGTATAACAAATATAAATATGTCAAGTCAAAATTTTTTAATTTAATAGTATTTTTTTATCAATCTAACTATATCCTCTGTTTTAGTTTGAACACCAAAATTCAAATGTATTATAGGTACACTTTCAGAAAGATTATTTAATGTTACAATTCTATCTTCAATTATCTGATCGTGTTTGATTTTTCTTTTATAAATCCATTCCATTCTTAAGCTTTCCCAATCATGTGTTGTAAAACACGTTTGACTTAATCCAACTTCTCTTGGATGTGCTGATAAGTAATTAGATGTTAATCCATCATTATTTGACAAATTTAATTTCGAAAAAATTATCAAGTCAATTTTGTGAATAGGAATTAATGATGTTTTATCAAATATTTCTGAAATGTCCGTTAATGGTATATCAATTTTTGCATTATCTGGAGCTTCATCAAAAGGCTTTCCTGTTTTGTTTTCATAAATATTGTTTTTTTCAAAATATTCGTTTAACTGTAAATTGTTTTTTACAGTTCCTGATGCTAAAACTACAGGTATAGGAAAGTATTCCATTCTTGACTCATTTCCCGAACTATATAAAAACACTCTATCATTTGACAAAAATTGTTTTTCACAATCTGCTCCACTTAATAACCTAGTTGCTAAAGTTGTTTTTCCTGCACCAGAGTTACCTAATATCAATATTCCCTGGTCCTCTAATACTAATCCAGTACCATGCATAAATAATCCTTTTTTTTCTTCATTTTTTCTAACTAATATTTCTCTCACTACTCGAAAAAGCCATCTTTCAGATATCTTTCTTCCGTCCGTTATTGTTTCGTAATCATTGTCTCCATATTTAATACAAATATATTCTTCAGTATCTATTAAATAGATTTTTGTATTATTTTCCATAGAATATTCTGCATGAATCTGATTTTCAAATGATTGATAAAGTCTTGCTTTTTTCCCCTTTATTTTGTTTTTTAATTCTTCATACAGCTTGACATCTACAACATATTTTATATTAATTTTATCACTATAATTGCTAAATTCTGATAAAGAAATATAAAATTGAGATATATGTCTTAACTGAGAATTAAAGTCTTCATAATTATTTGCTTGAACTGTAAAAGTTATGTTTTCAAATTCGTAATCTTTTTTATACATTATAATTATCCAAAAAACCATTTGCATCTTTTAACATTTTTTCAAACTCATATTCTAAATCTATTCCATTTATAATTCCTAAGTTGTAAATAAGTGCAAAAAGGTTTCTTATCCTTTCTATTATAAAATCTTTATTAGTTAGGTAGCCATCTCTTTTTTTATAATATCTATAACCTTTTTCTTCCATAAAGGTTTCCATTAACTGACCTAAAATTATAGGAATAAAATTTAGATCATAAAAATTATGGTTCTTAATATTTTTTAAATTTATATCTTCTAAATATGCTATATAACAAATTTGAAGTAATACATCACACACTTCATCCCCAATATCAATTATATTTCTATTTTTTTCGTTGAATATTTTATACTTAAATTTAACATTAAATACATGACCAATTTGAACTGTCAACTCTGCCAAAGTTGTCATTACATCCCAATCTTTTGGCTCAGTTTTTTTAAACCTTATTTTTAATTCAATAGCTCGAGTATAATATTTATCCAAAAAATGATTTGTATTGCTCATATTACCTGGTAATATTAATGGTTTAGCATTAATTAATGAGGTATTAAAATAATTATCTTTATCTTTTTTTTCATTAGTACAAATTTTCAAATTCATAACATTTGTAAGATATGATAAATCTCCAATAGACAACTTTATATTTTCCAAAGTTAGCATATTATTATCTATATCTAATATATAGTTTATAGATTTTTTTTGATTTGCTATTTTATTAATATTTTCTTTAAGTTTCAATTCTATTTCATCATAATTCATACTATTATAACTATTTTTACATAATTCTCGTTGCTTTAAAGGACAAATATTGCAATTTTTACATTCTAGCGATTTATAATATGCTAAACATGATTTTCCAGTAGATAACGATAAAGCACATAAGTTTGTTTGAAAAACATAATGATCTTTCATTTGATAATTTTTATAAAAATAGTTATATGCTTGTTCTGGCCATACGCCCTCAGCTTTTATTGATTCATTTCTTCTATCACCAATTTCATCCCAAAAATTAATTTTATCAATAAAATTTTCTTTAAGTTTCAGTCCTGTTATTACTGAGATATTAGTATATTTTTTTACAAATCCCAAAACTTCATCAATTTTTTCTTGAGTAGAATTCATAGGAACAAGAGGCCTAAAATAATGAATTATCTTAATGCCATGTTTATTTAAATTAATAAAATTTTCTTTAATTTTTTCGTGATTAACATTTGGCTCTATATAATTATCTAGCCCTGAATAGCTCAGATAAAATACAATATTATCTCTAATATTAATTAACTTTTTTATATAATTTATAAAATAATCAGGAATATAACACTTAGTTACTATTATTAAATTGTTTGTTACTTGTTTTTCATTTAAAAGTGTAAATAATTGTTCCAAATATTTAATATTATATTCGTTTAAGAACGGATCCGTATTTGGCAATAAGTTAATAGGTATATCTGAAGTATAATACTTTGATAATAATAGTTGATTAATTGCTTCTTTGGGATTTACAAGAATCTTTGGTTTGCTGATGTTACCATTAGATGATTGCAAAAAACAATATTTACATCCATTTGTACATCCAATTATAGAATTAATTGTTAACCACGTTGCATGCATTTCAATTACATTGATTTTACTCATAGTTTCACCTAGGTAATACTATAATACAAATTTTCTTATTTGAAAAATGCTTATTAGACATGGGCATATATCATTTATGCTATAGCACTTTTTTCTTTACTTATTCAATTATATTAATTTTTAACGAATCTAAAAATTCTCTGGTGCTAGTTGCTAAAATTTCTTCAAAATAATATAAATTTAAATTTGATTCGATAGAAATATTATTTATATGTAATTTTCTCAAATTCTTAGTAATCATCATATTTGGCACAAGCCCTATACCCATTCCTTTTTCAACATAATCAACCATTGTTTCATAACTTTCAATTTCCATTCTGACATTGCTTTTAATACCATTTTTCGCAAGAAAATCATCAATTTTAGTTCTAACTTGATTTGATTTTATTGGTAATAATAGAGGGAATTTTTCTAATGTTTTAATTTCATTTGCTATTTTTCCGAGTTTATCTGGATTATAAAAGAAAGAATATCCTATCTTTTTTAATTGTATATTATTACAATTTAGGTTAATAACTTTTTCATTAGTTGTAATGTCAAACATAAGATCAATAGAATGATTTAACAGTTCTTTTGATAATTCTTTAGATGATCTTTTAATTATTTTAATTACCATGTTTGGATATTCATTAATAAAAGCAGCTATACTATTTGAAATATACTTGATTTCTATACAAGAAGAAATGCCAATAGATATTTTTCCCCTATCTAAAGTTTGGGATTCAAGTAACCTTTTTTCTCCAAGAAGCAAGTAATTATAACTTTTTTCAACAAAGGAAAATAATTCCTCTCCTTCTTTAGTAAGTTCAATTCCTTTTGGCCCTCTATAAAAAAGATTAATATTTAATGAATACTCTAATGATTTAATATGTCTTGATATAACGGGCTGAGAAGTACATAAAATTTTAGCTGTTTCTGAAAAATTTTGAGTTTTTGCTGCAATATAAAATACTCTATATAAATTTAAGTTTAATGTAGCACTTGGTAATAACATATTACTATTCTCCTTTCACCATAAATCTTTTAATTTGGCAGTAATAAAGTCTAAATAAAAAAAAATTCGTAAAAAATACGCCACTTGTTATATATAACTAGAACAGCGTCGCATTTATTTTTTTTCATTCAATCTAATTTTTCCCCCTTAAATAATTGACTTTATTTTAGCACAATAATTTATATTATACAATAAAAAATACAATCAAGTATACCAAAACAAGGGATAAAGAAGCTCAGACAAGTGCGTTTACATTATTTGTTTTAAAAAAATTTAAAAAACACAAAACGATAATCCTAAGACATTATCGCTACTTGGAAAATATCTCCTCTAGAAAAGATAAAAAAGACTTTAGATGTTACTGATATAACATTTCCAAAGCCTCAAATATTATCTGTGAAAATTAATCGTGCTCAAAAATAATATTATATTTCTTTTTTAAAATCAATAAATTATGAAAATTACAGTAAAAAATATTTTATAAATATTTATTAAAGTTTTTAAAAGCACTTTCATTTGTAAGATTAGTTGCATCTAAGTCTTTTAATAGTGATTTTTGTTTTCGGTCAAGTTTAGTCGGAATAATAATATTTGTAATTAAATACATATCACCAGTTGACCTATTTTTTTCTGATTCTATTCCTTTACCTCTTATTTTTATATTTTCATTATTTTGAGTTCCAGCTTTAAATACAAACTTTTCATTACCATAAATCGTTGGAATCTCTTTTGTACAACCTAAAGTTGCTTCAGTTATTGTAAGTGGTACGACTAAATAAATATCTTTACCATCTCTTTTAAATATTACGTGGTCTTTTACTTTAAAATTAATATAAATATCTCCATTAGGTCCACCATTAGTGCCAGCTGAGCCTTTACCGGCTAGCCTCATTTGATCTCCATCTTCTACCCCACTTGGAACTCTAAACTTGATGTCTTTGTTTTTCTTGAGTTTTCCCTTGCCCCTACAAGTTGAACAAATATTTTTAAATTGTTGCCCTGCACCTTTACAATATGGGCACGTTGTTTCAGTTTGAATTACTCCAAGAATAGTTCTTTGTTCCGTAATTACTCTTCCTCTACCACCGCAATGCGAACATGTTTCTGGATTATGTCCACCTTCTCCATGACAATCTGAGCATTCTTCTTCAATACTGATATTAAAGCTTTTTTCAGTTCCAAAAATAGCTTCTTCAAATGTAAGATCAATTTTTACTAAAAAGTCTTCACCTTTAGTTTTTCTTTTCGAACCTTTATTTCGGCTAGTAAAGCCTCCTCCCATAAACTGCTCAAAGATACTACCTAAATCTAAATCATCAAAATCAAAGCCACTAAAACCACCTGAAAATCCTCCTCCAAAACCACCACCGGCATTATTATCAAAGGCAGCTGAGCCAAACTGATCATATTGTTTTCTTTTTGCCTCATCCCCTAGAACCGAGTACGCCTCACCTATTTCTTTAAATTTATCAGCAGCTCCTGGATCTTTATTAACATCGGGATGATATTTTTTAGCTTTTTTTCTAAAAGCACTTTTTATATCTGCTTCACTGGCATTTTTATCAACACCCAGTGTTTCATAATAGTCTTTTTTTGCCATATTTACTCCTCGCTTATTCTATTAAATTCGTTTATTAAGTAATCCATGTAATCAAGTGCTTCATTTATTACTTTAGTTTTTGTTAAATTAACACCCATTCTTTCTAAAAGATTGGTTGGATAATCTGATCCATCGTTTTTTAAAAAATCTAAATATTTTTCTTTCATATTATTTTTATTTTCAATTATATTTGTCGCAATATATATTGCACTTGAGATACCTGTTGCGTATTTAAATAAATAATATGGCGAAAAATAATGCATTCTTCTTATCCACATACTTTTAACTTTATCATTTAAATTAACACTATCTCCGTAGTAATCTTTTCGCAACTCATATATTGTTTCATTAAAAGTATTAGCATTTACTTCTTCACCCTTTTCTAATTTTTCATAAATTATATTTTCAAATTTACCTTCAAGTGATGCATCAAATAAATTATTTTGAATAGTATCAAGAAGTGAAGCAATCGCGGTTAATTTTAAATTTTTATCGCTTGCTTCTTTAATTATATAATCAGATATTAAAACCTCATTAGTAAGAGATGCTACTTCTGCTGTTAGTAGTGAACCACTCCAATTTTGTATGGGTTGAACGCTTGATAATTCAAAGGCAACTGCGTGTCCAAGTTCATGAGCAAGTGTACTAATATCTTGGAACTTGCCTAAAAAGTGAGTAGAAACCAGGGGCGCATTTCCATAGTTAGATGTTGCATAAATACTTGAAGTTTTGCCTTTATAGGTTCCAAAATCAATCCACTTTTCAGCAAAAGCTCTTTTTAATATTTTTAAATACTCATCTCCTAAGATACTTAATGATTTTTCTAAAATTAATTTAGCTTCTTCAATCGAAAAAGTTATATCTGTACTAATAATTTCTGCTTTAATATCATAATATTCTAATTTATCAAGCGAAAGATTTTGTTTAATAAGCAGGAAATATTTTCTTAAAATATCTAATCTTTTCTCAATAGTTGTATATAAATTACTAACTACTTCAGGTGGAATATTAGAATCAAACAAATCCATCTCTAGAACGGTATTAAAATTATATACTTCAGCAATATTTTTAACATATTTCATATTTGCAGCTAAATTTATCCCATAAATACTTTCATAAGTTTTTATATTAGTTGTTATTTTATCAAAAGCTTCTTTTCTTGTAGCGCGATTTTTATTAGTAATAATATTGCGGTAATTAGCATTTGTTAATTCAACTTTTTTTCCGTCTACTATAATAGTACCATAATTAATTACTGAATTAGTTAAGACTTCACTAATTTTTTTATTTACATCACTAGTTGCTGATAATTTAGAGATAATCATCTCTTCTCTTTCTGATAAAGTATGCTCTTTTTCCCGAAGTATATTTTCTAAATAAAACTGATATGGTTTTAAATTTTTAGTTTTTAAATATCTAGTTAAGACAGATTTACTTCCCTTTAATATTTCTGGTTTTAAATATGAACTAGCTTCTATAAATTTATAGTATAAAGATAGAGCTTTATTTAATCTTAGTGAATTATCACTATCTTCGACATTTTCATTTAATTTACAGTTAGCATAAACATATAGTTTTAAAATGTTTTTTTTGATTTCAAAATATTTATTTAAACAGATAAGTAAAGTTTTAGATGATTCTAGCACTTTACCTTGATATTTAGTAATTTCTTTATAACTTTTAAGGTTTTTTAGATAATCTTTTTCAAAAGCTTTATCATCTTTATATCTAGTTGTTAAGTCCCATTTATAAATATCAGGGACGTCTTCTCTTTTATCATAGTTCATATTAATCCTCCTCAAAAAGTTCTAGTTATTCTAGAACTTTGTTTATTTTTCATCAACAAATTCTGCTTCTACTGGCTCATCTTTTGTTTCATCTTTTGTTTCATCTTTTGTTTCGTCTTTTGTTTCTTCTTCGCCTTTTTTATCTTGTGCTTCTTTTGCTGCTTCTTCATATACTTTAGTAGCTAGAGCCATCGCTTTTTCGTTTAACGCATCTGATGCTTTTTTTATCTCATCTAGATCATCACCTTCTAAAGCTTTTTTAACTGCTTTGATTTCTTCTTCAGTTTCTTTCTTCTCATCTTCAGTTAACTTATCGCCTAGATCTTTAATTGCTTTTTCAGTAGCAAAAACAGCAGTATCGGCTTCATTTCTAACACTTGCTTCTTCTTTGCATTTTTCATCTGCTTCTTTATTAGCCTCAGCTTCTTTCATCATTTTATCAATTTCTTCATCGGTTAAATTAGTTGATGAGGTAATTGTAATTGATTGTTCTTTATTAGTGCCTAAATCTTTGGCTTTAACATTAACAATTCCATTTGCATCAATATCAAATGTTACTTCAATTTGCGGTACTCCTCTTGGTGCTGGAGGAATATTCCCAAGTTGGAAACGTCCTAAGGTTTTATTATCAGCTGCCATTGGTCTTTCACCTTGCAATACATGAATATCAACAGCTGGCTGACTATCAGCAGCAGTTGAGAATACTTGTGATTTTGAAGTTGGAATTGTTGTATTTCTTGGAATTAACACAGTCATTACATCACCTAAGGTTTCAATACCAAGAGATAGTGGTGTAACGTCAAGTAGTACTAAATCATCAACATCTCCTGTTAAAACTCCGGCTTGAATAGCAGCGCCCATTGCCACTACTTCATCTGGATTAACTGATTTGTTTGGTTCTTTACTAAGTTCTTTTTTAACAAGTTCTTGGATATATGGAATTCTAGTTGATCCACCAACTAAGATTACTTCATTAATATCTTTAGAGGTGATTTTTGCATCTTTTAATGCTTTCTTAACTTCATTTAATGTTGAATCAAATAAATCTCTATTTAAATCTTCAAATTTAGCTTTAGTTAAATTAAAATCCATATGAACTGGTCCATCACTTGTTTGACTTAAGAAAGGCAAATTAATATTTGTTGTTGCTAGTCCTGATAAGTCTTTCTTAGCTTTCTCAGCAGCATCTTTAACTCTTTGCATTGCCATTTTATCTTTAGATAAGTCAAGTCCAGTTTCTTTTTTAAATTCGGCAACTAAATAATCAGTAACGCGCGCATCAAAGTCATCTCCGCCAAGTTTATTATTACCAGCTGTTGATTTAACTTCAAAAACGCCGTCTCCTAAATCTAGCACTGAAACATCAAATGTTCCCCCACCTAAATCATAAACAAGAACTGTTTGATTTTTATTTTGTTTATCAAGCCCATAAGCAAGCGCTGCAGCAGTTGGCTCATTAATAATTCTTTCAACTTCTAAACCAGCAATTTTACCTGCGTTTTTAGTAGCTTGTCTTTCCGCATCATTAAAGTATGCTGGAACCGTAATAACTGCTTTTTCAACTTTTTCCCCTAAATATTCTTCCGCATCGTTTTTAAGTTTCATTAAAATTTTAGCACTAATTTCTTCGGGTGTATAATCTTTACCATCCATCTTAACTTTTTTATTAGTGCCCATTAGTCTTTTAACTGATGAAATAGTATTATCGGGATTAGTTACGGCTTGTCTTTTAGCGGTAACTCCAACTAATTCTTCTCCTTGCTTTGATGCAACTACTGAGGGACTTGTACGGTCTCCCTCTGGAGTAACAATAATCTTTGCTTCTCCACCTTCCATAACAGATACAGCACTATTGGTTGTACCTAAATCAATACCTATAATTTTCGCCATTTTCTTTCACTCTCCTATTCATTTACTTTGACCATGGCTGGTCTTATTACTTTTTCTTTATATAAATAACCTTTCTGAAGTATTTCTAAAACTACTCCAGCTGGTTTATTTTCATCTTTTTCTGTTAAAACAGCTTGATGAAAGTTTGGATTAAACTCAAGGCCATCAGCCTCAATCTCTTTAACTTCATTTTTATTTAAAATATCTATAAAATTACCATAAATCATTTTAAATCCGGCCAGGAACTTAGATATTTCATCAGTTAAGTCATTATCATCAAGTTTAATTGCTCTTTCAAAGTTATCAATAACTGGTAATAAACTTATAATGATGTCCTCGCTGGCATATTTAAACATATTTGCTACTTCCTCATCACGTCTTCGTTTATAATTGACAAGTTCTGCTTGAACTCTTAAGTTCTTTTCTTTTTCTAAACCAAGCTCTTCCTTAAGTAAAATTATTTCTTCATTTACTTTATTCTTTTTACTTTTTTTTTTCTCTTCTTTAATTTCTGTTTCTTCTATTACATTATCTTCCACTTTTTCCTTACCTTTCTAGATAGTTTTTTAAAAACTGAAGTAAATAAACTACTTTATCGTATTCCATTCGCTTAGGACCAATTATTGCAATTGTGCCTTCTTCACCATCAAGTTTATAACTTGTTTTAATAATCGTCACGTCTTCGTCAAACTTACTTTCCTCACCAATATAAACATTAATACCTGCCTCATCAGTTTCAATCTTTTTAACTAGCTCAGTATTTTCAAGTTTACTAATTATCGCTTTAATTTTATCAGGTTCATTATATTCTGGTTGTTTTAAAATATTAGTCTTACCTGAGAAAAAAACATCACTTTGTTTGACTGAGAAATCATTAAATGCATCTTGAAAAAAACTCATAACTTCTTCATATTGTGTGATTTTAGTTGCGATAATTGGTTTAATTTCATATTCAAGTTTAGCATTAATATCAGATAAAGCTGTTCCAACTAAATGTTTATTAATTATCTCACAAGCTTTAACAATCTCAGATACATTAATTGCATTTGATATATTAGTCTGTTTGTTTTCAACGTGGCCAGTATTAGTAATAACAACTGCTACAACTTTCTTATCATCTATTGGGACAATATTTACTTGCTTTAACGTTTGATTTTTACTATCTTTTCCCAAAACAATACTTGTATAATTAGTAATTTCACTAATTATTTCCATACATTTTAAAATAGCATCACTTACTACTAATTCTTTATTATTTAAAATAGTTTGCAGTTTTAAAACATCATCACCAGTAATTTCTTTTGGTTTCATTAAATTATCAACATAATATTTATATCCATCTTCACTAGGCACTCTACCACTTGATTGATGAGTTTTTTCTAAATATCCAAGTGTTTCTAAATACGCCATATCATTTCTAATTGTTGCACTTGAACATTTAAGTTTCTTAACAAGTGATTTACTTCCAACTGGTTTAACAGTTTTAATATAAGTTTCAATGATAATTTTTAAAAGTTCATTTTGACGATTGTTCATGATTCACCACCTTTTTAGCACTCATTTTGGGTTGGTGCTAATAGCATTATAATATTATATTTAGCACTTGTCAATATATGAGTGCTAATATATTAGAAATTAGCAATAATTTAAAAAAAGTGTTTTTAAACCACACTTTTTAATTTATATAACTTTTATTACTGGCAATTTTATTGCCCAAGTTTCTAAACATTTTATAGCGTTTTTAATTTCTAAATCTATTATTGATTGATTTTTTTTATTTTGGCCTTTTTCTTCATCGTGATAAAAAATTAATTTTCTAGATACATCATTTCCTATTTCATCAAAATCAAAACCTTCGGGATAAAATGGTAAAACAATATCTTTTTCAAACATAATGTAAGTTGATTCGCCAATTATCTTACCTTCATAATAATAATTGTTTTCATCTTCATCTATGAACTTCAAATCATAATGACTAAGATACTTAAAAAATTCTTCTTCAGTAATTTTATTTTTGAGCACAGTTTCTTTATAAGTTGTATCTTCTTTATAATGTCCTGCACATGAATTTATTGTATTATAACCTTTTTTATTTAATAGAATTATTATATCTGCTATTTGATTATCAACTTCAAATCCATTCTCAACTAAAGTATTTGTTTTTTCGTAAGAACTATTTAAATATACTTTTTTCAAATATTCATCAGCTCTTGTTCTTTACTTTTAGTTTTCTCATCAACAATTTTATTATACTTATCAATTAAATTTTGCACTTCTTTATAATAATTATCGGTTTCATCTTCTGGAAGTTCGGCTTTTTTTATTGTGTTTCTTGCATATTCTCTAGAATTTCTTAAAATAACTCTTGCTTCTTCTCCCATATTTTTAATTTGTTTAACATATTCACGTCTTCTTTCTTCATTAAGTTTTGGGATAGTTAAAATAATCATCTCACCATTATTAATAGGTGTTATTCCCAGGTTTGCCTCATTGATTGCTTTTTCAATTTCTTTCAGCGCTCCTTTATCAAATGGTTTAATAAATAAATGCTGAGCATCTGGCACACTAATATTTGCTAAATTTTGAATTGGCGCCTCTGCTCCATAATAGTCAACCATGACCCTATTTAACATTCCCGGGTTAGCTCTTCCGGCTCTAACAGTCGTAAATCTATTTTCAAGGTTTACTACTGCTTTCTCCATTTTATTTTTTGTTTCGATAATAATAGTTTCCATTTATTTTTTATCTCCTTTAAATTATTATACTTATAATTTTATCTTTTGACAAGAGCAATTACGCCAATTAATATTCCTAATAATATTGTTACTTCAATAATTACAATAGTAATAACAGCTCCGGTAGTATTAATATTAGCCGGAAGTAGATTTAACTTTTTTTCTTCATTAATATTAGTATTTGTTAAATCAAGAATCTTATCTTCTCTTGCTTTAATTACACATCTATATTCAAATAATTGTTTTGCTTCTCTTTGAGTAATAGTTTCTAAGATTTCTTTTTCTTCTAAATAAACTATATAAACATCTATAGTATTTTGATAATCAAAATGTAACTCTCTTTCTTTCATTTCATTAATACCAGCAAAAATAAAACTGTTTAACACACTTGCCTCTTCCATAGATAAAGGTAACTTTTCATAAAGCTTAGCAATTAAATTATTAACTGTATTAATATTTTCAAATTTTTCTTCCATTATATCCTCCTAAATAACAACTGTTGCAAAGTATGTATGATTTAATACTTCATCTTCATTTCTTTCAATATATTTAACTATTACATTATTCTTATCTTCACTATAACCATCCATATCTTTAATATAATTAATAGTTGAACCATCAAGCTGTAATAAGAAATCTTTACTACTTATGTTACTATAACTACCTTTAGCAACATATATAGCATCAACTTCAAATACATTAGCAATATCTATTAAATCTCCTTCAATTAATATTTCTTTAAAATTACCACTAAAATTTAAATGACCATTATTTTCTAAATACTTACCTATAAAATAACTTTTATAAACATGCTCAGCATTATCATAATAACTTTTAGTAGAGGCTTTACTTAAAATTAAATTATAAGATGAATAAAGAGATATTAAACCAATTGAGAGTATTGTTATAACAATAATTGTTTCAATCATCACAAAACCTTTATTATTTCTCACTTATTCCACCTCAAATCAACATTATAGTTATGCATAAGCTCTGCCTCAGTTAAAGCTGTATTATAAACTCTAATTGATTTAAAAATATCATTATTAGTACTTCCACCTATATATAAAACATTATTAATAGCAGTTGGTAAATCAAAAGTATGTTTTAAAAATTCACCATTTATATAAATATCTAAATTATCAAAACCTGTTTTTTTAACAAGTGAAATAGTGTTAAATGAATCAGTAGTAAGTCCTGTTGGATTGTTTTCCCAATAAATAGATAAATCAGTATTATTATCTAGTATTATAAAGTAAGTTGAATAATCAGGGTTAGATTCAAACGTTAAATAGTTTTTAGCTCTAAACTCAATTGTATATCCATTTAGACTATTAAGAACTTCATAAATATTTAAATTTGTATTAATAATACTAGATAATGGAATAGTTATTCCTTCTGTTTGATCATTTGTATAAGTTCCCGTATCTAAAGTACCATCAAGATTAGTTCCTGATAAATCTTTAATAAAATCACTAGTAGTTTCAAAGCCATTATTGGCACTAGGGTTTAAATTATCATAATGAAGCACTAAAGACTTTTCTAAACTATTTTCATGGGTATAATACAATATTTCGTAAGGATTATTTAGGACGCCAATACCAGAAGAAACAGGTGTATCAATAGAAACTGTCATAACAAGTCTTAATCCATACTGGGTTAAATCGGTATCTTTAATAACTTCACATTCATCGTTTTCATTACAAGAATTCCGATATAAATAAAAACTATTATTGCTTTCATCATAATAAAAATACTCGTTATTACTACTAAGCAAAGCTTTTTTTAAAAATACATCATCAATATCTTCAAAATCATCTATTAATTCTTTAGTAAAATAAGTTAGATAATTCTTGTCAGTTAAGCCAGTTGTATACATATTATAAAAATGGTTAACTAATAGTTGTAATTCCTCAGGATCTTTAGTACTATTTGACATCATTACAATATTATCACTGACAAGTGTTATCGTTTTATCACTATTAATGCTTGATACAATCCAGTTTGTATTTTTAAAGTTGATTGTGAGTCCGCTACAAAAGACCGGCATTTTAACATAACTGCCAATTTCGGCATTAGATAAAGTTAGCCTCCCGGCATTAGATAAATTTTCTTTAATTTTACTAATCGTATTATTATGAAGAGTTCGATTATGTAAAAAATTTCCGACTAAACTTAATAGGATTGCACAGAAAATTAAGAAAAATGAATATAATAAAGATGTTGCTATAAAACCATTGTTTTTTTTCATAACTAAAACTCTCCTACTATTATTATTTTACTAAATTTCTTTCAAAAAGTCTAATAATTTTTTCTCCAAAAAAAATCAATTATAATATTTATAATTGATTAGCACCCTTTTACTTATGAGAATATATTATACTAGGTGGTACTATGTGTAGTAAGGGTGGGCCTTTTAAGGGATTTTTTGGAATAATAGGAATTTTTATTTTATGTATTTTAATTTCTTATCAAGTAATACTGACTTTTTTTCTGCCAATAAGAATAAATTTACTAATTTTATTTATTGAAATATGCTTATTATTTTATATTTTATGGCGTATAATATGGCCTTATTAAATTTTCAGTTTTATATATATAGATCATTAGATTATTAATTTTAGTTGTATTATCATATTCATAATTAGAAAACTCTATTTTTTTAGGTAGAGATATCATAATAAAAAATAATTTTTTTTCTTCATCACTTAAAGGAAATCTTTGATTATATACTTCCAAAAAATTACTAAATTCATATTTATTATAATCATTTAAATAAAGATTTATTAAGTCTAATACTGGAGTATCAATCGTATATTTATCCCAAGAAATAAAATAATCATCGGTATTTGATAAAAAATGTTCGACGGATAGATTATTATGACAGTATACTACTCTTTCTTTAGTTTTTTCACTTATCATCTTAAACCAGCTAGCAAGCTCTTTTTTTATAAACCCAAAATTTGCAAGTAATTTGCTACTATTACGAATTAGTAAATAGTTGGATGGACTCATAATAACTTCTCCGGCTATCACTTCAAAATACTGATTATAATAATTTTCAATATCAAGAATATTACTTTCAATGTTTTCATAAATTTCTTTAATGTAATCAGCAGTTATTGGTTTAAAATATGCGGTTTTATTATGAAGAAGCGCTAGTAAGTTAGCCATATCTGATGCTTTTTGATTGATTGGTATTTTTACACTGTCTATGTAATCAAACATATAATTTGCATCATCCTCACCAACTATTTCCGGATAATTATGAAACTGTCTTGTATTTAAATAAGCATATAAAGATTTTAAATCTTTATTTTTTTCTTTAACTACATATTTTTGATTATCATTCTCAAATATTTTAGTTTTACCAGCAAGAGTTATTTTAGTCTGCGTCTTCTTCACTTGCAATTATTAACTTAGAATTAATAGTTAGCTCATCAACATTATTAAGTTTTTTTAAGTCATTTAAAGATATATTGTATTTAGAACAAATGGCTTCCACAGTATCAGCAGAAGTTACAGTATGAACATGATAAGTAATAAAGCTTTCTTCAGAATTTATATTGCTAATAATAGCTTCTTTATTAATTCCATCATCTTCTCTTTCTTCCTTTTCTACTGGAACTTTTACTTCTTCTACTGGAACTTTTACTTC
>JAQVNR010000007.1:0-13873 GCA_028703035.1 Bacilli bacterium | reverse complement strand
TTCTACTGGAACTTTTACTTCTTCTACTGGAACTTTTACTTCCTCTACTGGAACTTTTACTTCTTCTACTGGAACCTCTACTTCTTTTATAACTTCTTCAGTTCTATTTTCCTCAGATAAATCAATAACTTCAGCTCCTGTTTCTTGCAAAAACTCCTCTAATTCACTTTCTTTGGCAAATTCAATTAAACTTTGCTCACCACTTACTAAGTATTCAATATGAACACTAAGTTCATCATCTGATACATTATAAGAAAAGTCAGTTATTTCTACTTCTACAGTATCTAAATTAACATTACTTCTCACTTCTGTATTAAAAGGCACTTTAAAACTAAAATCTTCTTTATTAATACTTACTTCATGAAGACGATAATCTCCAGATATTACAAACTCCCCGGTAACTTTAGATACATCAACATCATAACTATGTTCAAGTGAAATACTTGTTATCGCATAAATATTACTTTTAAATAAAAACTCTTTATCTAGTACATAAACTTCATTCATCTAATCAATCCTTTCTAAAAAATTATATGTAAAAGATAAATTTTTAATACTAAAAGGAAGTCTATAACTTCCTTTTGTTTGAAAACAACTTTTTATATACTTCATCATATTTAGAAACTGTTATTAAAGATAAATCATCAATAATAAACTTAGGTATTTCTTTTAAATCTATAATATTAGCTTTCGGTAAATAAATAGTTTTAATACCATTATTATAGGCCGTAATTATTTTATCTTTTAATTTACTTACTTTTAAAACATTACCATATAAATCTATGCTACCAATAAAAGCTATATTATTATTAACTTTCTTTTCATTAATTAAGCTTATTACTCCAGATATTATCCCAAGTGCACCACTATATCCATCAATTTTAAAATTTGATTCAAAATGAAGATGAAGACCATTATTTTTAAATGTTTTAGAATCTATATAATTAGTACTTTTTAAATAACTAATAATTAAATGAATCGAATCTTGTAATCTTTCTCCAACATTACCAGTAACAGTTAAACTAGAATCACCGGAAATTAAGGCAGACTGCACATTAATTATTTCTCCACCTAAAGGACTAGCGCCTAAAATATTAACGCAGCCTATAATTTCCTCTTTTAAAATAGTTTCATATAATTTGTTTCCTAGAACAGATGAAACAAATTCTAAGGTTATTTTACTAGCGGTTATTTTATTAATAATAATATTGCGGATTAATTTATCAAGAACTCTTTCTAATTCCCTTACTCCACTTTCTAAAGTATAATTACTAATTATATAAAGAATAACATCTTCTTTTATTTTTATCTTTCGAGCTCCGTATTTATTAAATATATTAGGAATTAAATAGTTAAGAGCAATATCTTTTTTATCATAAATAGTATAAGAATCAATATAAATAATCTCAAGACGATCTTTTAAGGTAGCTGGAATTAATTCTTCATCATTTGCGGTTAAAATAAATAAGACTTTAGATAAATCAAAGGGCTCTTCAACATAATTATCAATAAATAATTTATTTTGATTAACATCTAAAATATCTAAAAGCACTGATGCTGGGTCTCCCTTAAAATCTTTGACCATTTTATCAACTTCATCAATTAATATTACTGGGTTATCAACCCCTACTTTTTTAATTCCCGCAATTATTTTACCTGGAGATGCTCCTAAATAAGTTCTTCTATGACCAATAAGCTCACTAGAATCATTAAGACCCCCAACACTTATTTTAAAAAACTTTCTTTTTAAAGCTTTACTAATACTCATCGAAAGGGTTGTTTTACCAACTCCGGGCGGACCAACAAAGCAAAGAATTGGACTAGTAATATCACTCTTTAAATCTTTTAAAGCAGCATACTCTTCGATTCTTTCTTTAATATTATTCATTCCATAATGATTTTTATCAAGAGCTATTCTAATATTTTTAGTATTTAACTCTTCTTTAGATGATTTATTAAAAGGAAGGTTTATTACAGTTTCTAAATAAGATCTAATACCAGATAAATCAGGACTATTATCAGGAGTATATTCATACTTTTTAAGTTCACTTAATAGTTCTTTTTTAATAGCGCTGTTAACATCTAAGCTATTAATTTTATCTCTATATAATGAAGCTTCTTCTTTCTTAGGAATAAATATACCCAATTCTTCATTTAACTTCTCAATTTTAGCTTTAAGTAAATAGTTTTTTTGCTCTTTCTCAAAATCATTTCTTATCTCATAATCTAGTTTATTATTAAGTTTAATAACCTCAAGCTCGATATTTAATTCTCTTATTAAATTCTTAGCTCTTTCTATTTCACTAAACTCATTCATATAAATAGTTTTTTTATTTATAGGAAGATTAATAAAATTAACAACAAGATCAGTTAACTCATCTAAAGAAACACCCTCATTAATTTTATGAGATATGCTGTTTGATGCATCAGGATTAAGTCTTATATATGCTTTAGTAAACTCGATTAACTTTCTTTTAAGTGAGATGGCCTCATTACCCTCTTCAGTATCGATATACAATCTTTTAACATTAGAGATAATAATTTTTTTATCATCTTTATAAGTAAAATAATTAAGAACCTTTACTCTATGAAGTCCTTTTATTACAACCCGATAATTTCCATTAGGAAGCTCTATTTTACTAACTACCGAAGTTAAAATTCCTACCATTGGTAAATCTTTAACTGACGGTGATACTTCTAAGAAATTGATTGGTAAAATAACTAGAATCTTATTATTAAAAGATTCTTTACTTAAATCAATAATCTTTTTAGATAGATCATTGTTTAATTCTAAACGTACTTCTTGAAGAGGCAAAATAGTTAGTTTTTTAAGTAAAAGAACTGGTAGATTCTCTTTCATATATACTGCCTCCCTCTGATATGTGTTTTATTATAGTATTTAAAAAATGTTTTGTAAAGGATTAGGTCATATTTTGTCAAAAAAACTGGAAGTTGTAATTTTAACCTCCAGTTTTAAATATATTATGCATTTTTACAAAAGTATTCATAATATTTATACCAATAGCAATATCATTTTTTAATAAACCACTTAACATTGCTATACCTTGCTTTTGTAAAAACGTATGGTAAATATTTTATATTACTGCCTCTTTTATTATTGTCGATATTCATAAGTTTATCATATTCCTTTAAAGTTAATCGAAAGCAAAATTTTTCTGGAAATCTTTTCACATTTCTTTTTACAGTTTGATTAATGTGTTTTGTTTCATAACCATATAGATAGCCACATCACTATCAAGAATTATTTGTTTATCTATTAGTTATCTAACTTTACTTAATAGTTAGTTACTAAAATTTCTATAGTTTTATAATCTTTTTCATTTTTTTTCTGATAATTAGAGTTATTATAATTACTTTCTATATAATGAATTTTGTAACCATGCTTTTTTATCCATGTTTCTAAGATTCCGTGTCTATATCCTTTATGTTCAATTACATTAGATAAAGCAAATTTTATTCCTTTACTATCTAAAATAAATAAATAATTAAGTAAATCTAACTCATCTTGCTCAGTCCATCCACCATTTTCGTTATAACTAGCTGTTCCTAAAAAATATGGGGGATCACAATATACAAAAGTATTATCAACTGTTTCAATAGCAAACTCTCTAAAATCTGAGTTAACAAACTCGATGTTTTTTGTTTTTAATTGTAATATAAATTCCTTTAAATTTTTTCTTAATGAGTTATTTAAATCTCTTTTACCAACTGGCATATTAAATTCTCCATTTGAATTAAATCTAATTTGATTATTAAATCCATAAATAACAAGTGTTAAAAATAAGAAATCTTTTTCTGCAGTATCATCAATTAAACTATTATAATCATTTCTTAAACACATATATTTGTTTTTATTATATGGACCTAGTCCTTTATCACTACTACAATTATAAGCTTTATATCCATTATATAGCGAATTACTTAACTCATATTTTTTAATAATTTTTTCTAATTTATCAATAATATATCCATCTTCATATTTTTTAAAAATCTCCATCACTCTAATTATTTCTTTCTGTTTATCAACACAAACAATTCTTTTAGCTTCTATATTAACTCCTACATTAGAACCACCGGAAAATAAATCGACAAATAAATCTACATTTTTGGGAAAGATAGGTTTTAACTGTTCTAAAATTTTGTATTTTCCTCCTGTATAATTTAGTGGGGACTTCACCTTTTTACTTTTATTGTTTGCTTTCGTAATCAAAGGTTTTACAGATTCTCCTACTTTACAAACAAAAAGTCTTTCCTTGTGGTCTTTTACATTTGTTTTCCCGGTAGTAAATTGATTATAACCAATTTCATAAGTTTTAACTGAGCCTATATTTCTAAGGATTGCTAAGATTTCTTCATCAGAAATTTTAGCCTGAGACCTACTCGCACCTTTAGTTCCCATGTTATTATAAGATACAATAATATACTTAGCATTAATATTTTCAATCAAATCTTTAAACGCAAGTGGTGCTGAGACTAAACAATATTTACTTTTAATATTATCTCGCTCTATTTTCTTAGCAACACCAAAAACTTCCTTTTTTTCCCAGGTTGCAACATTTTCAAGTAAGTGATATGCATCAGAATACTGTCTTGAATTATATGGGGGATCAATATAAACAACATCAGCTTTAATATTCTTAACTAGTTCGTTTGAATCATCGTTAAAAATTTGATTATACTTATTGTTTTTATTAGATTTTAAGTCTAAGATACACATTTCTAAATCTCTATTTAAATCACCTGTTTTTCTATAGGCATCATAATGCCCAACTGTATTAGCAATTTTATCCATAGCATAAAGGAGTGACGTGATTAAAATTGCTCTTTCCCGAACATTAATTTCATTATTTAAATATTTATTTTCAATATCCTCTCTTATAAAGCCAATTTTTTTACAATTATCAGCACTAAAATAAGTATCAGAAAAATTAAGAGAAAAATAATTATCTTCTTTAATTACTAAACTATTATAGTCCTCCATTATTTTTCTGATTTTATTCTTATCAAAACTCTGGCTACCAAACCAGGCTAAGTATGATAAATAATTGGACTTTAAAAAATCATTGACTAACACTTTTGTTTTTCCATCATTAAAAAAATCACCAACAATACCTGTCCCACCAAATAAATCTAAAAAAGAAGAAAACTCAATTTTTTCTTTTTTAATTACTTCGGAAATTTGATTTAGCATCCTGTACTTACTTCCAATATATCTTCTATTATTTATTTTGATTTTTTTCATTTAAACCTCATTTCCATTTTAGGCATCATATCCTGATATAATTTTAACAAAAAAAAAAAGATATAACAACTCTTTTTTTAAAAATTAAGCAGACTTTTTTTCCATTCCTCAAATGTCTGATTAATATGCCTCCACCAATCAGTTGAAGAAGTGATTTTTTCAACATCACATATCTTATCAAATAATTCTAGTAAATCTTTTCTTTTAAATGATAAACCATTTTGTTTTATTTTTTTAAAAGCATATATTATTTCTAAGAATCTTTTTAGCGATAAAGGAATAATATTCATCTTCATTCCTTCATACTCATATTTAACTGCATACCAATATGTATTTAAGGTGTCTTGATGTATTTTAGGAGCTATAAACAAACAATATGTTTTTATCTCATTACGTTCCTCTATAAACTCTTTTAAATGTCGCATAACTGGTTGCCCTTCGTTAAACCACTGATTTCTACTAACTAAAGCAGTGACCTCGCAAATAAAGTTAAATTCTTCATAATAGCATTCAATATCTGGTTTTCCAGCACCAGCTGTAAATAAAATATTATTATCATCATCAGATGAATAGTTGGGTTTAATTTCAAGAGCATCATTTAATGCAATAAGTGCCGATGACACTAATTTTTCAAGTGCTAGTGATGGAGGAATATCTAAATCTCTGAAATGTTCTAAATCCCCTATTAAATTAGATATAGACTCTATATTATCATAGTTATTTTTTTCAAGTTTGAAAAGTAATTTCTTTCTAAATATGGTTAATTCTTGAATATTTAAATCTTTAAAATTAATGTCTAAAGATAAATTGTTCTTATCTATTAAATTTGATATTTCACTGATATAATTAATTCTAATTTCATCAGTAAAATTTTCAATATTTGGTACATTTAAATCATTTAAATATTCTATATATTTTATTTGAGAATCAAAACATTTTGCTTTTGCATCACAAACATCAAGTAGTTGTAAGATTAAATTCATTCTTGATGATGCAACATCAACATAATAGCCATTACCTCTTTTTTTTATTAAATTTGTTAGTGAAAAATATCTAATAACATTATCTGAATAATCTTTAATATTCTTAATGCTTGCATTAGTATACTCACTTAAATTAGCTTCAATATACGAGGAATAAAAACTTTGTTTATCCTTCACGGGAATTGACTGATTTTGAATTCTATATTTAATTAATTTATCAGCCCACTTTTCAATATCATTAATATTAATTAAACTTAAAGCAAAAATTGAAAACTCATTTTTACTTATGCCTACTGGTTTATTTCCCATTTCAGACCATTTTTGATTTACTAATAATATTAATTTTATTGTACCTATTAATGGCGCTATGTTATACCCCTCATTAAAACTACTAGTAATGGGATTGGGATACTGCCACTTGAGTGCCCACATCATAAAGAAAAACTCAAAACTCAACTTTTCATTTAACAACATATTTCCAAGGCTAGATATTTTAATATTATTTTTATCATCAATGTAAGCAAGACCCAATTCTTTTAAAGGAGAAAATGAGGTTCTTCCCCTCATTGGGGGATCCTGATAATTTTTTTCTACAAAGATTTCTTTTGCTTCTTGAAAAGTCATTTCATGAGAAACATCTTCTAAAACACTAATATTTTTATCACTAAGCCCTCTTATCTCTGGCTTATATTTTCGATGTTTGATTAGCAATATTTGAAAATTCATTTGAGATTCTTTATCCCATTTTTTATTTTCTATAATTTTAAATATTTTTAAAAAATCCATAATCCTTTCTGGACTTCTTAAGGTTGTGGAAAAACTCCATAATTTAGCCATAATGAACCTCGCTTAATAAATTAATTATATCAACTTGGTTGTATATAGTAAATGAAAAAAACATTTATTTATATTATCATTAATATAATTTATGGTAATAAAAAAGAGCTTTCGCTCCTTAAGTTAGCAGTTTCACCAGTAACTGCAAAATTAAGTTTATTTTGAACTATTTTATAGAATGTTTTAGTTTCATCACTATTTTTATTATAGTCAGCACTACAAGTTTCAAATATATCAGTAATTTTCTGATATGCTCTTCTTTCACTTGTACGAATATCTCTAATTCTTTCTAATAATTCATCAAAGTAATCTTTACCAAACTTCTTACCATTTTTAAGCATATCATCATTTAAGACAAATCCTTTTTTTATATATTCTTTCAATGTTTTTGTAGCCCAAATTCTAAACTTTGTTGCCTCTTTGGAATTAACCCTATATCCAACTGCAATAATTGCATCTAAACTATAGTATTCTGTCTGATAATTCTTATTATCTCTTGCAGTATGTTCCAAAATGGAACATACTGACTCCTTCAAAAGTTCTCCACTTTCAAAGATATTTTTCAAATGTTTAGTAATAGCAGGTCTTTGCACAGCAAATAATTCAGCAATAGTTGCTTGTGTAAGCCAAAAATCTTCATTATTATAAATAACACTTATCATAACATTCTTTATATCATCTTGATAAAGTACTATTTTGTTTTGTTCTTTTTTTTGTATTTCTTTCAATTTAATCCACCTCCTAAGACTGTTTTATAATCTTTTAAATCAAAATTTAAAACTTATCATATACCAAATGATATATGTAGAGATAACCATTATACAAAGATTTTAGCAATCTCCTAGTAAAGCTTTCTTAATCATTTATCTTTAATTTCAGATATAAATCGTTTTGATAAATTTTTTCTTATAATCTAAGTCAATCTAATTCCATAAGTTAGCAGAGGTCGAAAATATTACATAATAATCTTTCTACATCATAACAATTAATTTCTTGACTTTGAGGACTTTTAATTGTTGTCCTTCTACTAAGATATATTGAAGTAAAATTTTTATTTCCGTTTTTATTAATAGCAATATTAAGTTATATTTATGATTAAATTAGTATATACCCTTCCTAAGGAAAAAATTTCGTTTTTTCCTTACAAAAGTAACACAAATAAAACTGCCCTAAATTTTTTAGGGCAGTTTTATTTAATAGAAAATATTTTTAAATCTTCGTCAGTTAATTTAATGTTTAAGTTCTTGACATAAAGCTCAGCTAAAACTTCGCCTTTTTTAGCCTTATCGCCAATATTTTTTAATAGTTTAATACCGACTCCATAATCTATTTTAGATTTTTTGTTTTCTCTGCCAGCCCCAAGTTTCATCGCTAGGCGTCCGCAGTTAATCGCGCTTACCGCATCAATAGTACCTTCTAAGCTACTTTTTAAAGTAATTACTTTATCACTTACTTTTATCTTAGATAAATCTCCTCCTTGAGTTTTAATCCATTTTTCAAACATTTTATAAGCAGATTTATTATCAAGAGCGTTTTCACAAAAAACTTTAGCATCTTTTAAAGATATCTTTTTAGCCATACTAACAATATTAGCAGCAATATTAATACTGATATCTCTTAGAGAACATTTCTTACCCTTTAAAACCTCAATAGCCTCTAATACCTCAAGGGAGTTTCCTATAGAAGAAGATAAAGGAGCGTTCATTTCATTAATTAAAGTTTTAATATCCTTTTTAAAATGCTTGCCAATTAAAATAAGCATCTTACTAAACTCTTTAGCTTCTTCTTTTGTTTTTATAAAAGCACCAGAGCCATACTTAATATCTATTACAATATAAGATGCTCCACTTGCTATCTTTTTACTCATAATAGAGGCAGCAATTAAGCCCATAGACTCAGCAGTACCCGTTACATCCCTTAGAGCATAAATAACTTTATCAAGAGGTACTAAATCATCAGTTTGAGAACTAATTACTAAACCTATCTTATTAACTTGATTATAAAACTCTTCTTTAGTTAATTCAGTTTTAAAACCAGGAATAGATTCTAGCTTATCAATAGTTCCACCAGTATAACCAAGACCTCTTCCACTCATTTTAGCAACAGGAATATTCATAGAAGCTAAAATAGGCGCTATAACAAAAGAAGTTGTATCCCCTATTCCTCCAGTACTATGTTTATCACTAACTTTCTTATTATACTTATAAACAACCCCGCTTTTAACAAAAATATCAGTAAGTGCTATTACCTCATTAATAGATAAACCATTAATAGTTATAGCCATAAGCAAAGAACTCATTTGATAATCAAAAACTTCTTGATTTAAAAAAGATAAAAAGAAGAAAGAAAGCTCATCATAAGATAGCTCGTTATTATTTTTTTTCTTTAATATAATATCTACTAAGTTCATAATTCACCCTTTTTAAAAGCTGGGAGGACTAAAGCCCTCCAGCAGCTAATATTTTAATTCATTATTATGTATGGATCAAGAATACTACCCGTTCCTGATAATTTTTCTACAGAAGAATTTAGATATAAGACAGGGCGGGCGGCATAACCGTTGCGTGCGTAGGTGCTGTTGTTCACGCTGCCGCTGTTGCTCACGTACCACACGTCGTACGAGCCTGAAGAGCGCGGGAATAATGTCCACTCATTACCATCGCCTCTTAACCATGATTTTCCTCCGCAATCATCATAACCATAACTTCCTAAACTTGTTGTTCTTAAGCAATTTGATACTAAAACTGAGTATCCATAATCACTAGCATACATTAATCCTATATGTCCACTTATCTCGGTTTTTCTGCCGCTATAAACATCCGTCCCTCTTTCTGCCGCATAAACATTTGCTACAGTCGACATCGAAGGTATTCCTCCCAATTTCCATGTTACATTTTCTATCATATTTCTATATGTAGCATTTGTTATTCCTCTTTTTTTGAAATTACACACTCCAGGTATTGTAGTACGATATTGATAACAATTGGTTAAAGTAGACTCATCTACTCCATTATAGTAATTAGTGTTTAGTAGAGCATATAAAGATGATGCTGGCCAATTATTGGTCCAACTCTTATCCCAAGCAAATGCTCCAAGGGAATCATTTCTTATTATTTTAACAAGTTTTTCACCTGTTTTTCCATGAGTATTATCACTAAAGACACCTATTATTCGCCAGAGTTCATTATTAAAGTAAATAAAGTTATCTGGGTCTTCTCCTTGATATCTATAATCTGTTTCTGGTTCATTATAAACTCCTGCAGATTTCCCTAGTCCCATTATATAGCTAGCTAGATTTACTGGCTCTACTGTTGTAAATGTTAACAAGCACCTTGCTGTATTAATAATATTAGTTACTTCAAGTGACCAATCATCATAATTCCATTTTGCTTTACCACCAGAACAAACACTTTTGACACTATAATTTCCTTTTACTGGTATTGATGGTAATGATTCACCATCTACCACTACTGCTATATATGAATTATCATCATATTTATAATAATTATCTTTCTTTTTAAAACTAAGTAAGATAGTAAATATTATTATTATTATTATTATTATTATTAAAATTATAACTCCTAATTTTTTTTTCATTTTAGTTTCCCTTCTATTTTCGATAATATTTGTTTTATAAAAATTTTTAGCAAGTATAATTCATAATTATTGTTTGGATATTCTTTTTTTAGTTCAATCTCTAAATTATCTATTATTATATAATTAATCTGTTTTTTTCTTACGTCATTTATTTTTTTATATTCAATATATTTTAAAATTTCTTTATCTTGATCAAAAGTATAATATATATCTTTCTTTTTAATTAATATTATATAATGTTTAAATTTTTTTTTAAAAAAATTGTATCTGTTTTTCATATATTCCTTTTTTGATATAGTGCTAAGAAAGCAAAAGATTGCTCTCTATCTATATTTTTATTCGGATATTTATCCAGGATAACTTATGTTCTTTAAATGCTCCTTTAAAATAGCCTTAACCATTTTAACATCCTACATTTAATGAGCTAAAGGGTGGCATAACCGTTGTTTGCGTTGTTGTTGTTCACGTTGCCGTTTATGTTCACGTTCCACACGTTGTTCGAGTTTGAAGAGTGCGGGAATTATAAAAAGTTACCCTTATAATACATTTTACCATAATTTATCTATAATTTTATTTATTTCATATCTTGATATAAATTTAAAAGAGTTTTTATAATTCATAATGGTAGAAAACTCTTTTTCATGATTTATTTTTTTTGTTTTACTTTGATATTTGAGTGTTTTTAAATTCTTTTTTATTTTGCTTTTAGACTCTTTACTTAATTTTATTATTGTTTTTTTGTTTATTACCCTAAAATTATATCCTAAAAACATAATTCCTTCTTTAATGTTTTTAATATGAGTTTTATTTTTATTTAATTTTAATTTATACTCTTTATCTAATTTGGTCTCTATTAAAGATAAACATTTTTTTAAATAATTCTTATCCTGATGAACAATAACGTAGTCATCCATATAACAAATCATATACTCTAATTTTAAAACCTCAACAATGTATTTATGGACATCAGATAAGTAAAAGATTGCTAAAAACTGGGAAGTTAAATTACCTATTGGTATTCCTTTACCTGTTTTATATTCAGGAATTAAGTTACCATTTAGTTTATTAACCCTGTTTATATATTTTTTTATATATTCCTTATTTGTACTATCTATAATTTTTTCTATTAAAGTAAATTCTTCTGGTGTTAATTTGTCTTTTAACATTTGTTTTAAAACGTCATGATCGATACTATAAAAATATTTCTCTAAATCAAATTTTAAAACATAAATGTTCTTATGTGGTTTGTTTTTCTCTAAAAATGTTTTAAACATTTTTAAAGCGTAGCTAGTTCCCATATTCTTTCTTGTTGCAGTATTATTATTTATTAAGAATTTAGTTAAATTAGGTTCTAAAACATATCTAGTTACAAAATGATTTATAATTTTATCAGATATATTTTGACTCATTATTAATCTCAATTTAGGTTTGGTTATTAAAAATAAATTGTACCTCCCTCCATCATATGCTTTTAAAATCAGTATTTCTTTAATCATGAGTAAATTAGCCATTTTGTTTTTTTCGAATTGATATAACTTCTTTTTATTTTTTACATTTTTAACGATTTCTGTTTCGTAGATATTTAATAAATTATCAATTGTAATCATTTGCTCTAGCATCGTTAATTTCCTTGTTTTTCCGCCATGAATTAACCATTTTTCTTACTTCTGTTAATAAATATAACTGACTTTCAGCTTGCTTTAAAGAAATGTATTTTTTTCTATATAGAATTTCTAATAGAAAATCTAATAACGAAATAGACTTCAAAATATTTATATAATAATATTCAAATTTTATTTCTAGTTCATTAGCTAAAAAAATACACTCTAATAGTTCAAATGAAGTTTGATTCACTTTTTCTTTTAAAAAATAATCTTTTCGTGGAATGTTTTCTATTAAGTTATATAAATTAATAATAATTTTTTTGGTTTTTGCAGCAATCTTAAAGTTATCATTAAAGGTTGTCATTAATTATATTAATCAAGTTTTCTAATTTTTCAAGACTAGAGCTTTCTAGTTTTTTATTTATTAAACTTAATTTTTCATTTAAGTCCATTTTTTTGGTTGCTGCTTCATAAAATTTTTGATAATTATTAAACTTAAAGTTTTTGCTTTCTATATCTTTATCCCGGTATATAATACTATAAGATATCTTTTCGTTTTCTAACCTTCCTTTTATTTTGCTAATAGCTGTATCTGGGAAGCCAGCCTGATTTTTAAACACTTTATAATTAAATAAAATATTTATAATAAAAGCATCCTCATCATAAACATTATAAAATTTCCCACTATTTTTATAAATAATTAATGTTTTTTTAGATTTGATTATAATCACTCCTTTTTAAAAGCTGGGAGGACTAAAGCCCTCCAGCAGCTAATATTTTAATTTATTATTATGTATGGATCAAGAATACTACCCGTTCCTGATAATTTTTCTACAGAAGAATTTAGATATAAGACAGGGCGGGTGGCATAACCGTTGTTTGCGCTGACGTTGCTGTTCACGTTGCCGTCGTTGCCCACGTACCACACTTTGTTCGAGTATGAAGATTTCGGGAATAATGTCCACTCATAACCATCGCCTCTTAACCATGCTTTTCCTCCGCAATTAGCATTAGAATAACTTCCTAAACTTGTTTTTCTTTCGCAATTTGATGCTAAAACTGAGTATCCATAATCACTAGCATGCATTAATCCTATATAACCGAATGTTTCTGTTGGCCTTACTGAATATACATCTGTTCCTCGCTCTGCTAAGTAGACATCATCGACGTTACTCATGCTAGAAATACCACCTAAGTGCCAAGTTACATTTTCTATCATATTTCTATATGTAGCATTTGTTATTCCTCTTTTTTTGAAATTACACACTCCAGGTATTGCATCACTATATTGATAACAATTGGTTAAAGTAGACTCATCTACTCCATTATAGTAATTAGTGTTTAGTAGAGCATATAAAGATGATGCTGGCCAATTATTTACCCAGTTTTTTGCCCAGGCAAATGCTCCAAGGGAATCATTTCTTATTATTTTAACTAAGTTTTCTCCTTCTTTTCCATGAGTACTTTCATCAAACACACCAATTATTCGCCAGAGTTCATTATTAAACATTAACCAGTTATCTGGGTTTTCTCCTTCATAACGATAATCTGTTGCATCATATTGAATATCACCTACAACATACGACATC
>JAQVNR010000006.1:7300-30579 GCA_028703035.1 Bacilli bacterium | reverse complement strand
ATTTTAATAAAAACAGGTTTTTTAATGAAAAACAACAAAAAAAGAGCATATTATGGGGCGAAGATTTTTTCTTTACCTCTTTTAGCCCTTATACTACCTACACTCATTTACTAACGAAAAGATTCCATCGCATTATATCACCTGTTGATACAGGAAGGATTGCTTTAATTTTTATAATCATTTGGGGATGATTGGCAACCTCGATTTTATCAAGCTTTTCATTATAAATGTTATCTATTATATAATTTAAATTATCAATATTTGGACCAAAAAATTGTACTTCATCATTAAGTTTAAAATAATTCCTTTGTTCTATAGTTATTATGTTATCTTTATTCTCTATTACTATACCTAAAAAGTCTTGATTAGATACTTCTAACCTACTATTTAAATAGTATTGTTCATCAGCTCCAGCCATTTTATTAAAAAATTGAGGAGTTGTTTCTCTATTAGCACATCTATCAAGTACATTATGTATAAATCTAGTATATGCAGTTATTTGATTTTTGTTTCCTAGATTTTTAATTAATAAACGATATGAATGAATTACTGTTGCTATGTAGTAAATGCTTCGCATTCTTCCTTCTATTTTAAACGAATAAATTCCGGCGTCTTTCATTTCTTTAAGGTATGGTGCCATACTTAAATCTTTTGAAGCAAGTGAAAAATTATCAGATAGATGTTTTTTTTCCTCGTCTTGATAATTAAAGTTCCAGCGACATATTTGGGCGCAACCACCTCTATTTGAATCTCTACCTGTAATATAATTTGATAAAATACACCTACCACTAAAGCCTGTACACATAGCACCATGAATAAATGCTTCTAATTCTAAATTAGTTACTTTCTTAATAGTTTGGATGTCTTCTTTTAAAGCTTCTCTTGCTAAAACTATTCTTTTAACTCCTAAACTTTTATAAAATAAAGCTGCTTCTTCATTTAAGACTGATGCCTGTGTTGATAAATAAACTTCTAACTTTAATAAAAGGTTACTACAAAGTTCAATAACGGCTATATCACTAACCATGATTCCATCAACACCAGTCTGATCTAAAAACTTTAAATAACTTTCTAGTCCACTGAAATCTTCATCATGAAAAATAATATTAACTGTTACATAAACTTTTTTATTTACATCATGAGCTATTTTTACAGCTTTAACAATTTCTTCATTTGAAAAATTTTTAGCATTAGCCCTTAAACTATAGTTTTGACCACTAAAATAAACTGCATCAGCACCATAATGAAGCGCTACTTTTAATTTTTCAAAATCTCCTGCTGGAGCTAGTAACTCTATCATCTTAATCCTCCAATCAAGTTCAATTAATTATTAAAATATTTTACTGCCGATTCAAATATTAACTGGTCCTTATTTCCAGGAATGTTTTTGTATATATTTTCATCAAGTCTTTCTGAATGGGCCATTTTTCCAAATATTCTGCCGTCAATACTTGTTATCCCCTCTACTGCTTCCATTGAACCAGTTGGATTGTAAAATCCGTCATAAGTGGGGTTATTATCATTGTCTACATATTGAGTGGCTATTTGGCCATTTTTTTTCAAATTTCCAATCCATTTTTCATTTGCTACAAATCTTCCTTCACCATGGGACAAAGGCAAATAATGAATATCGTATGCATTGCACCCACTTAACCAAGGTGATAGATTGCTTACAACCTTTGTTTTAACAAAGGTTGACACATGACGTCCTATTTTATTATAGGTTAAGATTGGATAATCTTCTTTTATTTTGGTTATTTCTCCGAAAGGTATTAAGCCTAATTTAATAAGAGCATGGAAACCATCACCGATACCTAAAATTAAACCGTCTCTGTTTTTCAAAAGGTCTTTAACTGCATCTATTAACAATTGATTCCTGAATACTGTCTCAATAAACTTTCCCGAACCAGGTCCGCCGGGAAAGGCAATAATTTGAGACTGTTTTATAAGGGAGCTCATTTCCTTTATTGAATCGCTTATATCCTGCAGGCTTAAATTTCTAAACACGAATAAATCTGTTTTTGCACCTGCCTTTTCAAAGGCTTTCTGGATGTCATATTCGCCGTTTGTTCCTGGAAATACGGGAATAAATACTCTTGGCTTTATAATTGTTACAACTGGTTTAACAGTACCTTTAACACTAAAACTATAGTCATCGATAATTCCTGATGTATCCTTTTTAACCGGAAATACATTGTTTAAAGGTTCTATCCAGGTGTTTTTTATTTCTTTCAAGGATATATGAACATCATTAATTGAAATTTCCTTTTTATTCATTGTTTTTCCTAATTTAATGTAGTCTGTAAATAAATCTAAAAATGAATCATTTATCTCCAAAATAATATCACCGTAACTTGAATAAAAATATTCTTTGTCTAATGGGAAATTATCATGCGCTTTAAAACCTATGTCATTTCCTAAGACCATTTTGCTGATGGCCGCTGCAATTCCTCCGTACCCTACGGTGTGAGCACTTATTACTTTTCCTGTTTTAATAGCTTCATGAATTGATGGGTATTTAATTTTAATATCTTCAAAATCAGGAATATTATTAATGTCTTTTTTAATCTTTATTAATATAACTTGATTGTTTACGTCCTTAAATTCAGGTGAAATAATATTTTTTACATCTGATATTGCTACTGCAAAGCTTATTAATGAAGGTGGTACGTCAATATCGTTAAAGGTACCAGACATGCTGTCTTTACCCCCAATAGAAGGAATTTTTAGTTCATGTTGAACTTTGAATGCTCCTAATAATGCACTTAGAGGCTTACCCCACCTTTCAGGCTCTTTATTTAGTCTTTCAAAATACTCCTGGAATGAAAGCCTGATATTTTTATAATCTCCACCCATTGCAACAATTTTAGCGATAGAATGTATTACTGCATATATTGCTCCGTGATAAGGGCTTTCTTTAGAAAGATAAGGATCAAAGCCATAAGCCATAAGAGAGCAGGTATTTGTTATTCCATGTTCAACCGGAATTTTAGCTATCATTCCCTCGGCTGGTGTAAGTTGATTTTTTCCTCCTAACGGAACTATCACAGAGCTTGCCCCTACTGTTGAATCAAACATTTCAATTAATCCTTTTTGGCAGGCAACATTTAAATCTTTTAAATTTTTAAGCCACATCTTTTTTAGATTGCTATTTTCAATTTTTTTTTCATAATCAATATTAATAGGCTCAACAATTTTAGCATTTATTTTTTGTTTTACCCCATTAGTATCTAAAAAATCTCTGCTTATATTAAATATTGTCTTGCCTCTCCACGTCATTTTAAGCCTTCTGTCATCAGTAACTTTTGCAACTACAGTTGACTCTAAGTTTTCTTCATGGGCATATTTATTAAATTCTTTTACATCTTCTTTTCTTACAACAACAGCCATTCTTTCTTGGGACTCGGATATTGCTAATTCAGTTCCGTCTAAACCGCCATATTTTACGGTTACCAAGTCTAAGTTTATATTTAATCCATCAGCTAATTCACCTATGGCTACGGAAACACCTCCAGCACCAAAATCGTTACATTTTTTTATTAATATGCTTGCTTCTTTTCTTCTGAATAACCTTTGAATGTTTCTTTCAAGGGGAGGATTTCCTTTTGGTACTTCCATACCGACTAATACTTTAGTTTCTTTTTCTGTCTGTTTCTTAGAGGAAGCTGTTGCTCCTCCCAAACCATCTCTGCCTGTTTTTCCTCCTAATATAATTACAATATCACCTTTTTTGGGAGTTTCTCTTTTTATATTTTCTCTTGGTGCTGCTGCAATTACTGCACCTGCTTCCAACCTTTTAGCAACATAATCGGGATGATATATTTCATTTACATAACCTGTCGTTACTCCTATTTGATTTCCATAGGAGCTGTATCCTTTCGCTGCTTCAGTTGTAATTTTTCTTTGAGGAAACTTTTCCGGCAGTGTGTCTTCGATTTTTTGTTTAGCATCAGCACATCCTGAAATTCGCATTGCCTGATAAACATAAGAGCGTCCTGAAAGAGGATCTCTTATTGCACCTCCAAGGCATGTGTTTGCACCGCCAAAAGGCTCAATTTCTGTAGGATGGTTATGAGTTTCATTTTTAAACATTAAAAGCCATTCTTCATCTTTTCCATCTTTTTCCACATTTATAATGATGCTACAAGCATTAATTTCTTCAGATATTTCTAAGTCATTTAAATGTCCAGATTTTCTCAATTCTTTAGCGCCTATTGTCGCTAAATCCATTAAGGTTATATCTTTTTTGCTTTTGTAAACAAATTTTCTTACATTTAAATATTTATTGAATGTATTTTTTATTTCTTCTGTTACTGTTCCTTTTTCAAATTCAATGTTTTCTATAACCGTAGAAAAGGTTGTATGTCTACAGTGATCAGACCAGTAAGTATCAATTACTTTAATTTCCGTAATTGTTGGGTTTCTTTTTTCTGTGTCTTTAAAATATTTTTGACAAAATAATAAATCCTCAGAACTCATAGCAAGACCCGCTTCATTTCGATATGCTTCAATTTCTTCTTTAGATTTATTTATTAGATTTATTGTTTCTACATCTAATGCATCAGGATAATCTCCATCTAATTCACTAGGTTTAGCTATCTCTATTTCTATGGTATCTACAGGGTTAATTAAGTATTTCTTGATTTTTCTGATATCTTCTTTGGATAGCTCACCTTCAAGAACAAATATTCTTGCATGTTTAATAATCGGTTTTTCTTTTCCTATTACAACTTGCATGCACTGTTTTGCAAAATCTACTTTTTGGTCATATTGTCCTGGCAAATATTCCAAGGCAAATACATGACCTTTTAAATCAACATCTTCATAATAAACAATATCTTTATTTGGCTCTGAAAAAACAGCTTTTACACTGCTTTTGAAGTCATCTTCTTCAATATTTGATACTGTATACCTACTTAATATTCTAAGATTATATAATTTATCAATATTTAGGTCTTCCTTTAAACTGCTTAATATATTTAATGCCTCGGTGTTAAACCCTAATCTTTTTTCCACATAAACTCTTTTAATATCTAAGTTCATAATAACCATCCTTCATTCATATTTCAAAGACATATTAACAAATATAAAAAAACTTGTCAACGGTTTATAGGGGCAATTCTATCATTTTAATCCTCCAATTTATAAATAGTTTTATTATTTAAAAACTTTTCATCACTTATTTTATATTCATTATTAATAATCTTTAAATAATCAGTAAATGATGCATCAAATAAATAATAGTATATTTTATTACTATCAAGTTCATTAATTATATGATAATAATTAAATGGTTTACTATAAAATAAAACTGTACCATTATTATTTTCTTTAGCAATAAATATATTATTGTTAGCTTCTAAATAGGCTTTATTAATAGAACTTAGTTTATGGACATTGTTATAGTTAGTTAATAGGGTTCTTCTTGAATACATTGCTATATTATAACCAAATATTTTCACTACCACTGGTTTAATTACTTTACTTAAGATATATTTAATTTCTTCTTGCATAAGCTCATTTGCTAAAACAGCAGAGTCTACTCTAGTAAGCCATGAGTTAATACTAATGCTATTTATTACAAAGTGACTTTGGTTCCAAAATAGGGGTATATTTTCTTCTTTAAGAAGATTATATACCCCTATATCTTCAAAAAAAATTCCTTTTATAAAATATAAATCTTTAATTATTTTTTTAAATTCAGCTATTTTTTTAGTATCCATTATAATATTTATATTAAGATAAATATTTACATTTAGTTTTTTCAAAACATCTAATGTATATTCCTTATAACCAATACTAAAATCCTGAAGTGCAAAAAGAAAATTAGTTATCCCAATTTCCTTAAATTTATTTATTTCATCCAAATTATTAATATTAATTAAAACTTTACTATTTTCCCTCATTTTTTTTAATGCTTACTGATAAGCCATCTCCTATATCATAAAACTTAGTAACATAATCTTTATTATTATTTAGAAACTCAATATATTTTTCAATTCGCTTTACTATTCCTCTTAAACTTTTAGTCTTAATTGATGCTTTATTATTTACTAGTCCATGGAATTTTAAATTATCAGTTATTATTACTCCACCTGGATTTAAATAATGACAAAATTTCTCAAAAAAATTAATATATGAACCTTTAGCAGCATCTATAAATATTAAATCATATTTATGACCAGCTAAATTTACTTCTAAGGCATCATTATAAACTACTTCAATTCTTTTATCTAGATTACATTTATTGATATTTTTAACTGCTTCTCGATATCTTTTTTCATCTTTTTCAATCGTTGTTATTTCAACATTTTGAGTAGCATTAGCCATCAATATAGCTGAGTAACCTATAGCAGAGCCTATTTCTAATACTTTTTTTACATTATTAAGTTTTATATATTTCATTATAAATTTAATTGAGTCTACTTCAATTATTGGAATATTATTGGTATCTGCATACCGCTCCATTTCCATAATGACTTCTTTCACTTTAAATACCTCCTAGTATTCATGCCATAATTCTTCTTTTATTAATCTGTCAACTTCGGCATCATGCTCTGCCTCAGTTATATTAAAATATGTCTTTTTATTAATATCAGCCACAAAATAGTAATAATCATGCTCTGTTGGCTCTAGCACTGCAGTAATTGATGCAAGGCTCGGACTAGCTATTGGTCCAACTGGAAGACCCGTAAAACAAGTACCTCTTGTATTATAGGCATTACAATCATTTATATCACTCCAAGACAAATCAACATCAAAGTCTTTGCCGGCTGCATAATAAGTTGTAACATCTGACCCTAGCGTCCAGTTATCTTTTAAGCGATTATAAAATACTCCAGCAACACCTGCCCGATCATCGCTTCCTGCTCCTTCTAATTCAACTATCGAAGCTAAAGTTAAAAGCTGGTGAATGCTGTAATTAGAAACATTAATTTCTTCTTTAAAAATACTCAATTTCTCTTCCATGGTGCTAAGCATTTTCCCAATTATCTCTTCAATAGTAGAACTTTTCTTGAAAATATATGTGTCTGGGAATAAATAGCCTTCAAGAAAGTAATATAGCTCTTTATTAAGAATATCTTCAGTTAAAAACCAGTACTGATTAATTAAACTATTTAAATATTTCTCATCACTTATTTTATGCAAAATATCTTTTTTAGGTATATCAAATGTTTCACTAATCTTCTCGACATAACTAATTAATCTTCTTCCTTCAATAAATGTGATACTTATTGTTTCGTTTTCAAGTGAATTAGCACTATTTAAAGTTCGAATAATTTCATCAACACTCATACTCTTTGATAATTTATATGTACCTGCATATATTTCCTTTTCATTAATTTTCATATAAATTTTAAAGAAAAAAGAACTCTTAATTAAATTATCTTTATCTAACTGCTCAGCTATTTTGTGTTTAGACCAGCCTTCTTCAACTAAAAAATTAACCATATCATCACTTTTTGAATCAACTGGTGCTAAAAAGTATAGAGATATACAGAAAAATACAATCATCCCTATGACTAAAATAATTGTTACTATTAAAGTAATTTTAGAAACAATATTATCTATTTTATTTTCTGGCTGGTTGTTCATCGTCTTCACCAACTTTTTCTTGTAAATCAGCTAGAAGGTTTTCGATTAATTGCCATTCTTTTTCCGTTTCAATAGCGCCTAAATCCATTGTTTCTGGATTATATGTATTAGCATAAACTTTGATATTATTATTCTCATCAAGTGTATTATCAGTAAAAACTATATAATTTTTTTTTGTTTCTTCATTATCAAACGTAAATAAAACATCATATTCTGTTTGTATGCCATTATTTGTAATTGTAAATTTTCCTGTACTCTTATCCATTTTTAACCAACTTTCTTAAATGAGTATCTAGTATAATACTTGCTGATACTTCATCAATTATTTTTTTTCGTTTTTTTCTAGAGACATCAGCTTTTATTAAAATACCTTCTGCTTCTATTGTGCTTAGTCTTTCATCAACTAAATAAACTTCAAGAGGACAAACATTTTCTAACATCTTTTTAAATTCAAGCGATCTTTTTGCTGCACGTCCTAAGGTATTATTCATGTTTTTAGGTAGACCTAAAACAATCGTCCCTACTTCTTTTTCATCAATTATTTCTAATACTTCCTTAATTAAATCATCATAATTGGTATATTTAATTAATTTATAAGGAGAAGAAATAATCCCTTCTTTATCACTTAATGCAAGACCAAGAGTTTTGTTTCCTAAATCCATTCCTAAGTATCTCATTTAAATAGATAATCCTTTAAGATAGCAATTAAGATTTTACTTCGATCATATTCAGATATTTTAACTCTTGCCCCTTTATATGAAGATATATATCCAGGATCTCCACTTGTTAAATAACCAACTAATTGATTAACTGGGTTATATCCTTTTTCTTCAAGGGCAAGGTATACATCTTCCAAAGTTTTTTTAATTAAAGTATCCTCGATTTCTTCAATATTAAATAGCGAAGTTTTTTCTAGCATAATTCATCACCTCTAGATATTATTATTCTAACATAGCGAGCTTCTATTTACAATCTTAAATTTTTCATGGTAATTAAAGTTGGAAGTTCCCGCATCATAAAAAAAACAAAGGAACCTAAACCTTTGTTTTTCAAAGTTGTGATTTAGTTTATAAACCTAATCCACGATTCATATCGTTACCACAATTACTTTGCATAAAGTGCCTTGCAGAACGCTTAACATATTCATTAGTTGATAAAGATTCAATTTGTTGTAATTCAGCAAATGATAATTCACTAAAAAACTCTAAGAACATGCGTCTATCATTCCAACTTCTACCTTCGCTTTTTGGATCGTCTACACTTCTATCATACGATGAGTTCCCATTGTAGTGATCTTTGCCACTATCATAGACTGAATGACCATGGGTTCCCCAGTCACCGTCTTTTGAATCATATTGGTGTACTGATCCGTTAGAATGATAATTTGTTTGACTTACGGTATCTGGACCCGGATTATCAACATCATAAGATGAACTACTATGGACTGTATCATTTCCATTTCCCATTATCTTCCCCCTGACTCCTTTCTATAATCTTTCCACTGACAATCATAAATATGAATGTTTGATAAATAGTCTTTTTGACTCTCATCAGTAATATCTATATTATTTGATTGGAGTAGTTTATTTAAGAAACTGATTACTGAGCGGTGGACATTATCATTTTTCATATAAACATTCATATTTTTCTCTTCTCCTAGCTCTGAATCAAAAAATCTTTTGTCCAAGTAATCTTTCAAGCTCTCATCTGGGATGTCAATACCATTTGTTTTTAATAAATCCAATAAATAAATGATTGATTCTCGATGCCTTTGTTCATTTCTTGGAAGTATAATGATTTCTCTTTTTTCTATATCACCAGGATTAATAAAATTATTTTGCATTACTTAAAATACCTTTTCCACAAGGTGTGGATCCCTTCTTATTTTTATATGCTACCATGTAAAGTCTATAAAAGCAATTGTTTTTTTAGACAAAAAATTTAAAGTAGTTAACTTGTAATAATGTCTCAATTTTTTAAATTATGTTATACTTAAGTTAGAAAAAAGAGGATATATGAATAAAAGAATTAGTGCTAGAAGCATTATTATCGAAGATGGAAACGTCTATACAATGTTTAGAAGAAGACTTAAAGAAGAAGGAACTTTTAAAGAATATTATGTTATACCCGGTGGTGGTATTGAAAATAATGAAGAATTAACAGAATGTGCTTTAAGAGAAATAAAAGAAGAACTTTCAGTAGATATAAAAATTATCGGCTATCTTGGTAAAATTGAAAACGAAGAAACTATAGCTCATTTTTTTCATTCGGAAATTATTTCCGGAATACCTACTTTAGGTGGCGAAGAATTAGAAAAATGCTCTAAGAATAATTATTATGAAATAAAACTCATACCTATTAAAGATATAAATAACTTAGATATAATGGCAAAAGATATGATTTTAAAAGCATATAATAAGATTAAATAACATATTTAACTTTTAGACGATTATTTTCACTTAAATTTAAATTAATTTTATTACCTACTCCATTATAATTAATTTAAAGTGAACGAGCTATTTTAAAACATATTGAGATTTATTAGTATTTCCAATATTTTTTAAAATTTCTTTTTCGATCAAAAACTTTATCAGTAATAAAAGAAATACATTTTCTTAACTCTAGACAGTAGTGCTAGCGCTCCTTTTTGTATAATTTGTAAATTATTAAGTGCCTTCTAATTGTTTTCTATTTACCAATATTCTCTTATTACTTCAGGAAGTAATGAGATATTACATAATAAGCTTGAAAAGTAGTATATTGTTTCTCCAGTAGTCGTTGATTCTATACTTTTTGTTTTAACGATGTTTTTTAGTTCTTCTAATGTCATATAAAAAATAGTATTTAACTAACTATTTCTAAGAAATTTATATTGCTAGACATAAATTGAAATAGTTAGTTAAATACTATCTTTCTAATTTCTCATTTATGTCTAGCAATTGTATTATAACTCAATTTATATATCTCAGTAACCATTTGGGTGAACAGCGACATTTAATTATTGGTTTTAGGTTTTAAACGTAATACTAATCCTTGTCTTAATTCTTTATTTCCTCCAATAGTAAATTTTGATTTTTCACCTTGCATAGGTTTAATTAAATGAGCATGAATTCTTTTTAATGATGCCCCAGAATAAAGTGTTTCTCCAAATCTAAAACCTAATGCTCCTCCTGGTATTTGATAATCATTGATTAACTTCATCCAAACACTCATTAAATCTATCCACATTTCTAAAGACATATCTTCTAATTTATACACTGGATTATAAGCTGAAATTAAAATTTGATATTCCGCACCTTTAATTGGAAATTTATTTTTGGTAACATACCAAAAATCAGTCCAAAACAAAATATCATTAGCTAATACTTTTGGATCTAATGGATCAATGCCATCAGCCTCTTGTCTTATCATAATATCTAGCTGTTCTTGAGCACGAACATTTAACGGACTAACATATTTATAATTTGAATCTAGCGAAAGACTACATTCAATATTATTATCAACATCTAGCGCAGGTGATGTAAGTATTGGAGTTGTTGATATTCCATATTCTAAGGCTTTAAGATGCGATCTTTTGCTCCAATTTCTTTCTGGATGATCTTCTAGGTAATATATTTGTTTAACACCTTTATCATTTAAAACTTTCATACAAGTATCACATGGAAACAGAGTTACCCAAACCGGTGTATCAATAACTGTAACGTTATCTAGTTGTTTAAGTAAATTTATCTCAGCATGCTCAGTTGTACTGTAAAACAGTTCAGTTCGATTATTTAAGTCATATTTTGGAATTGATTTATCAACCTTATTATTTCCAACATACCATTTGCCATTTACAAAGCAAGTAGCCGAAACTGGATTAATCCAATCAGTAGAATATTTTAAATGTTCAAATAGTAAAGACAACGGTTCATTCATTTCTTCTGTCAAACCATTTCTTATTTTCATATCTTCTACTACTTTTAAAACTCGTTCATCTAATCTTTCGGTTTTAGAAGCAATTTGAGCTTTTCTAACTGCATCTGAAGTTGAACTTTCTGATTGACGTGGTAATATTTCCACTCTACCACAAATACTTTCTAATTTTGGAATATCATCTAATTTATAATTTTCACTAATGGCTATTAAAACATCTGGTCTAACTGCTCTTATTAACCCCCATTTAGGTTCATCTGGGCCTTTTGTAACTACAATATCAGCAAAACCGAGTTCTTCTAACATTTCTCGTCTTTCAACTTCAGGAATTATAGGTCTTCCCGGGCCTTTTCGTTTACGAATTTTTTCATCACTATCCATACCAATAACTAAAAAATCACATCTTCTCATTGCTTTTCTAATATATTTCAAATGTCCAACATGAAATAAATCCCAAGAGCCTTGTACTAGACCAATTATTTTTCCGCTTTTTCGAGCATTTTCTAATATTTGTAAAGTTTTTGCATCTAACATAATTACACTCCTACTGGTATATCTTTGATTGGGTCTCCAGCTTTGTAATCACTAAGCTCAAAATCTGAACTTCGATAATCAAAGATATTTTTATGTTTTTTAACTAATTTAAGTGTTGGGAAAGGCTTAGATTCTCTACTTAGTATTTCATCAACCCACGGTAATTGATTTTCATAAATATGAGCATTAGAAATAGAGTGAATAAATTCATGTGGTATCAAATCTAAAACTTCCGCCATTGCTAATAATAAAGCAGTATATTGAGCCCAGTTACTAGCACAACCAATTAAAACGTCGCAACTTCTTTGAAACATTAACATTGAAAGTCGATTTTGAATTATTTGGAAATGGATCAAACCGTGACAAGGCACAACTACAACTTTTTGTTGATGATCAGTATTTCTAATTGTATATTGTGGTATAAAAGGTGTGATAATATGGGTTTTAAGTTCCGGATTTTCTTTCATTTGTTTAATAATTTCCGCAAATTGATTAAATGATCCACCATCAGCGGTGGGAAAATTAGCAAATGCTGCTCCATATGAACCAGGTCCTAAATCTCCTGTTTCTAATCCTCTTTTTTCACATTTTTTTTCTGTTACCCAGTATTTCCACCATTTACAACCAAAGGCTTCTAATTCTTCTTGAGTTCTGGCTCCGTTAATAAAACCAAATAACTCTCCTATTGGTGATTCCCAAAAAGATTCAATACTTCGTTCTGTAATAAATGGTGCGCCATTTTCTAAAATATTAAATCTAATTGGGTTAGCACCTAATAATTCAATGGTATTTATATTATTACCATTTTTATCCGTCATTCTTGACGGATTAATAGTACCTTTTTCTAATATTTCACGAATTAAATTTTTGTATTGTCCATCTGGAGTACGTTCAATATAAGGACTATAATCAATTTCCATTCTAAAACCTCCCATAATAAAATTTGATTTTTAAAAACTTATTCCCCAAATTATTCTCGTTTCAAAATATTATAACATGTTTTTTTGTTTTTAAGTAAAAATTTGCCTAAAAAGTTAAATGCACAATATAAATATAATGGCAAAAGATATGATTTTAAAAGCATATAATAAGATTAAATAACATATTTAACTTTTTGACGATTATTTTCACTTAAATTTAAATTAATTTTATTACCTACTCCATAAATAATAACTTCAATATTATGTTTTTCATAATATTCAAAAACTTTATCGGTAATAAAAGAATCAAGTACCATAATAAAGTCATATTCTTTTAAATTAATATTTGTATTATAAACATAATTAATAATTCCTTTTTTATACTTATTACTTTTGGGGATATTATTTAAAAATGCTTGATTAAAACTACTAAGATAATAAGTATTCTTATTATTAAGATTTAACTCTTCAATATTTATCTTCTCTTTTAATTCAAGTAAGAAAAACCAATTATGATATTTATTAATTACATCATTTAAAAGAGGTATTCTTTCTTTTGTTTTTTTACCAAAATTATATTTAAGTAGCTCATTGTAGGTTAAATTCTTAACAAGCCCAAAACCATCACTTACTCTAGAAATAAATGAGTCATGAATTAAAATTACTTTATTATCTTTTGTTTTTCGTAAATCAACCTCTACTCCATAAAAGCCATTATTAAAAGCATTATCTATTGCAGATAATGTGTTTTCACCTATTTTTTCATCATATAAACCTCGATGAGCAATAAACTTCATAAAATAACCACCTAATATATTATATTAAGTGGCCCTAATTATTCTTCTTTAAAAATGATTTCTTTTGTTGTCATTAAATCAGCAAGTGCCTCATCAACTGTAGGTTTAGTTTTAGCAACAGTTATATTTAAATCATTAATTATGTCGTCTTCTTTTACTTCGATTTCAGCTTTAACTTCTGGCATCTTTATTTTTCCATCTTTTGCTATTTTATCTTTTTTACCATTTTTAGGTTTTTTCTTTCTAAAAATAAAGTATCCTGCTGTTGCTATAATAGCTAAGCTAATTAATGTTATAATAATTATTAATAAAGTATTATTATTTTTAGAAGTTGGCTCAACTGGTGATGTTGTAGTCATTACCTCATCAATATCTAATCTTGTTACTGTTATATTATATATCTTTTTATCTTTAGTTTCTGAAGATGTAATAGTAATTGTAACAACGTTTTCACCAACTTGAAGATCATCAGCCCCTTTTATTTCTATAGTTGCTGCATCATCTTCGGGAGTAGCAATAATATTTAAAAATGTTGTATCATTTGGTACTGTTAAAGTATAATCTAAGTTTTCTTTATCAAAAGCCTCACTTATTTTAAAGTCTTCAATTTCCAATTCTTCTAAGAATGTTGAATTATCAGTGGTCTCACCACGATAAATAATTAAATCGTATTCACTATTATTTGAGCCATCTTCACTGATGGTTTCAATTTTTAAAACGTTTTTCCCAATAATAAGTTCGGGTCTATTTTGATTATTATAATTAGTACATCCTGATTCACAGATAATTTTAATATTACACATATCACATTTAGGAGAAATTGTAACATTTTTAATTGTGTCTTTTAAGTTTAAAACTTTATAACTAGTGTTTGATCCATTAAAGGCTGGTGATAAAGTTCCAGCTGAAAGTGTCAACGAGGTAAGTTTAGCATTACTACTTTTGGCTCTACTTGTTGTTGTTGTAGTTGATGTTAAAGTAATATTTTTAGAATATGTAATACCACCCTTTGGAGTATCATCACTATATTTGAAAACAATGTTTTCTAATTTAATTGTTGTTGTAGTTGATGATGATAAAATATTATTGTTTTTAATTGATAATGTAGCAATAGTTCCGCTAGAAAAGAATCCATCTCCTGCTGGACTTAAAATAGTTTTACTTAAACTAACATTTCCTCCTAATGATAAGTTTTTCTTTAAGTTCATTGATATTAAACTAGAATTAGTTGTCGACACCGTAAACTCAACTGACTTTATTTCTTCATCGTCTCCAACAGTAATATTAATCTCGTTGGTGCCAGTAGCTCCACCATCAATATTTTCATCGCCATCAAATGAAAGTGACGCAGCTGATGTATTTATCACTCCTAAGATACTTACAAATAAACTAATTATTAATACTTTTATTGTTTTTTTCATTTATATAACCTCTTTACTATAATAATTTTACCATATCATTGTTTTTTTTCAAGTTGGCATATTTTTTACAAATACTAGACATTTAATTATATTAATTTTAACAATATTTCATTCATTAAATATCTTTTTTCCGGACTAATAAAAATATAACCATTCTTATAAATTAAGTCTTTATTTTTAAGAAGAGGCTTAATTGGAAAAGCTTCTTGAATATTAACTTCATATTTATCAAAAAATTCTTGTAAATTAATTCCTTCTACTTTTCTAAAGCCAAGTATTAATTCATATTCCATCGTTTCTTGTTTAGAAAGAAGTGCTTCTGATGAGCGGTAGTTACCTTCGCAGTAAGTATCAATGTTTTTAGTATTTTCATAACGAAAACCATTAATATAACCAGCTGCTCCTAAACCAAAGCCATAGTATTCTTTATTATTCCAATAAGTTAAATTATGTTTAGAAAAATATCCATCTTTAGCAAAGTTACTTACTTCATAATGAATATAACCTTTAGATTTTAATTTTTTAAGAATATATTTATACATTTCTGCATCTAAATCTTCATCAATATTTTCATCGCCTCTAATTTTTATTTTAGTATTATCTTCAACAATTAAAGAATAAGTACTAATATGTTCAGGATTAAGTTTAAGAAGCATTTTTAAATCTTTTTTTAAGATATCTATTCCCTCACCTGGTATACCATACATTAAATCTAAATTAATATTATATATACCTTTATTATTTATTAAATTTATTTTATTTTTAATATCTTCAAAATCACTTATACGCTCCATAAAGATAAGTTTTTCAGTATTAAATGACTGCATGCCAATACTAATTCGATTAACCCCATTTACTTTTAAAATATCAATTAAAACTTCCGTTATATCATCAGGATTACATTCAAATGTAATTTCGCAGGTAGTTGTTTTTTTAAATAAATCAACTATTTCAAATAGCTTTGCCAACTCTTCAGGATTTAAAACTGAAGGAGTACCTCCACCTATATAAATTGTCTTAATGCAATCTCCTAAATAATATTCTTCTACTTCACATTTTAAAGCTTCTAAATATCTTAGAGAGTCTCTAGAAGTATATAACATCTTACAAAAATCACAATAAGAACAAATACTTTTGCAAAATGGAATATGAATATAAACACTTTCCATAAACATTACCTCTTATCCATTATACAAAATAAACATAAATATTGAAAGCATTTCTAAATAATGAAAAAAATATGTGATTCTATCGGTCATTTTTTTATTAAACTTGCTTATTTGTTTGTAGTTCTAATTACTAATTGACTATTACTTAATTCAAATTCTAATTCTTTAAACCGATATAAGCAGGATTTGATTTAGCTGGTATACAAGTATTAGTTTATCTTTCTGATTTTAAAATCGTCAAGAATGCCTCTGGGGGTATTTCAACGTTGCCGACCATTTTCATTCTTTTCTTACCTTCTTTTTGTTTTTCAAGCAATTTTTTCTTTCTTGTGATATCTCCCCCATAACATTTGGCAAGAACATTTTTGCGCATGGCATTAATATTTTCTCTAGCAATAACTTTTGAACCAATACTGGCTTGAATTGGAACTTCAAAAAGTTGCCGAGGAATTATTTCTTTTAAATTTTTGGTAATTGTTTTACCTCGATTATAAGCTGAATCTTTATGGACTATCATACTAAGAGCATCAACTATTTCATTATTAATTAATATATCCATTTTAACTAAATTACTTTCTTTATAATCAGCTATCTCATAATCAAAAGATGCATAGCCTTTAGTGGAGCTTTTTAAGCGATCAAAAAAGTCATAGACGATTTCTCCTAAAGGAAGCTCATAATAAATATTTACTTTTGTTTGATCAATATATTCTGTAGTTAAATAATTACCTCTTTTTTCTTGACATAACTCCATAACCTGACCGATATAAGTACTTGGAACAAAGATGTTTGCTTTAACATATGGCTCACTAATCTCTTTTATTTTCACCCTAGGTGGCATCTCACAAGGATTATCGACAAAAATTTCACTGTCGCCTACTAAGGCTACTTTATAAATAACTGATGGGCTGGTAATAATTATTTCTATTTTAAATTCTCTTCTAATTCTTTCTTCAATTATTTCTAAATGAAGAAGACCTAAAAAACCACATCTAAATCCAAACCCTAAAGCTTCACTTGTTTCCGGCTCAAAGGAAAATGATGCATCATTTAATTTTAGTTTTTCTAATGCTTCTTTTAAAGCTACATATTTATTTGGCTCTACTGGGTATAATCCCGAATAAACCATCGGCTTCATTAATTGATAACCAGGAAGTGCTTCTTTTGCAGAATTTCTTTTAGTCGTAATTGTATCTCCTACTCTAACTGCGTCAATAGTTTTAATACTGGCACTTATCCAGCCAACTGATCCTGCTTTTAAGCTTTTTACTTTTGTTTCATTAGGATTATTAATCCCCAGTTCAACAACCTCAAACTCAGCACCAGTTGCCATCATCTTTATCGTATCTGAAAGAGTTATTTCCCCAGATTTAACAGCAATTGATGCAACTACCCCACGGTATGAATCAAAATATGAATCAAATATTAAAGCTTTTGTTTCGCTATTAATACTTTCTTTAGGAGCTGGAATTTTTTTAATTACTTCATCAAGAATCTCTAAAACACCCTCACCGGTTTTACCACTACAAAGAAAAATTTCTTCATCTAAAAATCCGAACATTTCGATTAGTTCTTTTTTTACTTTTGGTACATCAGCATTTGGCAAGTCTATTTTATTAATAACCGGAATAATTGTTAAATTACTGTTTAAGGCTAAAAATAAATTTGCTAGTGTCTGAGCTTCTATGCCTTGAGCTGCATCAACTATAAGAAGTGCCCCTTCACAAGCTGCAAGACTCCTTGATACTTCATAAGAAAAATCGACATGTCCTGGGGTATCTATTAAATTAAAAATATAATCTTTATAAAGAAGTCTAACAGCATTAAGCTTAATAGTTATTCCTCTTTCTCTTTCAATATCCATACTATCTAAAAGTTGAGGCTTCATATTACGAGCCTCTACCCCACCAGTAAGTTCTAAAATCCGATCAGCAAGGGTACTTTTTCCATGATCAATATGGGCTATGATACAAAAATTACGAATTTTTTCCATCACAATTTATCACCTAGTGCTAATCTTATCATAAAAATTATAATTTATAAATATTATCTTTTAATTTTTGTTGTTAATCTGTGATAAATTCCTATTATAACTAAATTATGAATATTTCCTGAATATCTTCCCCATTATTGTTATGGAGGAAAAAATGAAAGAAGGATTATATACAATGAATGAAGTAAAAAGAATATCAATAATTCAATCTGTTATTGATAAAAAAAGAACTCAGGTTGAAGCAGCCGAAGCTTTAAAAATTTCGGATCGACAAGTTAGAAATATTATAAAGCGTTTTAAAGAGGAAGGAGTTGATGGAATTAAACATAAAAACAAATTTAATAAACCAGGTCATACTTTTACTGATGAATTTAAAGAAAAAATAATAAAATTAAAATTATCTGAAGATTATAACAACACCAATTTCAGCCACTTTAAAGATTTATTAGAAGAAAGAGAAAACATAAAAATTTCTTATTCTGCATTATATAATATGCTTACAAAAGAAAATATTACTTCTAAAAAAAAGCATAGATCTAAAAAGACACACCGAAGAAGACAAAGAAAAGAAGCAAGAGGTTTATTAATACAAACAGATGGAACACCACATGATTGGTTTAATATTGGAGTTAAGTATTCACTACACGGTTATATAGATGATGCAACAAGTGAAATTTTGGGATTATATATGTGTGAAAATGAATGTTTAATGGGATATTTAGAAATAACTAGGCAAATGCTCACTCAACACGGTTCACCTGTTGCACTCTACTCTGATAAGTATTCTGTATTCTTTCCTACTTGCACTCAGAAAACAACTATTGAAGAAGAATTAGAAGGCAAAGAAAAACCTACTACCCAATTTAAAAGAATAATGGATACATTAGGTATAACGATGATTGCAGCTTCAAATTCTCAAGCAATTATGTGTAGTGAAATATTATGTTGAGTAAAATAAAAATACTTCCGTTTTAAAGGGAATATCTAAAATTTACTCAACATAATGTTTTTATATATAGTAAAATACTCTTTGTAATTTCAAAGGAGGTATTTTATTTATGAAATTATCAGAAGCCATAAACGAGGCTAAAAAAACGTTTTATGATTTAAAATTTACGGAATCTACCGTAGAAAGGAAGTATGGTTATATTTGGAAGCGAATGTTAAAGAACTCTTTGGACGATGTTTTATCAAAAGAATCCATAATTAAACATTTTATTAATTATTATGGACTAGACTATTTTAATACAGATAATAGAGATTTAACAAAACATGAAATAATGATTAAAAATGTATTTTACTGTTTGCTCGAATTTATTGAAACGAAAATGATTAAAACTAAACCAATGTCTGCACATGATAAACCGTTAATACATTCTTCTGCAAATGCTTTGGAAAAATACTTGTTGATTCAAAGTAAAATTGGTTTAAAGCAAAGAACAATAAGTAACAAAAAAAACATTATTACTAGATTTTTGTATAACTATCCACTAGAAAACTTATCAAAAACTCAAATTTTTAAGTATATAGAGTCACAGTCAAATAGAAACAATTATGCGGCTAGATTGGATATTAATATAATAAAATCGTTTTTAATTTATAGCTATGAAAATAACTTTATAAATTTTCAACCAAAAAAGTTATTTCCAACGCACATTGTTTCATCTAATAATAATGTTCCTAGTTATTATACACCAGAAGAATTAAAAAAAGTAATTAATCATGCTAAACAATCACTATTTCCAAATAACAAACGAGACTATGCTATTTTATCTTTGATAATCTCTACTGGTTTACGTGCTAAGGATGTATGTGAATTACAATACTCGCATATTAATTGGAATGAGAACACAATTACTTTAACTACATCTAAAACTGGAAGAACTACAACATTACCGTTATTAGCTGATACTGGTAATGCTATTATTGAATATTTAATTCATTATAGATCAACTTCTAATGTTTCAAACATATTTGTAAGCAAGAATGGTACGGAATTATATTCATCGAATATAACTGGCATAATTAACAAATTATTCATTGATTCTAAAATAAATCTCAAAGGAAGAAAATTTGGACCACATTCTTTAAGATCATCACTTGCTTCTAATATGCTATCGCAGGAAGTGCCTATTTTCACAATATCAAAGACCTTATCACACATTTCAGTTCAAACAACGAAACATTATATTAAGATTGATGTAAATAATTTGAAAAAATGCCACCTAGAGGTGCCTAATGGAATATAATAGTTTTTTGGGAGAGATAATTAAGGGTTTTATTGATTATAAAAAAGCAATAGGTTTAAAATATTATAGTCAGTTATGTACTCTAAAACAATTTGATAAGCATTGTTTAAAAAAACCGAGAAATAAAATCAATCTTGATCGTGAATTAGTGATGGAGTTTTTGGAATTAAAAGATAATGAAAGATTGACTAATTTGACTAATAAAGCAACTATAATAAGAGGTTTAGGAAAATATATGAGAGATATTTTAGATATAGAAAGTGTATTCATCGTGCCATCAATTTCATCTCGCGGACAAGAAGCTTATATTCCATATATATTTTCAACCAAACAAATATCACAGTTACTTTATCACGCTAATACATATTCCTCGCATACGCCAAATGTATTACCTAACATAAGAAATATTATTTCTTGTGCATTTACAATGTTTTATTGTACGGGCATGAGATTATCAGAATTAATAAATCTAAAGTTAAGTGACGTAAATCTAGAAGAAGGTATTATTTATATTAATCATGCTAAAAATGACAATAAAAGAATAGTAACAATATCTTATTCATTGAAAAAAGAGTGTTTTCGATATTTGAACGAATCCACCAGACATAATTTATCTAATATATATTTCTTTGATACTGGTGTAGATTTAAATAATGGAAAATTAAATAAAACCATTCTATATAGCTATTTCAGGTGTCTTTTAAAAAAATGTGACATTCCTCACTTAGGTAAAGGAAAAGGACCACGACTACATGATTTAAGACATACATTTTGCGTTCATTCACTTACTCAACTTAATAAATCCAGTGATGACATTAATGAAAGTTTAATGGCTCTTTCTACTTTTTTAGGTCATAAGTCAATATACGAGACTCAAAAATATGTCTGGCTCACCAAGGAGTTATTTAAAGATACATTACTTAAAAATGAAGAGTATACTTCGTTTATTACATCTGTATTTAATGAGGGATATAACAATGAATAAAGAACTATATAAACATTTAGAAATGTATTTAATAAAACATTTGCCACTCGAACGTGGATTTAGTGATAAAACGGTGGAATCATATTATACTTCAATAAAACAATTTTTAAATTTTATAGCCAAAAATAAAAACAAAACAATAAGAGAAATATCACTTCTAGATTTTACTTTGGAAAATGTAGGCGATTTTTTAAATCACTTAGAGGAAGTTGTTGGTAATAGTGTCACTACAAGAAACCTAAGATTGGCTGGGATTGTATCTTTTTGTAAATATGTAGGTGATGTTGAAGTAAAATATATTAATATTTCAAATAATTTGAGCAAAATTAGGTTTAAAAAATCAGATTCTAAAAAAGTTGAGTTCTTAACTGTAGAGGAATATCAAGAATTAATTAAGTCAGTTGATTTAACCGAAAAAATTGGTTTAAAACATTATGTATTAATTAATGTTCTATATGATACTGGAGCAAGAGTTAGTGAATTAATAAATATGAGTATAGAAGATATAAATTTTGGAATAGAAAATTCAATACGAATAATTGGTAAAGGAAATAAACATAGATTAGTTTATATAAATAAGCACTCGGTCAAGTTGCTCAAAAAATACATAGAAAGATTTAACATTACTTCTGGGTGTTTATTTAAGAATAACAGTAATAATAAGATGACTAGATTTGGAGTAGAATACATAATTAAAAAATATCATCAAATAGCAAGTGTTAATATCGAAAGTTTAAAAAACAAAAATGTAACTCCTCATACACTACGCCATACTAAAGCATGTCATTTTTTAATAAACGGAACAAGCTTACCAGTGATTCAAAGATTCTTGGGTCATGAATCGATTACAACCACTGAAATTTATTTAGATGTAACATCAGATGTAATTATAAAAGCAGTTGAAAAAGCTGGAGATTTAATATTTAATAATACAAATCAGAATTCTAAAGTATGGGAAAATGAAAAAAACCTAATTGATAAGTTAAATAATTTATTTAAAATATAAAAACATTATGTTGAGTAAATTTTAGATAATCCCTTTAAAACGGGAGTATTTTTATTTTACTCAACATAATACTTCACTACACATAATTGCTTTTTTGTTGAGCTCAACATAAAAGCAAAAGGCCGGGTTGAGAGATTATGGCAAACACTTCAAGATCGGCTTACAGAGGAATTTAAAATAAATAATATTAAAACTATTGAAGAAGCAAATCTTTTCTTACCCAAATATATAAAAAAACATAATAAAAGATTTGCTGTTGAACCTATCTCAGATATTAATAAGTTTATTAAAGTTCCAAGTTATATTGATTTAAATATATTGTTAACAAGTAAACTAACAAGAGTAATTGATAATGCAGGATGTTTTTCTATCAAAGGTAAGCAATTCCAAATAATAGACAATGATATATTACCTAGAGCTAAAATCAATATTTATATAAGTCATAAAATAGGCATTAAAGTTGAATATAACCAAAAATGGTATAAAGTCATTTGTAGTGACAATATACCATCAATTAATTCAACATTGAATTTTAATAAAATGTGTAAAGAGCATGAATATTTAGTTAAAGAATATGCAACACTATTATGTAGTGCAGACTCTAAAACTGTTGACCCTTTACTGGTTTCATCATAGTATAACTACGAAAACTTTTCAAGGGTTATCTTTCGACAAAAAAAGTGAAATATTTTCT